>NZ_LNAK01000134.1:854239-942355 GCF_001445685.1 Rhodococcus sp. KB6 | reverse complement strand
TGGAAGTGCAGTAATGCATGCAGGTGACTGGTACTAATAGGCCGAGGACTTACCACAAAGAAGCTACGCGTCCACTGTGCGGTATCTGAAACAACACACAGATACTGATGAGAAACCCTGGTTTCTCCATCCCCCAACACCAGAAACTGGTGTTGACGGGTGGTGAAACCAGGTGATCAGAAGAAGGTTACTGTGACAGTTTCATAGAGTTACGGCGGTCATAGCGAAGGGGAAACGCCCGGTCCCATTCCGAACCCGGAAGCTAAGCCCTTCAGCGCCGATGGTACTGCACTCGACAGGGTGTGGGAGAGTAGGACACCGCCGAACACCCGTTAACCGAAAGGGGACCCAACATATTGGGTCCCCTTTCGTGCGTTGTATGAGAGGAATGACTGTGTCGGAGAATGGCGACGAGCGTCGGTCCTTCCGTGGGGGAGGAGCGCCTCGATCAGGTGGCCCCCGTCGTGACAACGACGGGCGTGGATCACGCGGCGCTGCAGGCGGAGACCGCCGCGGTGGTGCCGGAGACAACAACCGTGGCGGTGCTGGAAACAGTAACCGCGGCGGCGGATTCAACGGCGGACAGCGTCGCGGCGGCGAGGGTGGGTTCACCCCTCGTGGACGCGATGGCGACCGCAACCGTCAGCAAGCACGACCTGACGAACCGGATTTGCCCGACAACGTAGAGCCCACGGAGTTGGACCCAGCCGTTCGTCGGGATCTGCTCAGCCTCGACAAGGACAACGCCAACACAGTTGCGCGTCACCTCGTCATGGCGGGCAAGCTCGTCGACGAAGATCCGGAACTCGCACTGCTCCACGCTCGCGCTGCCCGTCAGCGCGCCGGCCGAATTGCGGTCGTTCGTGAAGCTGCCGGAATCACCGCGTACCACGCCGGTGAATGGGCTGAAGCTCTCTCCGAGCTTCGTGCTGCCCGTCGAATGGCTGGCGGACCGGGTCTGATCGCTGTCATGGCCGACTGCGAACGCGGTTTGGGTCGACCAGAACGCGCGATCGAGCTCGGCCGTAGCGACGAGGCTGCCCTGCTTTCGGGCGACGAGGCGTCTGAGTTGAGGATCGTCGTCGCAGGCGCCCGCATGGATCTCGGTCAGTTCGATCAGGCAGTTGTCACACTGCAGACCAAGGATCTGGACGCAGCGCGTACCGGTGAAGCTGCGGCTCGGCTGTTCTACGCCTACGCCGATGCCCTCGTTGCAGCTGGTCGTGTCGAAGACGGACTGAAGTGGTTCCTCAACGCTGCAGCTGCTGACCTCGAGGGTGACACGGATGCTGAAGAACGGGTGGCCGAGTTGACCGGAGAAGATCAGTGACCGTGCTTCGTACTCAGTACGACGTACTTTTGCTCGATCTCGATGGCACTCTGTACGCCGGAGCTCATGCGATTCCCGGCACCCAGGCCGCTCTCGGTCAGGGCACGCAGGCCTTGTACTACGTGACCAACAATGCGAGTCGCTCGCCTTCGGCAGTGTCGGCGCATCTGACCGAACTCGGTTTCGATTCCGAAGACGATCGTGTCGTCACCAGTTCTCAGACGGCAGTGCGTCTGCTTACGGAGCGTCTCGAACCCGGTGCCGCTGTGCTCGTCGTCGGTACCGACGCATTGGCCGACGAGGTGACGCGCGTCGGGTTGCTTCCGGTGCGCGAATTCGCGGATTCTCCGGTTGCTGTCGTTCAAGGACATTCGACGGAGACCAACTGGTCGATCCTTGCCGAGGCGTGCTTGGCGATCCGGGCCGGTGCGCTGTGGGTAGCGGCAAACCTGGACACAACACTGCCGTCGGAGCGGGGTTTGGTGCTGGGCAACGGCTCGATGGTGGCAGCTCTACGCGCTGCGACCAAGCAGGAACCGTTGGTGGCAGGTAAGCCTGCTGCACCGCTGATGGAGGACGCGCTCGCTCGCAGTGGGTGCTCGCGTCCACTGGTGGTCGGTGATCGTTTGGACACCGATATCGAAGGCGCACACGCTGTTTCGATCGACTCGTTGTTGGTTCTCACCGGTGTGAGCACGCCGGGTGACGTACTGCGGGCTCCGGTTGAGCAGCGCCCCACCTACATTGCAGCAACTCTGGATTCGCTCAATCAGCCGGCCGTCGAATCGCTGGTCGGTGCGGACTCCAAGTGGTCTGTCTCCGTGAACGGGTCGGCGCTGGTTGTCGACGGCCCGGTTGTCGGGGACGAGATGTCGCTTCTACGCGCGGTTGCGCCTGTCGCATGGGCTAATCCGTCGTTCCGGACCCTGGAAGCGTCGGATGCCGGCGTGGCGGATCTGTTTGCATCCTGGCTCGTCTGATCTCTCGCAAATGTGTTCGACTCGCGGGGGTGCGGGTGTATGCGTAACCGAGAGTCATGCACTAACGTTGTGCCCGATGAGCACGCCGACACCGCACCCCGGAAACACGAGTAACGGATCTCCGTTGCCCGGGCCACGCCCTTCCGTCGATCCGGAACGCATACGTTCTGACGTCGACGGTTTGCTGGCGCGCCTCGGTGGCATCGAACAGGATCCGAACGATCAGCACGGAGCAGGTGTGATTCCGCAGAAGGCACATATTTTGGAACAGGCACACGAGGTGCTCGTCCAGGCACTCGCCTCTGTGGACAGGGCTTGACGTGGCACGTAGAGCACGGGTGGACGCCGAACTTGTCCGTCGCGGACTCGCACGGTCACGAGATCATGCGCAAGAACTGATTTCCGCCGGGCGAGTTCTCATCTCGGGAGCCGTTGCGACCAAGCCTGCGACGGCGATCGAAGCCGGAACGCCACTTCGGGTCGTCGAGGTGGAGCAGGAAGTTTCGTGGGCGTCGCGGGGTGCTCACAAACTGATCGGCGCACTCGACGCCTTCGGTGCCGAAGGATTGACGGTCGAAGGTCGCCGTTGCCTCGACGCCGGCGCATCCACCGGTGGGTTCACCGATGTTCTGCTGACGCGTGGTGCGAAGGAAGTTGTCGCAGTCGACGTCGGCTACGGACAACTGGTGTGGCGCCTGCAGTCCGATGACCGGGTGCACGTCATCGACCGAACCAATGTTCGTGCAATTGATGCAGAGACCATCGGCGGAACTGTCGATCTCGTTGTCGCGGACTTGTCGTTCATTTCTCTCAAACTTGTACTCGGGGCGTTTGTCGCCTGTACTGCTGACGGCGCGGACCTGGTTCCGATGGTCAAGCCTCAGTTCGAGGTGGGCAAGGACCGCGTCGGTGCCGGTGGCGTCGTACGAGATCCGGAATTGCGAATCTCGGCTGTGCTCGACGTGTCGGAGGCTGCTGCAAAGGTAGGTCTGCGGACGTTAGGTGTTGTGGCCAGCCCATTGCCCGGTCCGTCGGGAAATGTCGAGTATTTCCTGTGGCTTCGAAAGACAGGTTCGCCCGGTGATCACGAGCCGGACACCGAGGGAATTCCTTCGGTGGAGGACATGATTCGCAAGGCTGTAGAGGAAGGGCCCCAGTGAACGCGGTCACGAACGGCGAGTCGCGCGAGATCCTTCTTGTCGCACACCCTGGTCGACGTGACATCACGGAAACCGCCAAACGAGTCGGGAAGATTTTCGAACGGGCGGGAATCGGGCTGCGAGTCCTCGTCGACGAAGCAGACAGCTCGCGCATCGAAGCAATGACGGAACCCGCGGGCTTCTCTGCGCCGGGTCTCGACGTCACGGTTGTTCATCCCGGCCCTGATGCTGCCGTCGGATGCGAGTTAGTTCTGGTTCTCGGTGGTGACGGCACATTTCTGCGCGCCGCCGAACTCGCTCAAGAAGCGTCCATTCCGGTACTGGGCATCAACCTCGGACGGATCGGATTTCTGGCAGAGACCGAGGCCGAGCATCTCGACGAGGCGCTCGCACAGGTAGTTCGCAAGGAATATCGCGTCGAGTCCCGTATGACACTCGACGTTGTGATTCGGGTGGACGACGAGATCATCGATCGCGGGTGGGCGCTCAACGAGGCCAGTATCGAGAATCGTTCGCGTCTGGGAGTTCTCGAAGTTGTCCTCGAAGTCGACGGCCGACCGGTGTCTGCCTTCGGTTGCGACGGTGTTCTCGTGTCCACTCCTACAGGCTCGACCGCTTACGCATTTTCCGCAGGCGGCCCTGTCGTGTGGCCCGAACTCGAAGCTTTGCTCGTCGTACCCAGCAACGCGCATGCGCTGTTCGCGCGGCCGTTGGTCACCAGCCCGAATTCGATCATCGCGGTGGAGACCGTCGCCGGTAGCCACGACGGCCTGGTCTTCTGCGACGGTCGTCGTACGTTGGAACTGCCTGCCGGCGCTCGCGTCGAGATCGTTCGCGGCGCCACTCCCGTCAAGTGGGTCCGGTTGGACTCTGCGCCCTTCGCTGATCGGATGGTTCGCAAGTTCGAGCTTCCGGTTACCGGATGGCGAGGAAGGAAGCCTTAATCGTGCTCGCAGAGATCCGTATCGACAGTCTCGGTGTGATCTCCGAGGCCAGCGCCCAGTTCCACGAGGGCCTGACCGTCCTGACCGGTGAAACCGGCGCAGGTAAAACGATGGTCGTCACCAGCTTGCACCTCCTCAGCGGAGCGCGAGCCGATGCCGGTCGGGTGCGGTTGGGCGCGTCGCGAGCCGTCGTCGAAGGACGATTCATCGCCGACGACGTCTCACCGGCCACCGAGCGTGAGATCGTCCGAATCCTGGAATCGTCCGGCGCCGAGCGCGACGAGGACGGGACCATCATCGCCGTCCGGACAGTCGGCAGCGACGGCCGCTCACGGGCTCATCTCGGCGGACGAAGCGTGCCGGCGGGAGTTCTCTCCGAATTCACGGACCCACTTCTGACTGTCCACGGACAGAACGATCAGCTGCGATTGCTTCGTCCCGACCAGCAACGCAATGCGCTGGACCGCTTCGGGGACAAGGCAATCGGAACGCTGCTGACGAGGTACCGCAAACACCGTCGTGAATGGCTCGATGCTCGTTCGGAGTTGATCGAACGCACGTCGAAGGCTCGTGAACTGGCGCAAGAAGCAGATCAGTTGACCTTCGCGCTCAACGAAATCGACGGCGTGGCACCCGAGCCAGGCGAGGACACGGCGATAGTTGCCGAAGTTCGACGACTCAGTGAACTCGATTCGCTCCGCTCGGCTGCGGAAGGGGCGCACGCTGCGCTCGCCGGTAGTGACGACATGGCAAGCGGCGACGTCGGGGTCATGCCGGCGCTAGACCTGATGTCCGAAGCGCGGGCGCGTATCGAGTCGGTCACCGACGCAGATCTGGACGGCCTCGGTTCCCGGTTGGCCGACGCTATTGCCGTCGTCACCGATGTTGCCGGTGACCTGAACACCTATCTGTCCGGGCTGCCCGCAGACCCGGGTGCTCTGGACTCGCTGCTGTCGCGGCAATCGGAACTGAAGACTCTGACTCGCAAGTACGCCGCCGATGTCGACGGTGTTCTCGAATGGGCAGATACCGCTCGCGCTCGTCTGTCCAAACTCGACGTGTCGTCGGATGCGTTGTCGCTGTTGGCCAAGCAGGTCGAGGAGACGGCTGGCCTCACCGCGGAAGCCGCCACAAAGCTGAGCGCCGCGCGAGTCAAGGCAGCGGCAAAGCTCGCCAAAGCCGTCAGCGCGGAACTCGCCGGTCTGGCGATGGGACGTGCGGGTTTCGAGGTGACTGTGCGCTCGCAGCCTGCCGGCCCGCAGGACTCGGCGCCGCTCAGCGTCGGGGGAGTAGACCTTCATGCCGGGTCTGCCGGCGTCGACGAGGTGGAATTCCGTCTGTCTGCGCACAGCGGGGCACCGTCACTTCCGATCAGCAAGAGCGCTTCCGGTGGCGAGCTGTCACGCGTCATGCTGGCGCTCGAGGTTGTTCTCGCTGGTAGCGACACCGGTGCGACGATGGTTTTCGACGAAGTGGACGCGGGGGTCGGTGGTCGCGCTGCTGTCGAGATCGGCCGCCGATTGGCGAAACTTGCTCGTACGCATCAGGTTATCGTCGTCACCCACCTTCCGCAGGTTGCTGCGTTTGCCGACACCCACCTCGTGGTGGACAAGGTCGACGACAAAGGCGGCGTGGTGAGCAGTGGCGTGCGGACCTTGTCGGATTCGGATCGGGTGGTCGAATTGGCCCGTATGTTGGCAGGGCTGGACGACACCGAGACCGGTCGTGCGCACGCCGAAGAACTGCTCGAGATCGCGAATGCGGCCCGCGTCACAGATTGAAGGTTCTGTGGTGTTGGTGTGACTGATGTGGTAGTTGTCGGCGCGCCTCCACCGGTCAACGCGGTTTCAGGTTCATCATCGAAGCCATGAAGATGCCCGGATTGCTCTCACGTAACACCGAATCCTTGCCTGGGATCAGTGGCATCGCCAGGGCCGATCGGAACACGGCGAAGCTTCTACGCCGCGTCGGTCCTGGAGACATCGTGATCCTCGACGAAGTCGACATCGATCGCCGGACCGCCGATGCTCTGGTGAAAGCCGGAGTCATGGCCGTGGTCAACGCGTCGCCGTCGATTTCGGGGCGGTACCCCAACCTCGGACCGGAAGTGATCGTCGCCAACGACATCGTTCTGATCGATGCCGTAGACGGTGACGTCTTCAAGAACGTCAAGGACGGCAGCAAGATCCGCCTGCACGAGGGCGAGATCTTCAACGGCGAGAAGAGCCTCGTCAAGGGCGAAGAGCAGACCGAGGCCGAGATCTCCGATCGGATGATCGAGGCCAAGACCGGCCTGGTCGATCACCTGGAAGCGTTCTCGGGTAACACCATCGAGTTCATCCGCACCGAAAGTCCTTTGCTGATCGACGGAATCGGTGTTCCGGACATCGACATCGACTTGAAGGATCGCCACGTCGTGGTCGTCTCCGACGGACCCGAACACGAGGCCGATCTGAAGAACCTCAAGCCCTTCATCAAGGAGTATTCGCCGATCCTGATCGGTGTCGGTGCAGGT
Source organism: Rhodococcus sp. KB6 (assembly GCF_001445685.1). Taxonomy (NCBI): domain Bacteria; kingdom Bacillati; phylum Actinomycetota; class Actinomycetes; order Mycobacteriales; family Nocardiaceae; genus Rhodococcus; species Rhodococcus sp. KB6. The sequence continues at coordinate 935,426 of NZ_LNAK01000134.1, read as the reverse complement.
GCGGACGTGTTGAGCAAGGCCGGATACCGCCCCGATCTGATCGTGGGCGACCCGGAAGAGATCACCAGTTCCACCCTCAAGTCCGGCGCGGAAGTTGTTCTGCCCGCAGACCAGGACGGTCATGCGGCGGGGCTTTCCCGAATCCAGGATCTCGGGATCGGGGCGATGACGTTCCCGGCGACCTGCTCACCGACCGACCTTGCGCTGCTGCTCGCCGATCACCACGGAGCTTCACTGATCGTGACGGTCGGCAACGTGGTGTCCTTGGACGAGTTCTTCGACCGTGGGCGTCGTGAAAGCAATCCGTCGGCGTTCATGACTCGGCTCAAGGTGGGACCGAAACTGGTCGACGCCAAGGCTGTGGCAACGCTGTATCGAAGTCGAGTGTCCGGCGGCGCGATCGCGCTCCTGGTGCTCGCCGCCCTGGTGGCAGTGATCGTCGCCCTGGTCGTGTCCAATGCCGGTAGTGAAGTTCTCGACTGGGCAATCGCAACGTGGAACAGCTTCGCGCTGTGGGTTCAGGGGCTCTTCAAGTGATTTCGATGCGTCAACATGCAATTTCCATAGCGGCAATCTTCCTGGCACTCGCGATCGGCGTGGTGCTCGGTTCCGGAATGCTGTCCAGTGGATTGCTTTCGGGTCTGCGCGACGACAAGGCGGACCTGCAGAACGAGATCGAAGACCTCAATCAACAGTCCAATCAGCTTCAGCAGCAACTCAATTCCGCGGACGGCTTCGATGCTGCTGTCGGCGGTCGCGTCGTGCGTGACAGTCTCGCTGGTCGCACCGTCGTCGTCATCACGGCACCGGACGCCGATCCCGGTGATCTCGACGGTGTCAATCGACTCGTCACTGCCGCCGGTGGCGCCGTGACCGGACGCGTCTCGCTCACCGATTCGTTTGTCGACGCCACGGGCGGTGACCGCTTGCGGACCGTCGTCACCAATGTCATCCCTGCGGGCATCACACTCAAGACCGGTGCGGTCGATCAGGGCAGTCTCGCGGGTGATCTGCTCGGTTCGGTTCTGCTTCTCAACGGGCAGAACAGCGAGCCGCAGAGCACTCCGGACGAGATGAATCTCGCGCTCGACTCGCTGCGTAGCGCCGGTTTCATCAGCTACGACGACGGAGCGGTCAAGCCGGCTCAACTCGCGGTGGTTCTCACCGGCGACAACAAGAGTGAATCCGACGCAGCCACCGGTAACCGCGGCGCCGTCATCGCCCGGTTCGCTGGTGCTCTCGACGGACGCGGCGCAGGAACGATTCTCGCGGGCCGGCCTGGCTCGGCCGAGGGCAGTGGTCCGGTTGCCGTCGCTCGTGCGGACGCGGCGCTCTCAGCGGGCTTGACGACCATCGACAACATCGATCGGGAGTCGGGCAAGATCACCACGCCGTTGGCGCTGCAGGAACAGTTGAACGGCGGCGCCGGCCGCTACGGCACGGGACCGGGAGCGGCGGCGGTCACCGTCGGCGCACCCACCAACTGAACACCCCGGTATTGATACGCCGGTCACATCGGGGGCGGAAAGTCGGCGCGTTGTAGGCACCGACCCCCGATAGGTGTTACCGTGAAATCCCGTGGGTCGGCAGGCCCCAGCATGCTTCATCAGACCAAGCCCTGCACAGTCGTCACGGGAGCCCCTTTGCCACAGTCACGCACTAACACGCGTACCGCCACCAAGCACATCTTCGTCAGCGGAGGTGTAGCTTCCTCGCTCGGCAAAGGTTTGACCGCCTCGAGCCTGGGACAGTTGTTGACCGCGCGGGGAATGCGCGTGACCATGCAGAAGCTCGATCCCTATCTCAATGTGGATCCGGGCACCATGAACCCCTTCCAGCACGGCGAGGTCTTCGTCACCGAAGACGGTGCCGAGACCGACCTCGACGTCGGACACTACGAGCGGTTCCTCGACCGTGACCTCTCCGGCCAGGCGAACGTCACCACCGGCCAGGTCTACTCGACGGTCATCGCCAAGGAACGCCGCGGCGAGTACCTCGGCGACACCGTTCAGGTCATCCCGCACATCACCGACGAGATCAAGCGTCGCATCCTCGAGATGAGCGGTCCGGATCTGCAGGGACACCGCCCGGACGTCGTGATCACCGAAATCGGTGGCACCGTCGGCGACATCGAATCGCAGCCCTTCCTCGAAGCCGCTCGCCAGGTCCGCCACGACGTCGGCCGCGACAACGTCTTCTTCCTGCACGTCTCCCTCGTGCCGTACCTCGGCCCCTCCGGAGAACTCAAGACCAAGCCCACGCAGCACTCGGTTGCGTCGTTGCGCAGCATCGGCATTCAGCCCGACGCGCTGATCCTTCGTTGCGATCGTGACGTTCCGCAGGGCCTCAAGAACAAGATCGCCCTGATGTGCGACGTGGACGTCGACGCCTGCATCTCGACGCCCGACGCTCCCTCGATCTACGACATCCCGAAGGTTCTGCACCGTGAGGGCCTCGACGCCTACGTCGTTCGCCAGCTCGGTCTCCCGTTCCGCGACGTCGACTGGACCGTGTGGGGCAACCTCCTCGATCGTGTTCACCAGCCGCGTGAGACCGTGCGGGTCGCGTTGGTCGGCAAGTACGTCGACCTGCCCGACGCATACCTCTCCGTCACCGAGGCACTGCGCGCCGGTGGATTCGCGAACCGGTCCAAGGTCGAGATCTCCTGGGTCCCGTCGGACGCCTGTGAGACCGAAGCCGGAGCGCAGGCCGCTCTCGGTGACGTCGACGGTGTTCTGATCCCCGGCGGCTTCGGCATCCGCGGCATCGAAGGCAAGCTCGGCGCGATCCGTTTCGCACGTTCGCGCAAGCTGCCGCTGCTGGGTCTGTGCCTGGGTCTGCAGTGCGTCGTCATCGAAGCTGCTCGTAGCGTCGGCCTCGACGATGCCAACTCGGCCGAGTTCGAGCCGGACACCAAGCATCCGGTCATCTCGACGATGGCTGATCAGGAAGACGTCATCGCCGGTGACGCCGACCTCGGTGGCACCATGCGTCTGGGTGCTTACCCGGCCGTGCTGACTAAGGGTTCCGTCGTCGCTCAGGCCTACGGAACCGAGGACGTCTCCGAGCGTCACCGTCACCGTTACGAGGTCAACAACACCTACCGCGACCGGATTGCCAAGTCCGGCTTGCAGTTCAGCGGAACCTCACCGGACGGCCACCTGGTCGAGTTCGTCGAGTACCCGCGTGAGCAGCATCCGTTCTTCGTTGCCACCCAGGCACACCCGGAGCTCAAGAGCCGCCCGACACGCCCGCATCCGCTGTTCGCCGCCTTCGTCGAAGCAGCGTTGACGTACAAGCTCGAAGAGCGCCTGCCCGTCGACGTCCACGGTGACGAGAAGATCGACACCGCCGCCACCGAGACGGCGCTCGACGCTGCAGTCGAGAACGTGGAAAAGGTCTAGCCGCACATGAGCGATCCCGGTCGGCACGAATTCGACACCCTCGGCTCCAAGACGGTCTACACCGGCGCGATCATCGCGTTGCGCGTCGACACCGTTGCGATGCCTGGTGGTCAGCGTGCCGATCGGGAAGTCGTCGAACACCACGGCGCCGTTGCCGTCGTGGCACTGGACGAGCACGACAACCTGGTGCTGATTCACCAGTACCGTCACCCGCTCGGGCACCGGTTGTGGGAAATCCCTGCCGGTCTGCTCGACGCTGCGGGGGAGAGCCCGGTCGAGGCGGCAGCGCGCGAGCTGGGCGAAGAAACCGGACTCGGCGCCGATCGGTGGTCGGTGCTGGTCGATGTCGCTCTCTCACCCGGGTTCACGGACGAGGCGGTTCGCGTCTTCCTCGCCGAGGGGTTGCACGAGGTGGAGCGCGACGATCCCGAACACGAAGAAGCCGATCTCGAGATTTCGCGGGTTCCGCTCGCCGACGCCGTCGACATGGCGCTACGCGGCGACATCGTCAATGCCACAGCGGTATCAGGCATTCTCGCGATCGCCACCGCACGCGCGACGGGCAAGCCGCTGCGCCCCGCCGACGCACCGTGGCCCGATCGTCCTCGCGCATTCGGAGAACGCAAGTCGCGAGCCTGAAGTGCTTGCCCGACAGGTGGACTCGTATCTCGACCATCTAGCGGTCGAGCGAGGATCTGCGCGCAATACTCTACTTTCCTATCGCCGCGACCTGAATCGGTACGCGGAGTACCTGCACGGACGCGGCATCGACGACGTCGCGGGCGTGACGGAGAACGACGTCACCGAATTCGTGACACATCTGCGCCTGGGTGACAAAGATTCCGGCGTCGTACCATTGGCGGCCAGTTCGGCAGCACGCACCCTGATCGCGGTTCGCGGATTCCACAAGTTTTCCGCCGCCGAAGGTCTGGTCAGCGTCGACGTGGCCCGAACGGTCAAGCCGCCGACGCCCGGACGCAAGCTGCCCAAGGCCCTGCCTCTCGACGACGTGATCGCCCTGCTCGACGCTTCGGGTGGCGGTGCGGCCGGTGACGGGCCCCGCGACCTGCGGGATCGCGCTCTGCTCGAGCTCCTGTACTCGACCGGAGCGCGAATCACCGAGGCGATCGATCTGGACGTCGACGACATCGATACCGAAACTCGTTCCGTGCTGCTCAAGGGCAAGGGCGGCAAGCAGCGGATCGTCCCCGTCGGCAGGCCGGCGATCGCCGCCGTCGACGCGTATCTCGTCCGCGGGCGCCCCAGCCTGGCGACGCGCGGTGTTCCTGCCCTCTTTCTCAACGCGCGCGGTGGACGCCTCTCGCGTCAAAGCGCGTGGCAGATACTTCAGGATGCGGCGGCGTCGGCCGGGATCAAGGCGGACGTCTCACCCCACACGCTCAGGCACTCGTTTGCCACACACCTGCTCGACGGCGGCGCGGACGTACGCGTCGTGCAGGAACTTCTCGGTCACGCTTCGGTAACCACGACGCAGATCTACACACTGGTCACCGTCACCGCGTTGCGCGAAGTGTGGGCTCAGGCACACCCGCGTGCCCGTTAGGGGTTGGTTGGCTCATGCGTGTCTGCGAGACCATTCGGTGATGTAAGCGGTAGCGTTCAAGGAGCGCGAGCGGCCTCCACCGCAGTTTCGGGGGTTTGCCGGCGCCGAGAGCAACCGCCGAAAGAGTAGGGGAGCATCGGACCGTGTCGACATCGCAGCCACCAGCGGCGGAGTCCGCGCCGCCGCATGTCAATGCCCAACTCTTCGAGCGCGTGAACGAATCAGCACCAGCTGTACCCTCCGAACCAGAGGCGATGTTCGAAATAGATACGACGCCAGTAGCCTCTCCACCTGCGGAAACCCTCACCGTTTCCGCGGAAGAACTCGGCCCGACAGGTCGACCGGTCCGCGAGGTGCCCCAACCGACACCGTTGGCGCACCACGGACCCGCGATGATCATCGCGATGTGCAACCAGAAGGGCGGCGTCGGCAAGACGACGTCGACCATCAACCTGGGTGCATCGTTGGCTGAATACGGTCGTCGAGTGCTCCTGGTGGATCTCGATCCGCAAGGCGCGTTGTCTGCCGGACTGGGCGTTCAGCATCACGACCTCGAACTGACCGTCCATAACCTTCTGGTCGAACCACGTGTGTCCATCGACGACGTGCTGATGCGAACCCGGGTAGACGGCCTCGACCTGCTCCCCAGCAATATCGACCTTTCGGCCGCCGAGATCCAATTGGTCACCGAGGTCGGGCGTGAGCAGACCTTGGGACGCGTGTTGCACCCTGTTCTCGATCGGTACGACTACGTGCTCATCGACTGCCAGCCGTCGCTTGGCCTGCTCACCGTGAATGCGTTGGCCTGCGCCGATTCGGTCATCATTCCGATGGAATGCGAGTACTTCAGCCTGCGCGGCCTGGCACTCCTCAACGACACCGTCGAAAAGGTGCACGACCGTCTCAATCCGAAGCTCGAGTTGGCCGGCATCGTCGTCACGATGTTCGACGCTCGGACCCTGCACGCCCGTGAGGTGATGGCACGCGTCGTCGAGGTGTTCGGCGACGTCGTCTACGACACGGTGATCAACCGCACCGTTCGATTCCCCGAAACCAGCGTCGCCGGTGAGCCGATCACGACGTGGGCGCCGAAATCGGCTGGGGCCGAGGCATATAGAGCATTGGCCCGCGAGGTCATTCACCGGTCTGGTCGTTAGTGGAACTGATTGCATCGCAAGAAGATTCGGTCGAAGTCGAGCCGGATTCGATCGACCCGAACGTGCCGACCGACGCTCAGACCGCAGCCAAGGCTGCCGGTTTCCGAGTCACTCTCAGGAACTTCGAAGGCCCGTTCGATCTGCTGTTGAACCTGATCAATCAACGGCAACTCGATGTCACCGAAGTCGCCCTGCACACCGTCACGGACGATTTCATCGCATACACCAAGGAACTCGGCAGTGCGATGGGCCTCGATCAGACAACAGAGTTTCTGGTCGTCGCGGCCACGCTTCTGGATCTGAAAGCCGCAAGGCTGTTGCCCGCCGGGCAGGTCGAGGACGCGGAGGATCTGGCGCTACTCGAAGCCCGCGACCTTCTCTTCGCGCGACTGCTGCAGTACCGGGCGTACAAACAAGTTGCGGCGCTGTTCGGTGAGTTGGAGGAAGCAGCGCTGCGGCGCTATCCGCGCTCGGTTGCCGTCGAGGATCAGTTCACCGAACTCCTGCCCGAGGTGTTGTTGGGCGTCGACCCTCAGCGTTTTGCGGAGATCGCGGCGACTGTGTTCACACCACGTCCGGTGCCGACGGTGGGCCTCGATCACCTCCATGTGTCCAATATCTCGATACCCGAGCAGGCCGAGCGAATTCTCGAGTTGCTGCGCGAGCGAGGCATAGGGGAGTGGACACCCTTCGGGGACCTCGTTGCCGAGTGTGAGATCACCGTCGAGATAGTCGCAAGATTTCTCGCGTTGCTCGAGTTGTATCGCCGGCAGGTCATTGTGTTCGAGCAACCCGAAGCACTCGGACCGCTGATGGTGAGTTGGACCGGAGACGACCCGGCCGCGCCGGTCACAGAGGAGGACTACGGATGAACGCCGAGCCGACGGAACCAGAGTCTTCGCAGCTAGACGAGATGATCGAGCCTACCGAACACGCCTCGGAGTCCGAAGATTCCGCCCCCGATTTCGAACTCGACGACGATCAACTCGACGCAGTGCTGGAGTCGCTTCTGCTTGTCGTGGATTCGCCGGCCGAAGTGAACCAACTCGCATCTGTCACCGGAACCGCGCCGGAACGAGTCGAAGAACGCCTGACGTCGATGTCGGCCGCATTGACCGCTCGCGGCAGCGGAATGGACCTTCGCTACGCGGGCGACGGATGGCGTCTGTACACGCGACAAGAGTTTGCCCCGTACGTGGAAAAGCTGCTATTGGACGGCGCACGCACCAAATTGACCAGGGCGGCATTGGAAACTTTGGCCGTAGTCGCATACCGTCAACCGTTGACTCGTGCGCGGATCAGTGCGGTACGAGGCGTCAACGTGGACGGGGTGGTACGCACCCTCCTTGCCCGCGGACTGATCGCGGAAGCCGGGCCTGACCCGGACACCAACGCGACACGGTACTCCACGACCGAACTGTTCCTCGAACGGCTCGGCCTGGCCTCGCTCAGCGAGCTCCCGGAGTTGGCCCCGCTCTTGCCTGATGTCGATCTCATCGACGACATCAGCGAAAGCCTGGAATCCGATCCGCGATTTGCGAGAATGAACAAGGCAGACGTGCCCGCTGACGTAGTGGACACCGAAGTCGACGACTGACCGGAATTCCGGCGCTCGTCAGCACCGAGAAAGACCCGACCACGCTCGGGAAACAGTAGAAAACTGACAGGAAAAAAGTGAACAATCCCGCTCGCCGAGATGGCACACCGGACCGTAACAACTCCCGCGACAACCGCGGCGCACGCAGCGATGCCCCCCGTGGTGGTCGCAGCGACGCCCCCCGCGGCGCACGTAGCGAAGCGCCCCGTGGTGGACGCAGCAACACTTCCCGCAGTACCTCTGGATACGACCGCAACGCCGGATCCGACCGTCCCCGCATGGACGACCGTCGCGGTGGATTCAATGATGACCGTCGCCCGCCGCGCAGCGATGACCGTCGCCCGCCGCGCAGCGATGACCGTCGCCCGCCGCGCAGCGATGACCGTCGCCCCGCACGTATGGACGACCGCCGTGGCGGTTACAACGACGATCGGCGCGGACCCCGCAGCGACGACCGTCGTACTCCCCACGTCGACGCCCGTCGCGCACCGCGTGGCGGCGCTGACCGTCGTAGTGACGATCAGCGCGGCGCACGCCCCGACGCTCCTCGCGGCGGCGCATGGTCGAACGCACCTCGTGGGTCCAAGTTCGACGGACCTCCGCGCAAGCGCCCGGCAGCCCCGACACCGCCGGCGACCAACAAGCGTGGCAAGCCGAAGACCGAGAAGCCGCAGCGCGTCGTCTCTCAGAACCCGTTGGTCTCCAACGCCAAGCCGGCGCGTCATCAGCATGCCGAGATCACCAAGCACGACGGCCCGCCGAAGGGCGACGGCGTCCGCTTGCAGAAGGTGCTGGCTCAGGCCGGCGTCGCATCACGCCGTGCAGCTGAAGAACTGATCGATCAGGGTCGCGTCGAGGTCGACGGCCGCATCGTGGTCGAACAGGGTCTGCGTGTCGACCCCGAGAACGCAGTGGTTCGTGTCGACGGCGTCCGCGTCGTCGTGCAGAAGGACCTCGTCTACCTCGCGATGAACAAGCCGCGTGGCTGGCAGTGCACCATGTCCGACGATCTCGGTCGTCCGTGCGTCGGTGACATCGTCTCCGAGCGCGTTCAGTCGGGTCAGCGGCTCTTCCACGTCGGCCGTCTCGACGCCGACACCGAAGGCTTGCTTCTCTTCACCAACGACGGTGACTTGGCTCACCGCCTGATGCACCCGTCGTTCGAGGTTCCGAAGACGTACCTCGCCACGGTTCACGGCGTTGTCGAGCGCAGCACCGGCAAGCAGCTGCGTGACGGTGTCACTCTCGATGACGGTCCGGCCAAGGTGGACGCGTTCACCGTGCTCGAGATCAACGAGGGCAAGACGCTCGTCAAGCTCGTACTGCACGAGGGCCGTAAGCACATCGTGCGTCGCCTCCTCGATGCCGTCGGTCACCCCGTTGTCCGCCTGGTACGCACCAACGTCGGAGTTGTCGCTCTCGGCGATCAGCGTCCGGGAACGCAGCGCGTCCTCGGACGTAGCGAGGTCGGTGGACTGTACGAGGCGGTCGGCCTGTGACCGATTCGTCCATGCCGCTGGTAGTCGCTATGGACGGACCGTCCGGAACCGGCAAGTCCAGCGTCTCTCGCGCGTTGGCGCAGCGTTTGGGCGCTCGCTACCTCGACACCGGAGCCATCTACCGGATCGCGACCCTGCACGTGCTGCGTCAGGGAATCGATCTGGCGGATTCCGCCGCGATCACGGCCGCCGTTGCGGCGTTGCCATGGTCCATCGGTACCGATCCGAGCAGCGAGCAGGTGCATCTCGACGGCGCGGACGTCAGCGAGGAGATCCGCGGCGACGCGGTAACCAAGGCTGTCTCCGCGGTGTCGGCTGTACCCGAAGTTCGCGACCTGCTGGTCGCCACTCAGCGTGAGTTGGCGGCCGGTGCGGAGCGGATCGTCGTGGAAGGTCGCGACATCGGAACCGTCGTACTCCCCGATGCAGACGTCAAGATCTTCTTGACCGCATCGGCGGAAACCCGTGCGGCACGGCGCAATACGCAGAATATCGGCCAAGGCCGTGAAGACAATTATGAAGCGGTGCTGGCTGATGTGCAGCGCCGTGACCATCTCGATTCGACTCGGGCAGTGTCGCCGTTGCGCCCTGCCGAGGATTCCATTCTGGTGGATACGAGCGAATTGGGAATTGAAGATGTGATCGCCAAGTTGCTGTTGGTGGTCAGCGACAGAACTGGAGCAGTGCAGTGAGCGACGATCTGGTAACCGAATATGCCGGTGACGGAACTTGGTCCGAGGAATCGGAGTGGGATTACGCCGATCTCGAAGCGGACGGCGAAGGCGAAGCGCACATTGCCGTCCCGACCTTGGCTGTTGTCGGTCGACCGAACGTCGGCAAGTCGACACTCGTCAACCGCATCATCGGCCGTCGTGAAGCGGTAGTCGAGGACATCCCCGGCGTTACCCGTGACCGTGTCTCGTACGAGGCGAACTGGGCCGGACGACGCTTCCTCGTCCAGGACACCGGCGGATGGGAGCCCGACGCAAAGGGTCTTCAGCAGGCCGTTGCCCGGCAGGCCGAGTTGGCCATGGGAACGGCTGACGCCATTCTCCTGGTCGTCGACGCCGTTGTCGGCGCTACCGCGACGGACGAAGCTGTGGCTCGCGTGCTTCGCCGCTCGAAGACTCCGGTCATCCTCGTTGCCAACAAGGTGGACGACGGACGCACCGAGTCCGAGGTTGCAGCACTGTGGTCCTTGGGCCTCGGTCAGCCGTACTCCGTGAGTGCGACCCACGGCCGCGGCACCGGCGACCTGCTCGACGAGGTTCTCGAGAAGCTGCCGGAAACCCCGCGTGAAGGTATCCCCGGCGGCGGTCCGCGTCGTGTTGCTCTCGTCGGAAAGCCGAATGTCGGAAAGTCCAGCTTGCTCAACAAGCTGTCCGGTGACGAGCGGTCCGTCGTGCACAATGTTGCCGGCACCACCGTCGACCCCGTCGACTCCATCGTCGAACTCGGCGGGCGCCCTTGGCGTTTCGTCGACACGGCTGGTCTGCGCAAGCGTGTCAGCCATGCCAGCGGTGCCGAGTTCTATGCGTCGCTGCGTACGAAGAGCGCGATCGAGGCCGCTGAGGTCGCGATCCTGCTCATCGACGCACACGAGCCGATCACCGAGCAGGACCTGCGTGTTCTGAGCATGGTGGCCGACACGGGTCGTGCATTGGTGATCGCATTCAACAAGTGGGACCTCGTGGACGAGGACCGTCGACTCATGCTGGACAAGGAAGTGGACCGCGATCTGGTCCGCGTTCCGTGGGCTCAGCGAGTCAACATCTCCGCCCACACCGGTCGCGCCGTGGCGAAGCTCGTGCCGGCTCTCGACACGGCTCTCGAGTCCTGGGACAAGCGCATCCCCACGGGTCGCCTGAACACCTGGCTCAAGGAAGTTGTGGCAGCAACGCCGCCTCCGATGCGTGGTGGTCGCCTTCCTCGCATCATGTTCGCGACGCAGGCAAGCACACGCCCGCCGACATTCGTTCTCTTCACCACGGGCTTCCTCGAGGCCGGCTACCGCCGCTTCATCGAGCGGCGTCTGCGTGAAGAGTTCAACTTCGACGGCAGCCCGATCCGCGTATCCGTCCGAGTGCGCGAGAAGCGTGATCGTAAGGGCCGCTGATTCTGCGTCCAATTCGGTACTGAAACGGCTCTGACCAGCCGATTGGTACTTCGGCCCGTCCCTGATGTAATCTTTCCAAGCGCCCGAAACAAGGGCGTGGGACGGGCTGTGGCGCAGCTTGGTAGCGCACTTGACTGGGGGTCAAGTGGTCGCAGGTTCAAATCCTGTCAGCCCGACCGAAGTTAGATCAAAAAGGCAGTTTCTCAGAAATGAGAAACTGCCTTTTTGTTTGTGCCTTCAAAGTTTCGGCAACGGATCATGCGGGAAGTCCTGCGGTGACGTGATCTCCGCGTCGGCAGCGTTCACGACTGCAACATATTCTTCGTCGATCTCGTACGTTATGCCCGCCGCAGTGAAGTGCGGCGTGGACGCAGTATCGACCGGGCCGAGGACGGTCATTCTCGGAAACTGGGTGAGGATCGACCTCGGTACTTTTCTGGACCGAAAGCTCGTCGAGAAGACGGTGATCGCCTTTCGGCTCACCACGACAAACACACTCGGTTTCGCGCTCATCAGAACGTCTGCTGGAAACGCGTAGTGGATCTCGTCGTCTGGATGCAAGTGGGAGCGAAGGCGCGCACGGACACTCGCGGAAACCGGCATGCGCGGAAGGCTAGCTCAGGTTCGCTGACTGAGGCGAATATTGTGAACGGCAACGGTTACTCCGAAGAGCGCGATCAGAATGGCGGTAAAGATTGCTGCCAACCACCACGGCGCCGAACCTGCTGTATTCAGCCAGATGGTCAGTGCACCGAAAATTGTAGTCGGAATGCCGACAGCACGAGACAGGTCGACGTTCCTCGGATTGACCGGCGGTGTTCTCCACCAGTGAAGGCGATGTCCTCGATTCTCACGCAGCATTCGCAGGATGGACCAGACAGTAAGCGGCAGACCAATCGCGAGGATGACCATCCCGCCAATGATCGCCAAAGTGCACCCGTCTCGGAAGTACGTCACGGCAGCGCCCACAACACCTGCAAAACCGATGGCCGTGAATACTTTCCACGCCGGGGTTATGGACTGGCCATGCGGTTGTGTTGCCATGCAAGCACCCTTCCACAAAACATAATCGAAAACTTCAACCCTGTTGCGGCCGTCGATTGTGCATCATGGTGACAATCAAACTCGGTAGGCCGTTAACTACTCCGAGTACAGCGACTGCGATACCCGCACTCAAGAGAGGTGCTGTCTCCCAATAGTTGTCGACGATGGCAGATGCTCCGATCAAGCTCGATACCCAGCCCGTGAGTTGAGCACGTCGGACATGTTGTGCCGCTCGCGAGGAGGTCGGTCCTACCGAGAGAGGTAATCTCCGCCCGTAGTCGCCGTGAGTTGCGAGGCGAGCGCCATAGATATGGGCACCAGTGGCAAGCGCCAGTGCTCCCCATGCGATCAACATAGTTTGATCCATTCTTTGATTAGCGTTGACGGTATCGACCTTCCACGCAGTTCGAGTCGTAATTGCTTTCTTCTCCGGAGCGCAATTTCGCCTACTGGCATGATCTCTTCGTATGATTGGGATTCGGATCGCGTGGGTTGTATTGGCGGTCGCCACCGGGATTCTGGGATCCGCGACGGCACAGTGGCCGCTGTACGAGATCACCGATTGCGAAATAGGCCTCGGCCCGCTCAGTTCTGCCGATTGTTACCGCTCGATTCACGACTATTTCGGGCGGGAGCTCTTCTTGGTGCTGGCGTTTCCGGTGGCTCTGTGCGTTATTCCAGCCGTGATCCCACGACCATTAGTTTCCTGGATCGTCTCGGCGACAATGCTTTGCGCTGCAGTACTGGGTTTCTTTACCGCTTTCAGCTCTGATATGCCTTCTCTGCTGTCGATGGTGGGGAGCCTCCCTGCTGCAGTGCTGGCATTGGTACTTGCTGCGGTGCATCAGGGGATCGCATTGCGCAACAAGGGCGCCATTGCGCGTGCGCGCAGTGGGGTTCGCGATACGCAGCCGAGTGAGTGATCAGTCGGGGCTGAAGAACAGTTCCATCGAGATCCAGAACCACGCCACCATTGCCGCGACCGGCAGGAACGCGAGCACCAATGGCAATGCAAATTGCCGGCCGGTACGACTGGGAATAGTCATAAGTCCGAGCAAGACGAACACGGCGGCAGGCGCCGCCCAACTTATCCAGTAGGTGAGCGGTGGCGGGTTGGGCCCGAACGACGTGAACGAACGGTTCGGATACAGCTGCGGCTGCGGGACATCTGCGAAATGTTGCCACAGGAGTACCAACGGCAGATAGCCGAACAGCCAGAGCAGAAGGCCGACGACGAGTCCCGCGAAGATTCGCTCGCCCCTCATCTCGATGCGCCCGTCGGAATCAATCGTTCCACCGCCTATGCCACTTCTGGAAAGTCACGAGCCTGCATCCGTAGAGCCCACGCCCGGGCCGCAACGAACGTCACGGCCAATACGAGCACCACCAGCAGTACGACCGCGATCCAGGTGGGAGTGGTGGTGGAAAAGCCCAGCCTCCACGCAGTACCGACACCTACAGTCGTCGCCGCCAACGCCCCGACCGGAAGCATCGCCGCCACCGCTCGCGTCGTGCGAACAGTAAGTCGATCCCCGGCAGCGCGGAGGACTCCGAACACGGCGGCGACCGAAATGCCATACGCCAGGAGACCGCTGACGGCATAGACCAGGAGCGGGGACCATCCGATATCAATCGACCCGGTGAATGCCATGCCGATCAAGACCAACAGGGGCGTCAACCCAAGCGTGACGCCTGCGAGGCCTGCTACCACAGTTGGAACCATTCGATTGTCCTGGCCTCCGGAGATTCGCACGCCCGCGAGGCGGAGCACGAACCCGGTCAGCGCGCCCAGAAGGGCGCCGATCACCGCAGCCTCGATGGGCCAGGTCCATTGCGATTCACCCGCGAAGCCCGAGATTGTGGTGCCACCCGAAAAGAGGGTGATCGTGGCGGACGCCTGTGCCGATCCCTGTGTCAGCGCCGCCGTGACGATGGCAACGGTCGCACCGAACAAAGCAAACCCGAGTGCCTGTTTCCACATCTAGCCATCTTGACCCATCCCGCGGGAGAATTCGGCACAACGGCAGTCTCATCCGGATGCCTTCTCACTGTGCAGATTGGGGCGCAGCCGACTTCGGCGATAATTGTGTGAAGGGGCTGGTGGTGACACCCTCGTCGTATCACCACCAGCCACGTTCGACACTCACGACCTGCTGTCACGCACGCAATCGGCGACGTGCTGCCAGTGCTGCCGGAAATCCGAGATCTGCATCGATCACTTCACCGGAGAGACGTTCCGAGATTTCGATCAGTCGACTGCATCCGGTCTCTCCGATCGCCTCGTACGGGTACGACCCCAGCACATCGGTCTGATGCTCAACCCGCTTTCGGCGATCGCGACCCACCTCGTTCAGGTGAAGCTCGGGGCCGTCTTCGAGCCATCCACGCGCCCGCACACTTTCGACGCCTTCCGCCCACTGATCGTTGTCCCATGCCCGGCTCATTTGCAGAGCAGCAGCAGGAACATCACCGGTTGCGGCGTGGACTACCAACGCTTCGACACCGTTGAGTCCCTCGGCGTGAAGAAGTGCGACATGAGAATCTCCGCGAAACTCCCGGAGCAAGGATTGGGCATGCCACAACACGAGATGAGGCTCCTCAGGCCACGGCAATGATGCGTGCCCACCGAACAGGGGTCGCCCTTGTGGTCTGTTGCAGGCGCGTTCCGCGGCTCGACGTGCGAGTTCGGCAGCTTCGCGAACTTCGGTGCCGTCGACATGTTCTCCCCAGGCCTTGCGCAGCGAACGGTCGACAGCGTCGAGTCGAGCGGTGAGGATCTGTTCGGGGGTGGCGATTGTCCAGGCTTCCGGCAGCACCGCGTGTACCAGTTCGGGGTTGAAGTTGAAGAACGTAGCGATGGTGACTTCAGCCGCTACTGCGCCCATGGGCGCAGACCGCGAAGCGAAGTAGCCCATTCGAGGGTGTGTAAAGCCCAGTGCGGCATATGCTTCCGCGCCGAAAGGGGTGAAGTAGATCATGCCGTGTATTGGTTCGGCTCCACGGAAGACGCGGCGCGCGGTTTCTGGTGCGATCGAGGTCATCGATAGTCCTTCATGCTGGTGGTGTGGTCTTCGAACAGTCGAGTCGGATGGTTGTTCTACGCCGGCTATCTCCCTCTGACATACATGCGGTCCCGGACGGCATCACCCACTCGGTAGACGGCCAGGACGACCAATGAAATCAGAATGCCGGAGGGGAGAATCTGTTGTGGTGCACTCAAGATGTGCAGGTACGCATCGGATAAGTCACCGCCCCAACTCGGAGTGGGGGGCTGTATTCCCAACCCCAGGAATGAGAGTGCCGCCTGCGCGAGAAAGGTCAGGCCGGTGAGCACGGTCACCTGAACGACAACCGGCCCGATTGCGTGCGGAAGAAGATGACGCAGCAGCACTACGTGCGGCGGGCATCCTGAGAGTCGCGCGCTCAGAACGAAGTCTCGGTTCCTCGTTTCGCTGACCCCGGCAGCCAGAATTCTTGCAATTGTGGGTGCATAGACGACTCCGAGCGCTGACATCGACGTGATCAGGCTCGGCCCCAGAACACCGGTAATAGCCACTGCGAGAACCAAACCTGGGAATGCCAGCAATGCGTCCGCCACCCGGAGGAGTGACGCGCCGATCCAGCGTGGCCAATATCCGGCGATCAACCCCCACGGAATTCCCAACAGCAGACTGACGGCGACAGCGATCGCGACGCCGAAGAAGGCGGAGCGTCCTCCCCAGATCAATCGACTGAGCACGTCACGACCGAAGCCGTCAGTGCCAAGCAGGTGCTGTGCACTCGGACCGGCGAACGTGTTGGTCAGGTTCTGATCGGTCGGACTGTGCGGAGCCACGAACGAGGCCAAGACGGACGCCGCTATCAGCGTGCCGAGAAAGCAGTAGCTGAGCCATAATCCGGGGTGCAGTCGAGGGAGAGCCCACTTGGAGCGGGTCTCGCCTGCGGTGGTCAACGCGAGTTGGCTCACGAGATCGTTCCCTTCCTCAATTGTGGGCTGATCATGTTGTTGACGACGTCGACCAGGATGTTCACGAGAAGCACGATCACGACGAACAGCAACACAATGCCTTGAAGCATCGGATAATCTCGCGTGTCGATCGCAATGACGAGAGCGCTCCCGAGGCCCGGCAGCACGAAGATCTGCTCGAGAATGACCGTCGCACCCAGCATCGCCACGGCGAGCAATCCATAGACAGTGACAATCGTGGGAACGATGTTTCGTAGCGCGTAGCGCCACACGATCTTCCGCTCGTCGATACCCATCGCACGCGCAGTTCGTACGTAGTCACTTGACAGTGTCTCGATCATCGCAGCCCTGGTCTGCCGAACCGCAATCGATGCTGCGCCGGCAGCGAGCGCCGTTGCTGGTAGGACCAAATGGCTCAGGTTGTCGATCACACTGTTCTCGAGAGGAACCCAGCCGAGCACCGGTAGAACTCCCAAACCGAGGGCGAAGACATCGACCAGCACGATAGCGAGGAAGAAGTCCGGTACCGCGAGTCCGATCCCCGAAACCGTGCGGGTCAGACCATCGCTGCGTCGTCCCTGCCGCGTCGCGGTCCACACACCGAGCGGTATGGCGACGACGGCGGACAGTAACAGTGCGAGTACAACGAGCTCGGCGCTCGCCGGCAGGCGCGCAAGGATCTGTGGGCCGACGGGGGCGCTGTTCTGTAGCGACGTTCCCAGATCTCCGTGCAGAGCCGACACCACCCAGTTCCAGTACTGGACCAGCAGAGGTTGATTCAATCCGAGGCGCTCGTTGAGTGCGGCGATCGATTCATCGCTGCCGTTCGGACCGAGAAGGGCCTCGGCTGGTCCACCGGGGATTATCCGGATAAGGGCAAAGGTTATGAAACTAGCGATGATCGCGGTAGGAATTATCTGTGCGAACCGGACGCCGATCATCCGTATGTAAGGATTCACCGGCGATCGGTGAGGGTTTCGGGTCGGAACGCTCTCAGGCTCGGGGGCCAACGAATTCTCTTGCGATACAACGGTCGTCGTCATGACTTCGAGAGGTACGTCAGATTGGGGGAGCCGTTCAGTGCAGGAACGGCCCCGTGGACGTTCTTGGTGTAGGCGACCACGTCGGGAGTGAAGTACAACGGTACGTACTCAGCGGACTTGATCACGACTTGATTGATCTGTTTGACGATGTCGAGCTGAGCGGTTTCGTCATACGTGTTGTTCAACAGTGCGATCAACTTCTCCAAATCCTCGTTGGGGACGGAATTCTGCCGGAAGTACGACCGCGAACCCAGCGAGGCTTCGAAATTGAGCGGTGCGGATGCTCGCGTGGGCCATCCCACGCTGAAGACGTCCGCGCTGTTGTGTGCGACGAACTCCGTAATCGCCTGAGGTCCAGTCATTTCGACGAAGTCGACCTTGATGCCGACCTTCTCCCATTGTTCTCCGACAAGGACCGCGTTGGTCGAGTACGGCGGTAGATTGCCTGCTAATCCGCGCACGGTGACCCCGTTCGGATACCCAGCCTCCGCTAGCAGCGATTTGGCCTTCTCCGGGTCGTACGGCCATGCATCTTCGGTTTCCTCGTCGTAGAACTGCGAACCGGGAGGATATTGACCGAACGCCGCAGTTCCTTCCGTGCTGTCCAGTGCGGCTCGCGCAATTGCCTTGCGGTCGAGCGCGTATTGCATCGCCAGACGAACGCGGACATCGTTGACCACGGGGTTCTTGTTGTTGATCACGACGAGCGCAACTCCGAGTCTCGGATCGTGACTGACGTTCAGGTTGGGGTTGCGTTCGAGGATCGGAGCACTCGACGGTGTGAGCCCGTATGCAAAATCCGCAGCGTTCGATGTCAGGGCATTTGTCAGCGCTGTGGGATTGGAGATCACCTGGATCTGGATCTTGGCGAGCTGAGGGCTGGGTGGACCCGCCGGTTTGTAGTCGTCGAATCGACTGAATGTGTATGAACTGTTCGGGACTGCGCTGGTGAATGTGTACGGCCCTGCGCCTACAGGCTTGTTGGCGAAGTCTGCCCCTGCTGCTGCCAGCGCAGTGGGGGAGACCACCATTCCCAATCTGCCGTTGAGCCACCCTGGTAAGCCGGAGGTAGGTGAACTCAACGAGATCGTGATGTGATCTGGGGACGTTGCTTCGATGCTCTTGATCGTCGGGACGGAAACGATTCCGAGACTCAAGCAGTGTTCCATGCTTGCCTTGACTGCTGCTGCATCGAGAGTTGTACCGTCGTGAAAGGTCAAGCCGTTCTGCAACGTCATCTCGAACGTCAGGTTGTCCGGTCCGGAGAAGCCCCACTCGCTGGCGATTCCGGGCCGCAACTTCTGGGTGGCAGGTTCCGCATCGATCAGTGGTGCATACATCAACTGTAAGTAGTCGATGTCGTATCCGATGTTTCCCGCACACGGGTCGAGCGAGGCGGGCACGTGCGATGTCGCGACCTTGAGTTCGGCGTTCGGATCGGCAGGTCCGGTATCGCCGGCGGTACCGGTGGCGCTGCTCGAACAGCCGCTGAGCACGAGAGCAGAAAGTGCAAACGCAGCTACCAGCACACGTGGGCCACTTTTCCCATGATTCTGGAAGCGTGTGATCGGATATCGGGATCGCAAAGACAGACGCGGATTCATATGGTGGACTTTCGCTTTGGTCTTCTCGGAAGGGGGAGACTGACGCGGCACGCATTTACTGCGGCGGGTTGGAGATTCCGATCGATGTGGCCGGGGACGATAGATGGCAGGCGGAGCTGTGTGCGGAATTCGAGGCCGCGCGAAGTGACGGCGCTTCCGACGCACAGCGATCCATCGCAAACGGGCAGCGGGTGCGGAATCGACAGCCCGAGGGTGGATTCCGTGGGTCGGGTAACTCGCCCCGCACCAATGCTTTCCGACGACTGCGCCGCTCGAGTTCGATGTGCGGGGCCGCGGCGAGAAGCGCCTGCGTGTAGGGGTGCGATGGAGTCCTCAGGACCGTGGCAGCCGGTCCGATCTCGACGATTCGGCCGAGGTACATCACCGCGACGCGATCGGCGATCCGTGCCACCGAACCCAAATCGTGCGAAATGAAGATGTACGTGAGGTCATGTTCTTCTCGGAGATCGGCAAGAAGTTGCAACACCTCTTCCTGAAGCGAAACATCCAGGGAGGCAACAGGTTCGTCGCAGAGAATCAGTGGCGCCTTGGAGGCAAGTGCACGAGCGATGGTCACGCGTTGGCGTTGGCCACCGGAGAGCTGGGTCGGGAGGCGGTCGGCAAGCTCAGCGCCGAGACCGACCCGACGCAACAGCTCGACGGCTTTCGGCCGCAAGGACTGTGGGATGCGCAGACGCCCTGGCGCCATCGGCTCGGCTACGCAAGCCCATGAGGCCATCCGATTGTTCAAGGCCGACGTAGGGTTTTGAAAAATGAGATGGGAAGATCCACCCTTGCCGAACGCCGGGTCGTCGAGATTCATAGTGATGGAGCCTGCGGCCGTAGCCACCAGACCCGCGAGAGCGTGAGCCGTCGAGGATTTTCCCGATCCTGATTCACCGATTATCGCAAGGGTTTCGCCCCTCTGTACGGAGAAGCTGACGTCGTCGACCGCGCGAAGAGCTTTGCGTCCGCGTCCGTACTCGACTGCCAGATTCCGAACGTCGACGATGACGTCGGTGTTGCTCATCAGCTCACCAGTCCGAGCAACTCGAGTTCGTCGCTGCGGTGACATCTTGTTGCCGATTCCGGTGATCCGATCAGAAGTGGATGATCGGATATGCAGAGCTCCTCGGAGTAGTTGCACCGGGCGACGTATCGGCAACCCACGCCGTCAGCAGGGGCTTTGCTGGTGAAATCGCCTCGCGCCTTGGGTGATTGGGAGGAGACTTCTTCGAATGTCGAGCGTGCCGCCTCGAGAAGGCTGAACGTGTAGGGATGCGCGGGCCGCCGAAGCAGCACGTCTCGTGGCGCGACGTCGACGATCTCGCCGCGAAACATGGTGATGACTCGATCCGCGACCTCGGCGACAACCGCGAGGTCGTGACTGATCAACAACACGGCAAGATCGCGCTGTTCGGCCAGTTCTCGAAGGAGATCGACAATCTGAGCTTGGATGGTGACGTCGAGCGCTGTTGTCGGTTCGTCCGCGATCAGCAACTTCGGACCGCATGCCAGGGCCATCGCGATCATCACCCGCTGACACATCCCGCCGGAAAGCTCGTACCCGTACGACTTCAAGGTTCTGCTCGGGTCGGCCAGTCCGACCTGGTGGAGAAGATCTGTAGCCACGTCCTCCGCATCGACTTTCGTGATGTCGCGGTGGGCCTTCAACACATCGACGATCTGGCGACCGATGCTGACGGAGGGGTTGAGAGCCGAACTCGGGTCCTGGAAGACCATACTGACGTCGCGACCGCGTATTTTCCTCAACTTGGCGGCGGGCAGACCCACAAGTTCCTGTCCTTCCAAACGGATGCTTCCGCTGGTTGTTGCCGTACGGGGCAAGAGACCGAGCAGAGCGAGTCCGGTCAGTGTCTTTCCGCTCCCGCTCTCTCCTACGAGGCCGGTGATTTCGCCCGACCCCAACTCGAAGCTCACTCGGTCGAGGAGTCTGTTCGAAATCGATTCTGTCCCAATGTCAACCGTGAGGTCTCGTACTTGCAGAAGTGGGCTCATCGTCGGGTCGTCCACGTGTGATCGTTCATCGCATTCCTCCGTAAACAACTGAATTGTTGTGACTGGAATCACGTACCGGGGAACAATAAACACTCACCTGCAACAAAGTCAATGAATGTTGCAACGATTGCCGTCGATGGCGCCGTCTGATCGCCTCCGGCTACCGACCAGCACGTCGTCAGCGATACATTCACTCCATGGCCGAGACACGTGACATCCGCGCGGAAGCGTTGAGTGCCGCCCGACGACAGTTCGCAGCCGGAAAACCGCTCGATGTGAACGCTTTGGCCACCGAGTTGGGGGTGGATCGGACCACCTTGTTCCGGCGTGCAGGGAATCGCGACACAATTACCGGTGACGTGCTCGATTCGCTGGCGCGCCGAACGTGGCGAATGGGCCTCGAGGAGTGCGGTGGAAGCGGAGCGTCAAGGGTTGTCGACGTCCTCACTTACCATGCACGGGCGACAATCGAGACCGAATTCTTCCGGACGTATTTGACTCGGGAACCGCAAAAGGCGTTGTGCATACTCACAACTGGACTGGGGCCGATTCAGGGCACGATGGTCGAATCCGTGCGAAGGCTGATCGAAGCTGAAATACCGGAGCAGATTCGGCCAGACCTGCCCGTCGAGGACATGGCATATCTGCTGGTTCGCGTGGGTGAGTCGTTCATCTACAACGATTTGCTCACTGGTGGCACTCCGGATACGGAGAAGGCTCGCTTGGCGTTCCGGCTCATCCTCTCGCGTGACTAGTGTGCCGAGTTTCCGTTTTCTCAGTTTTCGTGAAAGCGCTTCGAATGCAAGCTATTTCATAGCTACGCCTGGTTGTATGACCCAATCAGGCTGGTGGGATCGGCACAAAGCTCCGCATCTCGTCCCGTCCGGGCCGGATGACGCCTGCGGCGGATTCGGGAACCTCGTTCCAGGCGCCGGGAAGGTCACGTAGAGGCTCGGAGACGACGATTCGGGTCTCCTCACTCAGATGGTGCAGGGCATCCACCTCAGGATGGAGCTTGCGCAACGTGGAAATCTCGGTGGAGAAGAACAACGACCTCGACTGGTGGTCGCTGGAATAGCGAAAGATCCAGGTGGAGATGCCATCCGACGTGGCGACGGTCATCTGAACCGGATTGTCGATTCCCTGCGAGCGGGCCGTGTGCTCGACGAATCCGACGGCCCTCGCGACACCTTCGAACGGATCGTCGGTCAGGCCGAACGTCAGCGCGAGGAAGAACAAGGTTTCCGAGTCCGTCGATCCTTCGAGATCCGGAAAGAGCGACGGATCAATGGCAGTCACCAATTCCCGTTTCATGTCGTGGAATCCGTGTAGTGAACCGTTGTGCATCCACAACCATTGCCGGTGCCGGAACGGGTGACAGTTGCTGCGCTGCACTGCAGTTCCCGTCGAGGCGCGGATGTGAGCGAACAGCAGAGGGGTGCGCAATTGGGAGGTGACTTCGCGCAGGTTCGAGTCGTTCCACGCGGGTTCGATGCTCTTGAAAACTGCCGGTTGGGGGCCTTCCCCGTACCAGCCGATTCCGAAGCCGTCGCCATTTGTCGTCGTGGCCCCGAGTTGAGAATGCAGGCTCTGGTCGATCAGCGAGTGCTGTGGCCTGAACAGCAAGTCATGGGCCAGTATCGGCTCTCCGGAATACGCCATCCACCTACACATACTTTCAACTCAAGCAGATCGAGTCGGCGTTGACGGTGCATGCGCAGCGGCGTGCGTCGTCTGGGTGGGCTTCCATGTCGACACAGCCCAGATCACGACGATGTTCAGCGCGATGATGAGAGTCGACCACCAGGGGTAGTACGGCAGCCACAAGAAGTTCGCGATGATCGAGATCGCGCAGATCACCACTGCCGACACCCGCGCCCAGGCCGCTCCGGTGAACAGTGCAAGCCCGACGAGAGCGACGAGCGCGCCCAGCACGAGATGGATCCAACCCCACGTCGTCAGGTCGAACTGATAGACGTAGTCGATCCCGACTACGAACACTTCGTTTTCGGCGACGGCAGCGAGTCCTTGGAAGAACTGCACGATGCCGACCGTCACCAAGATGACGGCTGCCCCGATCGATGTTCCTACCGCGAAACCCTGCTTGACTGATGTTGTATCCGACATGACGGTTTCCCTTGATTCGGTGGGGGGCGACCGGACACGTGCCCGGCACGCTCGTTGTAGTGATCGTTGTTCCACCGGCTGACCGCTATGAAACGGAAATACCTGTCCAATGCGGTGAGAAATCAGTGCGATCTGCTCCGATGTGCGGGCGAAATGTAACTTCTGACCCCTGTTGATCCGATGTACCCCTTGCCGGAACGGGTGTGCGGAGAAATTGCTCGTAACCGAAGTTCACAGAAAACAAGAGGAATTCGGCACGGAATTCGACCTATTTGTCCAGCTGTACTGGTATTTTGACTGAATTGACCGGAAGCTACGGTCCGCGGAAAAAAGGTAGCGAGAGAATGACGATCTTCGGCAGGCGTACCGCGGGCATCACCGCGACGGCCTTCGTCTTGGCGACCGTTGTGTCGACAGCACTCCCCGCAGTGGGATCGGCTGCCCCCGTTTCGCTCACCCGCGCGTGCAACTCGGAAATCAACGAAAATTCCATGTCACTCGATCCGGCCGTGATCGACGGTTGGTACGACATCTCGACTGGATCGCCTGGAACGAAAATCAACTCGATCGAGGCGTGGCGGACAGTGCCGGGAGACATCCTCGAGTTTCGCGCATCGGTGACGATCAGAGCCCACGGAAGTCCCGTCCGAGGGACCCTTCGGATCGACGGCGCCGGCTTGACCGGAGATCAGGATTTGATCTCCAAAATGACGTTGACCCAAGATCTCGGCCGGTCAGGGTCAACGGTCACCGACGCTGACGACGGTTCGGTCATCCCCGTACGTGCCAAGCTCGCATTCGACGTCACAACTCCTGGACAAGTCGCGCAGAACCAGACGGTCAACCTCTCGGCAGTCAAGATTGTCTTGGCAGGCGACACCACCGATCCGGGAGGTGAGTGCCCCGGCCCCGGCCCCGGCGGCGGGGGGAATGGAAGCGGTGGCGGAAACGGCAGCGGTGGTGACGGTTCCGGTGGGAACGGTGGGGATTCCGGTGACGCACTTCCCGGTCGTGACGTAGGAAACCGAGTACCAATTGCCCAGATTCCGTCCGGCCCGACTTCTCGTCCGTGACAGCGGCACCTGGATCCACGGCCAGCCGAACGTGGGCCGCTGCAGTAGTGGCGACAATGCTCTTGATCGGCGGATGTTCCGACGACGGTGACTCGCCGACCCGCGTCCTCGCGACCGGCCAACAAGATTTGCCGCCGGCAGTTCGCGCCGCAGTCGACGGTCCGGATGTCCCGACCACGCTGCGCACAGGCAACAGCACCGCTGACATCCTGCCGATCAAGACGACGACGGACGGCTCGCTCATTCCGCCCGAGGATGTCAGTGAGATCGGATGGTGGGCAGATTCGGCATTTCCCGGCTCCGGCGCGGGCACTGTGGTGATCACCGGACACGTCAACGACATCTATCAGGGTGACGGTTTCGGAAAGAAGTTCTCGACACTGGAAATCGGCTCGGTCGTGACCGTGGCGGGCGCCGGGGGACAGACCTGGAACTACCGTATCGATGCGGTCGATCACTACGGCAAGGACGGCGAGCTGCCGGTCGAGCGATTGAACAGCCTCGACGGACCCGAAACCCTCGCGCTGATCACCTGCGGCGGCGAGTTCGTCGGTCCGCCGTTCGGATACGAGGACAACGACGTCGCGTGGGGAACTCCGGTGCCCGCATAGCCGAAAACCAGACGTCGGAACGGTTGATAAACTGGGTCCCGCGTTCGTGGCCATCCACGCACGTTTCGAAAGTCCGAAGAAGGAGATTGTGCTGTGGTTGACCTCGCCTATGTCATCGCTGGGTCCGAAGCGACTGGCGGTGCCGGCCTGCAGGTCGACCTGAAGACGTTCCAGGCATTGGACGTCTACGGCGTAGCGACCACCACATGTATCGTCTCGTTCGATCCCAAGAACAATTGGGGTCATCGCTTCGTGCCGATCGCTCCTGACGTGATCGCCGATCAGATCGAGGCTGCCACGGCAGCTCACGATCTGGACGTCGTCAAGATCGGAATGTTGGGAACTCCCGCCACGATCGAGGTTGTGGCAGAGGGCCTGCGTCGGCAGTCCTGGCGCCACGTCGTCCTCGACCCGGTCCTGATCTGCAAGGGCCAGGAGCCCGGCGCGGCTCTCGATACCGATACAGCACTTCGTGATTCGATCCTCCCGCTCGCCACCGTCGTCACACCCAACCTGTTCGAGGCACGCACCCTCGCCGGAATGGACAGCATCGAAAGCGTCGACGACCTCATCGAGGCCGCACGTCGTATCCATGACCTCGGACCCAAGTACGTGCTCGCAAAGGGCGGTGTCGAACTCGCCGGTGGCGACGCCGTCGACGTGTTGTTCGACGGGACCGACGTGACGGTTCTCTCCGCCCCCAAGGTCGGCGAAGAGCGCGTCTCGGGTGCCGGTTGCACGCTGGCCGCCGCAGTGACCGCGGAGCTGGCAAAAGGCGCCGACGTGGGAGAAGCCGTCGCTCTGGCAAAGAAGTTCGTCACGGCGGGCATCGAAGGCCGCGTCTCGGCACACACGCCGTTCGACACCGTCTGGCAGGGCGCGTTCAAGGGATAGGCGCACGGCGGCTCACATCGCCGCGCGCGGCCTGGCAGGATCGAGTGCGTGAGTACTGCGAACCTGAATCGAAGCGAAGTCGCCGAACGATCTCGAGCCATCTCCGTCGCCGGTTACCGGGTAGAGTTGGATCTGCGATCGGCGGTCGACTCCGCCGTGAAGACCTTTTCGACGGTCACGACAATTGATCTGACGTCCTCGGTGGAGTCCACGTGGCTCGATTTCATCGGTGCTGCAGTCGATTCCGTGGACGTCGACGGTGCGTCGATTCCGGTGGAGTACGACGGATCCCGGATCGTGCTGCGCGGACTCGGCGGATCGAACGTCGTTCGGGTGGCAGCTCACGGCAACTACAGCCGTTCCGGTGAAGGGCTGCACCGATTTGTCGACGACGCTGACGATCAGACGTATCTGTACACGCAATACGAGCCCGCCGATGCCAGGCGTGTTTTCGCCTGCTTCGAGCAGCCGGACCTCAAGGCGCCCTTCACATTCGAGGTGACAGCACCTGACGGCTGGGAAGTCCTGTCGAATCAGCCCGCGACCCAGACTCTCTCCGTGGACGGTGCACAACGCGTCACTTTCGCCCCGACGCTGCCGATCTCGACCTACATCACCGCGATCGCGGCCGGGCCGTATCACCGCGTGGCGTCGTCGTGGAGTCGCGGCGAACTCACTGTCGAGTTGGGTGCGCTGTGCCGGGCGTCGTTGGCTCCACACCTCGATGCAGACAACGTTTTCGACATCACCCGTCAGGGGTTGGACTTCTACGCCGAGTACTTCGACTATCCGTATCCGTTCGGCAAGTACGACCAGATCTTTGTCCCCGAGTACAACCTCGGCGCCATGGAGAACCCGGGACTGGTGACCTTCACCGAGGCATACGTGTTCCGCGGCACCGCAACCGACGAGCAGCATCAGCGCCGCGCCAACACGATCCTGCACGAAATGGCGCACATGTGGTTCGGCGATCTCGTGACCATGGTCTGGTGGGACGACTTGTGGCTCAAGGAATCCTTCGCCGACTTCATGGGATCGCTGGTCAGCGCCGAAGCTACTCGCTTCACCGATGCCTGGGTAGCATTTGCCATCAAGCGAAAAGCGTGGGCGTACCTCCAAGATCAGCTGCCGACCACGCATCCTATCGTCGCCGACATCGTCGATCTCGAAGCTGCGAAGCTGAACTTCGACGGAATCACCTACGCCAAGGGCGCCAGTGTCCTCAAGCAACTCGTGGCGTTCGTCGGCCGTGACGCGTTCTTCGAAGCGGCACGACGGTACTTCAAGGCCCACGCCTTCGGGAACACCACGCTGGTTGATCTGCTCGACGTGCTCGCGGAGACTTCCGGACGTGATGTGCGCGAATGGGCCCGAATCTGGTTGCAGACCACCGGAGTGTCCACGCTGTCGCTCGACGGAACAGACCTGGTCCAGACGGACCCGAGGCCGCATCGGCTCGCAGTCGGAATCTACGACTACAACGAGTCCGGAGACCTTGTTCGCACCGAACGCGTCGAACTCGACATCACCGAATCACGCACGTCGGTCGACCTTCCGCCCGGAGCACTCACACTGCTCAACGACGAAGACCTCACCTACGCCAAGGTGCGATTGGACGCGGAATCTCTGTCCACTGTCGAGGCATCCCTGGACCGCGTGAGCGATCCGCTTGCGCGCGGGGTGATCTGGTCGTCGCTGTGGAACTCGGTGCGTGATGCGCAGCTCTCGGTGTTCCGGTACCTCGACATGGTGGAACGATTCGCTCCCGCGGAGACAGATCTTGCGATTCTCAGCTCGATCCTGACCGATGCCCAATACGCGGTTCTTCACTACGTTCCGAAAAGCTTGCGGCCCAATGTAAGTGCAGGCTGGTTGGAAACGACCTGGAAGGCGGTGTTCGAAGCCGAACCGGAGTCCGGAAGACAGCTGGCGTGGGCACGGGCTCTGTCGGCCGCTGCAGCGGTCAACGATGCTCGCGCCGACGAGGTGCGGTCGATACTCGACGGCACCTGCCCGGGGCCGGTCGGACTGGCTCTCGATCCTGATCTGCGGTGGGCATTGTGGATCGCCCTGTCGGCGACCGGCCATGCGAGTGTGAGCGACTTCGACGGTGAGCTGAGCAAGGACAGCACGTCAGCGGGTCGAACGGCGTACGTCCGCGCTGTGGCGTCGATTCCCGATGCCGAGACCAAGGCGGCTGCCTGGGCGTCGGCGACCACTGACGGCTCACTCTCAAACGACCGCCTGGATGCGACGATCGCCGGATTCCGTTCGGGCACGGACCCGTCGTTGATCGAGGGATATGCGGCAGAGTACTTCTCGTCCCTGGGGAAGTGGTGGTCCGAACGCAGCATCGAGATCGCCCGACGGTTGGTGAACGGACTCTTCCCAGCAGCTGAAGACACCTCTGCTGCCGATTCCTGGATCCAGGCCAATGCGGAGGCGCCCGCGTCGCTGCGGAGGCTTGTTCTCGAGCGTCGGGATCACCTGGCCCGAGACCTACGTGCCCAGGCATCGAACGCAGTGATCTGACGCCATCAGCTCCGAAATGTCCTGTTCTTGGATATTGTCTAAACAGGGCTGCGACGGGAGACGACGTGCACACGATCACGGATCTGTCGCTGGTCACGGGCCCGGTTCCGCCCGTGGTGACGGTGCTCGGAATTCTGGCACTTCTCTGGCTGATCTTCTCGAGATCGAGGCGTCACGTGCTGATCTCGATTCCGGTCTGCATCGTCGCGGCAATCGCGATCACTCTCGTGCTGTACTGGCTGATCGAGAAGGTGTGGCACCCGTTCCCCGATCCGATTGCCCGTCCCGTCTACGTGTGGATCGGGTTGGGCATTCTCGGCGTGCTGCTGGGTGTTTCGCGGGTATTTGCGGCGACGCGGATCGACGGTCGCGTGCTCACCGTGGTCTCCGTGCTCCTGGTGGTCGTGTCGAGCGCGGCTCACGTGAATCTGCAGTTCCAGTCGTATCCGACGTTGGGAACAGCGCTGGGACTCTCGGACGCGGAGAAGGTTTCACTCGCCGACCTGGACGACGGCAAGGACGGGGCGGTACCGGTTTCGCAATGGAAGGCTCCCGCGGACATGCCGTCGGCCGGCAAGGTCAGCACGGTCACGATTGCGGGGACGGTCTCCGGATTCAGCGCCCGCGACGCCGAGATCTACTTACCGCCCGCGTATTTCACCAACCCACGACCGGAGTTGCCGGTGTTGGTCCTGCTTGCCGGCCAACCAGGCGCGCCCGAGGACTGGCTACAGGGCGGACGTCTCGTCCAGACCATGGACACCTACGCCGCTGCGCATTCGGGCTTGGCTCCCGTTGTCGTCGTTGCTGACGGGACCGGGTCGGAACTGGCGAATCCGCTCTGCGTCGATTCTCAACTCGGGAACGTCGCAACGTACCTTTCGCGCGATGTTCCCGACTGGGTGCGCGGGAACCTCCAGGTGGATCCCGACCCGAGGAAGTGGGCGATCGGGGGACTTTCCTACGGCGGTACCTGCGCGTTCCAGATGGCAACGAACTTCCCCGCGGTATATCCGACGTTCCTGGATCTGTCCGGTCAGATCGAACCCACACTCGGCGATCGCAAGCAGACGGTCGATGCAGCGTTCGGCGGCAATGAAGCCGCGTTCGTGGCAGTGAATCCGCAGGATCTGCTCCGGGAGAAGAAGTTCCCCGACAGCGCCGGGGTGTTCGTGGTCGGCAAACAGGACAACGACTACCGCCCAGGTCTTCAAACGCTCTACGAAGCCGCAAAGGCCGCAGGGATGGACGTCCAATACGCCGAGGTCGACGGAGGACACAGCTTCCAGGTGTGGTCGGCTGGGTTGGCGAGTCAATTAGGTTGGCTGGGAACGCGACTCGGTCTGCCCGGATGAACGATCGTCTGGAAGTTCCGAAGACCCGATGATCAGCGGGTGAATTCTTCCGGTCGCCCCGGCTTCGGAGCCCAATCCCTGCGGATCTGCCACACTCGCGAGCCGAAGGTCGAGTGCGCCGGTCCATTCTCGGGTCAATTGCGCATCGAGTGCGTCGACGCGCTCGAGTAGCGGAGGGTGCTGGTCCGGCGGGCAGGCTTCGAGCAAGGTCGCGAATACCGCGCGTAGACGACGCTGGACCTGCGCGGAATTGGTACTGAAGTGCCGGATCTCGTCGGTGGCGACGGACACGTAATCGGTCCAGGTGCGTTGCTGCCCTCGGATCAGCGTGAGATCCGAGGTTGACGTGTCGAAGCGGACCCGCGGGGCGAGAAGTACCAGAAGATCTTCGATGTGGTCGAGAGCCTGCACGGCTCGGCCCGGGTCGTTGATGGCGGGTGACAGCGCCTTGAGCGCGATGTCCACGATCGACTGAAGCGCTGCACCGGGGCTGACGACCGGGCTGTGCGTGTCACCGAAGATCAAGCACGACATCAAGGTGTCCGGGCGTACCTTCAGCGACGGTCCGCGTACCTCGAAGAGGGGCGCGTTCTGGGCGACGAACTCGCCGATGCTGGGGACGACCTCGACCGAGACGTCCCAGCGGCCGGCCAACCGCTGCAGGCGTGCGAGATCGATCGCCAGCAGAATCCGGCCGTCGGGTGAGAGATGGCGCAGGCGAATCACCAGTGCGTCGGCGCTCTCGGAGGTTTCGGACTCGTGCGGTTGGTGGAGGGGAAGTGGCTGACTGGGTTTCGGTGCGCCCGAGGGTAAGTCCTCGTACAGCGGATAGGCACGAATCGTCGCGCTCCGGCCCTGGGCCGCTATCCAACGCAGCAACCGACTGGAATTGAGAATCGACCCGACCTTCGCCACCAACGCGATGAACAGGATCGCACTGGCCAATGCCAGAAGCAGTGCGATCGCCGTGGAGATGGTCGGTGAGGAATTCTCTGAATCGAGCGCCAGATCGAGCGCAATGATCAAGGAGAAGACGAACGTGGCCAGAAACATGCCGATCGACCACCGCATCACCCGCTGCTGCGCAAGCATCGGGACCACCCGCACCGAAATCTGCGAGGCGCCGAACTGCATTGCGAGGGTGATGGCGGTGAACACCAGACCGGTGAGAGTGATCATCCCGCCGGCGATGACGCTGAGCAGCGTCGCGGTGGCCCCGGCGTCGACGCCCTCGGAAATGGTACCGACGTCGCCGTCGCTGACCAGGTCTCCGTCGATCCCGACGAGGATGTTCGCGGTGACGACGGACAGGACGACGAGGATCACGGGGAGACGCCAGACGGGGACTGTTCGTAGTCGTCGGCGAGTTCGACGCCAGCGAATTCTGTCCGAGAGCCGCCGCGACAATCCGACCTTCGACGTGGGGGTTGCGGTGTCGACGACGGGGAGCGGTGGTGGGGGCGGGGGAGTGGAACCGAAACTTCCCGACACCGTTTCCTGAACGTAGATCTTCGCGTGGATCATCGGCTCGCGATAACGCTGTTCACGGGCCACTGCCCGGCTCATCTTCGCCGGCTTGTCGCGGTAACGCGAGCGCGCCCACGGCGCACCCGGGCGACTCAACCGAATTGCTCCGATCAACAGAAGTGGGGTGAAGAACAGCCCGATCAGGCCGGTCCAGAGTTTGCCCTTCATCAACGTGATCACGGCGAGTCCGAGTTGGATCACGATCGCGACGACAACGCCGATCAACGTCGCCAGGCTGCGGTCCTGCTCGTACGGGTCGAACTCTCCCGCGAACCCGATCGGGTGGACCCCGAGAAGGAAAAGGAACGAGATCGCGATGGCAACGAACACTGCGTCGATGGACGAGCGACCTTCCTCGGCCCAGTAGACATCGCGCAGATGCAACACGAGCGCGTACTCGTCGAGGACCAACGCGCTGCCGATGCCGAACACCGACGCGAGAACACAATTGGCGATCGGGGTGTGATAGTCGGCCAGAGCGATGAAGGCGAAGCCGGACACGAGCATCATCATCAAACCGAAAACCATGTGGTGGATGTGCATTCCACCGGGCGTGACATTGCCTGGCCACCACGAGACCTCGGCCCGGATCATCCGGACGCTGAAGCGGATGAACAGGAACGTCAGGACAAAGGCGAGTAGGAGGAAGAACAGCGGGAGCCTGCCGGTGTCGACGACCGTGTGCTCGAACCAGGACCGCACGGCGTCAACTCTTGCTGGTGGCGAGCTTGATCAGCTGAGGAGCCGTTGCGTCGGGCAGGTAGGCACGCGTCAGTGCGATTCCGATCCGAGGCAGGTCGGCCTCGTCGCGGAAACACAGGAAAACGGGTTCGTACCTCGGCTTGAACTTCTTCTTGAACGCGTGAAGAGACCGGAAGCCGTAGAGCGGTTCCATCGCGGCACCGAGCATGTCCAGTAGGCGGTCCATCGATGCGGCGTCGGCGCCGTCGTCGCTGCGGGCGAGCGGTGCTCCGGACAGTGAGACGAATTGGGCACCTTGTTCTTTGAACTCGAGGGCCGACGATGCGATGAGGAACTCGACCACCGGACGGAACCCGTCAGGACGTCGACGCATGACGTCGAGTGTCCAACCCTGAACCACGCCGCCTTCGCCGTACACCGGCAACCACGAGGTGACGCCGTGAATGCTTCCGGTCGGGTCGACGGCCAAGCCGACACGGACGTCGCGATCGAGCGCCTCCTCGACGCTTCCGAGGGTGAACCCCATCTCGGGTAGCCCCTTGTCGCCCACCCATTCCTCGGAGATGGCGCGCACCTGAGCCAATACGGAGAACGGCTCGTCGGCCAATGTTGTCATCCGGAAGGTGATGTCGTCCTTCTTGGCCTTGTTGAGCGCCGAGCGGATGTCCTGCCAGGATTTACCGGTGAACTGCAGTTCTGGTAGGTCGACGATCGTGTCTTCGGCGACCTGAACGGTGCGCCAGCCACGCCGGGTGGCGGCGTCGGCTGTCTCCTTCCCCACGGAGAACAAGCAGGGAGTGAGGCCGTTGGCTTCGGACATCGTCGTGAATTCGTCGACCGCTGCGGCAAGTCGGTCGGGGCTCGCTATCGGATCGGCCAGGACCACGACGACACCGACATGCCGTTGGAATGCAACGACGCTCTCACCCGACTCGCCGAAGTAGTAACTGTTGCCGTCCCACGTCGTCATCCACGACATGGTTCCGCCGCCGTGCCGTTTGAGCAGTTCCCGAGCGGCGGCGCGCGGATCGTTCCCGGACAACGGCCCGCCTCGAATCTTGCGCCGCATCGGTACGTGAAAAGCGTGGCGGCCCTTGATCAACAAGATGAGTTCGAGAAGCCAGAGCAGCGCGGTACCGACCGTGACGGCGCCGGCGCTCTCGTAGTCGAAGAAGATGACCGAAACGAGGACGAGGGCGGTGGCCAAGACCGTCAGTGAACCGAACACCACGGCAACCCACCAGGCCCAGCGGCGACCTCGTCGCAACTGGTCCGCGATCAGGGCAACGATGACCACGTCGATCAATGCCGTCCAGCCCGAACCGGTTTCGGCTTCCGTCGGCCCGAACGGTCCGCTTCCGGGGAACAGCCAGACGGCGATCTCGACCACGCCGATCAGGAGCAGGCCGATGAATCCGAGCAGGCGGATCTCGCGTCGCGTTCGGGGGATGAACCCGCGCTCTCCGTCGCCGAAGAACTTCTCGCCCACCGGCAGGAATATCGCGACCGCGATGAGGTGCTGCACGTCGGCGAGGCGGCCTTCGAAGAGGAACGCGATCGCAATGTACGCACACAGAATGGCGCGCACTCGCATTCGCCAGGGCGAGCGGAGTGTTGCTGTGGTCGCGGCGAGTGCGGCGATGATTGCGGTAGTCACGCCGACGTCGCGGTGGGTGGCGAGGTTGCGAGCCCAATCCCAGTCGGTGTGGCTGCCCGCCCAGAGGAGGAGCGATGCACCGAGTTCGCCCGCCAACTGACCGCTGATCGTGACGATGGCCGCGTTCTTGGTTCCCAGGCGCCATTCGCACCAGCCGACCGCGAAGGCAAAAACGACGATGATCGAAACATACTGACCCGGCGTCAATCCGAAGAACCACCCCGTGACGAGAGTCCACCACTTGCCTTCCTGCAAGGCAGGAACTCCGTAGGCGATGTCGTTGAACCACGAGTAGGTACGGACGTGATTCCACAGGGCGCCGGTCGCGATCCCGACGACGGTGATGGTGAGGACGACGATCGAAGTGAACGGCACGCGCCGCAGGACGCTCAGCGTGTCGGAAGCAAAGCGAGAGGCCCGATTCGACGCGCCCGGCGCGCTCTGGTCGGTCTGCGGGGTGGGGGTCTGGGACTGCTCAGCCATCGAGGTTCTCTTCTCGCCATGCCGCACGGTGGATTCTGCCTGTTCAGCATGACAGGAATACAGACCGATAATCAGGCGAAGCGGCCAAAATGGACCAGACTGGCTGAGGGTCTCAGTCTCGTGGCGCTACTGTCGAGCCATGGTGAACGGAGATTTACTGAATCGGGACCACGTGGTCGCCTCACTTGCCGCTTTCGAACCTCGGTCGGTCGAATTGGACGGAAGGCGCTCGGCGTCGGTGGTCATCGTCGTCATGCGGACAGCGGACGGAACACCAGTGTTCCCGGTGACGAAGCGGCCGAGCAAGATGCGCGCCCACCCCGGTCAATTCGCGTTGCCGGGCGGAAGCGTCGACCCGGGCGAGTCGTCCGAACAGGCAGCGGTTCGGGAACTTTCCGAGGAGCTGGGTGTCGACGTTCCCGAGTCGAAGATCATCGGCCGGCTCGACGACTACGTCACTCGTTCGGGATTCGTGATCCGGCCGTTCGTCATGTGGTCGGGCGAGGACATCGGGGGACTGGTACCCAATCCCGACGAGGTGGCCCAGGTGTATGCCGTCACGTCGGAGGAGCTCGACGTGGACTCGCGCTTCGTCACCATCGCGGAGTCACCGAACCCGGTGATCCAATGGCCGTTCCGAACGAGCCTGATCCATGCGCCGACCGGAGCCGTCATCTATCAGTTCCGCGAAGTGCTGAACGGACGGCACACGCGCATCGACAAGCTCGAGCAGCCGGTGTTCGCCTGGCGATAAGGGCAGCTCGACACGCTCGGGACAGTTCAGGCTACGGCGCCTCGGCGAATAGTCCGTCGTGCTGTGGAAAGCTGGCCGCACGGCAATCGAACGACGCGAGGTGTGTGCAGTGAACTCTGGCGAACAAGAACCGATCCCCACGGATCGGATTCTCACTGTTCCCAACGTGCTCAGTATCGTGCGTCTACTCGCTCTGCCACTGTTCGCCTACCTGCTGCTCGTCACGCACTCGGACGGCTGGGCATTGGCGCTGCTGATGCTCAGCGGGTTCACCGACTGGCTCGACGGCAAGCTGGCCAGAGTGCTCGGACAGACCTCGCGTCTGGGAGCGCTTCTCGACCCGCTGGTCGATCGTCTGTACGTCGTGACGACACTGGTCACCTTCGTCGCCCGCGATTTCATTCCCTGGTGGGTCGCAGCGATACTCATCGGCCGTGATCTTCTGCTTGCGTTGACGCTGCCGATCTACCGCAGGCGTGGCCTGCCACCGCCCGAGGTGGTTTATCTCGGCAAGGCTGCGACCTTCCTGCTGATGTTCGCGCTGCCGTTGATTCTTGCCGGGCACGGAGACTGGGCCATCGGACCGTTCACCCATGCCTTCGGTTTCGCTTTCCTGATCTGGGGAACCGTCCTGTACGTGTGGACTGCCGCGATCTACGTGCTCAAGGCCGTTGACGTTGCGCGAACCCACGAGGTCGTGCCCCGATGAAGTCGACCGGGGAGGACGTCCGTCGTAACCCGGTACCGTCGCTGCTTCGGTCACTCATGACCGAACATCTCGACCCGGGCTACGAGGCAACTGCATTCGAACGCCAGCACGAGCACACCAAGAACAGATCCTCGAAGACGGGGCCGTGGCTGGCCCTCGGCGCACTGTTGATCGGGTTCATCGTCACGGTCTCGGCTGTTCAGGCGACGAAGCAGGTGACCGGCACCGAAGAGGTTCGAAGCGAGTTGGTGGCGAAGGTCCGTGATGCGGAGGATCGAATCGATTCACTGGCCGCGTCCCGCGATTCACTCGGCGGCGCCGTCGACGCCGCGCGCGGCGTGGCGCTCGAAGGCGATGCACGCGGCAGCGCCGTCCTCGACCAACTGCGAGCGGTCGAATCCGGCGCAGGAGCCGAAGCTGTTCACGGGGAAGGACTGGTGGTGACGTTGACGGACCCGGCCGGACGCCCGAACCTCTCGGATGCGTCGCAACGGAGTGTCGGCGGCAAGACCGTCGTTCTCGATCGCGATCTGCAGACCGTCGTCAACGCATTATGGGCGGGCGGCGCCGAGGCGATCGCAGTCGGCGGCGTGCGAATCGGGCCGACGGTGACCATCCGTCAGGCGGGCGGCGCGATGCTCGTCGACAACCAACCTGTTTTCTCCCCGTACCTCGTCGAGGCGATCGGAGACACGCGAGCACTGCAGCGGAAATTCGTCGTCAGCGACGCCTACGTGAGAATGTCTAGCGTCTCGCAACTGTACGGAGTCGGTTTCGCGGTGGCCGAAGACGATTCGTTGACTCTGCCGCCTGCGGCGCCTCGCGCCGTCCGAGTGGCAACAGAACCCACAGAACCCAAGTGACAGAAGGAGTTCGATGAAGGCCGGTTCCGCCCTGTACGGACTCGCAGCACTGGTCGTCGGCATCGTCCTGGGCGTAGTTTTCAGCCCGCAGGTGCCCGACGTGATCCAGCCCTATCTTCCGATCGCTGTCGTTGCGGCGCTCGACGCCGTCTTCGGTGGACTACGCGCGTACCTGGACGAAATCTTCGACGC
This sequence comes from Rhodococcus sp. KB6, assembly GCF_001445685.1. NCBI lineage: Bacteria > Bacillati > Actinomycetota > Actinomycetes > Mycobacteriales > Nocardiaceae > Rhodococcus > Rhodococcus sp. KB6. The sequence continues at coordinate 898,933 of NZ_LNAK01000134.1, read as the reverse complement.
GAAGGTGTTCGTGGTTTCCTTCGTCTTCAACGTGCTCGTCGCGTCGTTGATCGTCTGGCTCGGTGATCAGTTGGGTGTCGGTACTCAACTCTCGACGGCGATCGTCGTCGTGTTGGGTATCCGGATCTTCGGCAACGCAGCGGCATTGCGACGCCGACTGTTCGGAGCGTGAGTCATGGCGGAACATTCCACGACCGAACCGGAAGAAGAACCTCCCGTCACCACTGCGGGTGAAGGTCGTCACGAGTTGCGTTCACCGTCCAAACACCGCACCAACGTCGTCTTCGCAATCCTCGCTGCTGTGCTGTTGGGCGTGCTCGGCGTTGCGATTGCCACACAGGTACGCAGCACAGTGGCCGGAGATTCACTCGACGCCGCGCGCCCTGCCGACCTCCTGGTGGTTCTCGACAATTTGAATCGGCGCGAAGCCGCGCTGAGGCAGGAAGTCGCGAATCTTCAGGAATCGCTTGCCACTTTGGAAGCCGGTGGCAACACGGGAGCAGCGCTGGACGAGGCGCGGGCGCGGCTGACCTCACTCTCCATTCAAGTGGGGACCGCTCCGGCCACTGGACCGGGTGTGACGATGACCCTGACAGATCCGGCGGGCGGCGTCGGATCGGAAGTGATTCTCGATCTCATCCAGGAACTGCGTGCTGCCGGTGCCGAAGCCATCTCGATCGCAGGTGCGAACGGCGAACCCATTCGTATCGGCGTGAACTCGTGGGTGAGTGGGCGCGGCGGCGAGATCGAATTAGACGGAACCCGGATCGAGCAGCCGTACACTGTGACCGCGATCGGAGATCCGCCGACATTGGCGGCAGCGTTGAACATTCCCGGAGGCGTCTTCGACAATGTCGCACGCAATGGCGGAACGTCGTCCGTCGAGCAATCGCAGCAGGTCACGATCTCCGTCTTGCGACAATTGAATCCGCGCCAATACGCTCAACCCGGAAATTGATCTTTTTGCGTCCGACTTTCGGACGGCCTGTGAAAGGAAGCCACTGTGAGTGAGCTCGATACACCTACCGATCTGCGCTACACCGCGGAGCACGAGTGGGTGAAGCGAACCGGCCCGACCTCAGTTCGAGTCGGTATCACCGACTTTGCTCAGTCGCAGCTCGGTGACGTCGTGTTCGTCCAGCTTCCCGCTGTCGACGAAGACGTGACCGCCGGTGAATCGCTCGGTGAGGTCGAGTCGACCAAGAGCGTCTCCGACATCTTTGCTCCGTTCACTGCGAAAGTTCTTGCAGCGAACGGTGAATTGGACGGACAGCCCGACCTCGTCAACACCGACCCGTACGACACGGGTTGGTTGGTCGAACTCGAGGTTGCCGACGAGGCCACACTCGACGCCGCACTCGCGGCAACTCTGGACGCGGAGGCATACAAGGGACTCACGTCCGAGTAGAAAACCTGCGCGTGGACCGGCCAACTCGTGTTGTGTCGCGGCCTGTCTCGCTGCACACGGCGGTCTGCGCAGGGTACGGTCGTTAGGTACGCATGTGCCGAGTCGGGGCGCAGGGCCGTATCGAACGTGACTGTGAAAGATGCTCGTGAAGAAAGTGCACTGCGTAGTCCAGTGATTCATGATCTGGATGATTGACCCAGGAGGAGAAACAGTGAGCGAGAACGGTAACGACGCGGGCTATGGGGAGTCGCCGGCGGAGACCACTTCGGTTTTCCGCGCGGACTTCCTCAATGAGCTCGACAACACCTCCTCTGCAGCACCGGCCGCCGAGCAGCCGGTTTCGGGCGTGGAAGGCCTTCCCGCCGGAGCCGCACTTCTGGTGGTCAAGCGGGGACCGAATGCAGGATCCCGCTTCTTGCTCGATCAGCCGACGACGTCGGCAGGTCGGCACCCGGACAGCGACATCTTCCTCGACGACGTGACCGTCAGCCGTCGTCACGCCGAGTTCCGTCAGGAAGATGCAGATTTCCACGTCGTCGACGTCGGAAGCCTCAACGGCACCTACGTCAACCGTGAGCCTGTCGATTCGGCAGTTCTCGCGAATGGTGACGAGGTTCAGATCGGCAAGTTCCGTCTGGTGTTCCTCACCGGCCCTCGTGCCGGCGGTTCGCAGGTCGGCGAGTCGTCAGCAGGTGCGGGTAGCTAATGACGGCAGTGCGGCAGCAGAGCCAGCCCGGAATGTCGATTGGTTCCGTGCTGGATCGGTTGCGTCCAGATTTTCCCGACGTGACGATTTCGAAGATCCGTTTCCTCGAGTCCGAGGGCTTGATCAGCCCGCAACGGACACCGTCGGGATACCGCAGATTCTCTGTCGAGGACTGCGAGCGTCTTCGCTTCGTGCTGACCGCTCAACGCGATCAGTACCTGCCGCTCAAAGTGATCAAAGAACAACTCGAAGCGATCGACAGTGGCGCAGCGACGGTGAGTGCAGAAGTTCCTGCGCCTCGTCGTGCTCGCGTCCTGTCGATCGCTACGGGCGATGTCTCACCCGAGGCGTTCCGGGTCGATCGCGAAGTTCGAGTCGGTCGTCAGGATCTTCTCGCGCGCGCCGACATCGACGATCGGTTTCTGACCGATCTGATCCGCACCGGTTTGGTCGTTCCCGGCGCGGCGGGCTTCTTCGACGAGGATGCCGTGACGTTGGCGCGCACCGCTAAGGCGATGTCCGAGTACGGCTTGGAGGTGCGCCATCTGCGCGCGTTCAAGTTGGCTGCTGATCGCGAAGCGGGACTGGTGACTCAGATCGCCGGACCGGTTGCCAAGGGTCGTGACGCCGGAGCACGTGATCGTGCCGAGGAAATGGTGCGGGAGCTGGCCGCTCTGTCACTGACTTTGCACACGTGTCTGGTCAAATCGGCAGTTCGGGGAAGTCTCGATCGCTGAGTTCCTCGATCAGCGGGGCACACTCGAATAGAATTTCAGTACGACCGCATCGGAGTCGGTCGGCTGGATCACGTCAGGTTGGAGGCAAGCTCGATGGGCGAAATGCGTGTGATCGGAGTTCGTGTCGAGCAGCCTCAGAATCAGCCGGTCCTGTTGCTGCGAGAGTCCGACGGCGATCGGTACCTGCCGATCTGGATCGGGCAAACCGAAGCTACCGCGATTGTTCTCGAACAACAGGGAGTCGAGCCGGCGCGGCCGCTGACTCACGACCTGATCAAGATCTTGATCGAATCTTTCGGTCGGAGCCTCAAGGAAGTTCGGATCGTGGACCTGCAAGAGGGCACTTTCTACGCGGATCTCGTCTTCGACGAGCAGACCACTGTCTCGGCACGTCCGTCGGACTCGATTGCATTGGCCCTGCGCATCGGCGTTCCGATCTTCGCGTCGGAGGCTGTTCTCGCCGAGGCCGGTCTGGTCATTCCCGACGAGCGCGAAGACGAGGTCGAGAAGTTCAAGGAATTCCTCGACACCATCTCGCCGGACGATTTCAAAGCCACTGATGGTTAGCCTGAATTGACTGGTTGCGGACTTTAGTCTTCAACTCTCAAGTAGAGGTTGAGTCTCGGTCGGCGTGTTGCGTTGACCATGCACCCTCCTGGACTTACCGTTGCGTGCGGTGGAGATCTTCTCGCCTTGTCGATCGAGGCGTACTCTGGGTAAGTCCACTCATGGAATTACCTGCCTTGGATTCACATCTGAAAGTTCGGTCGGCACGGGATTCTCGTGACTGCTGATAGCACAGGTTGGTTACATGATGGCGAAGCGAGAGGGAGACGGCAGTGGAAGAACAGTCGAATGAGCGCGGGACGGGCATAGCCGGTAGTGCCGCGACTGCAGAAATGTCTTCCGAAGAGCTGCAGCCGGGCTTGTTCCCGGACGATTCCATCCCCGACGACCTCGTCGGATATCGAGTACCCAGTGCGTGCCAGATCGCCGGGATCACGTACCGCCAACTCGACTACTGGGCACGGACGTCGTTGGTTGTTCCGTCGATCCGTGGCGCTGCCGGATCCGGAAGCCAACGTCTGTACTCCTTCAAGGACATTCTCGTTCTGAAGATCGTGAAGCGTCTGCTCGATACCGGCATCTCACTGCAGAACATCCGCGTTGCCGTCGATCACCTCCGTAAGCGTGGCGTCCGCGATCTTGCCAACATCACTCTGTTCTCCGACGGCACCACCGTGTACGAATGCACGTCCCCCGAAGAGGTCGTCGACCTCCTCCAGGGTGGGCAGGGCGTATTCGGCATCGCAGTCAGTGGCGCGATGCGTGAACTCACCGGAACGATCGCCGACTTCCCCGCCGAGCGGGCCGACGGCGGCGAAAGTGATCCCAACCCGGAAGACGAGTTGGCTTCGCGACGCAAGAATCGCGCCAGCCGCAAAACCGGATAACGTACGTCACATCTCTTTGGAGGATGCCACGGTGCAGGTAGGCGTTTCGGTCAACTAGACTGGGCCTGCGTCGCCGGCGTACGGGAGAGCCTCGGATACCGATTCACCGAACTTGTCTTTGTTTCAGTCTTTGTCTCAAAGGTCAGTCGTGAGCGGGATCAGGGCGCCGAAGGAGCAATACCTCCCCGTCAATCTCTCAGGCACCAAGGACCGTACGGGCTCCGACGCCTCTGGAAAGCGGTGGGACAACCCACCCGCCGACGGGGAAAGGCTGTGGCTTCCGCCTTCGGCGGATCACTACCGAATCTCTCAGGCGCTCGGGAATCGAGCATGCGACAGAGGGGGAGGAACACACCGCAGTTCGGTGTGTGTCCTGATCCTCCGATCTGTCTGGGAGTTGTCGTGATCGACGCTGCAAGCCGTATATTTGCCGACCGCCATGTCGGTCCGAACGCCGCGGAACTCGCGCGCATCCTCGAACTCGTCGGGGTCGATTCACTCGACGAACTGGCAACCAAGGCCGTTCCCTCCGTCATCCTCGACGCTGCCCCGAACGGCATCGCTGCCGGACTCGACGCTCTGCCGCTTCCGGTCGGAGAGCACGAGGCACTTGCCGAACTGACTGCACTCGCAGCCCAGAACACCGTCGCGACGTCGATGATCGGCCTCGGCTACTTCGACACGTTGACGCCGCCGGTGTTGTTGCGCAACATCATCGAGAACCCGGCCTGGTACACCGCGTACACCCCGTATCAGCCGGAGATCAGCCAGGGCCGTCTCGAAGCCCTCCTCAACTTCCAGACCATGGTCGCCGATCTCTCCGGCATGGAACTGGCAAACTCGTCGATGCTCGACGAGGCCACCGCCGCTGCCGAAGCCATGACGCTCCTGCGCCGCGCGAACCGCAGCAAGTCCCCACGATTTGTCGTCGACGCCGATCTCTACCCGCAGACCCTCGCCGTCATCGAGACTCGCGCCGAGCCGCTCGGAATCGAGATCGTCTCTGCGGACCTCACCGCTGGTCTTCCGGAAGGTGACTTCTTCGGCGTCATCGCCCAGATCCCAGGTGCCTCGGGACGAGTCGTCGATTACACCTCGATCATCGCGGAAGCTCACGAGCGCGGCGCACTGGTTGCCGTCGGCGCAGACCTCCTCGCGATGACGCTCATCACCTCACCCGGTGAGCTCGGCGCGGATGCGTGCTTCGGAACCACCCAGCGTTTCGGTGTTCCCATGGGATACGGCGGACCGCACGCCGGTTACCTGGCCGTGCACTCCAAGCATGCGCGTCAGCTGCCCGGCCGCTTGGTCGGCGTCTCCATCGACGCCGACGGAGACAAGGCATACCGCCTGGCGCTGCAGACACGTGAGCAGCACATTCGCCGCGAGAAGGCGACGTCCAACATCTGTACCGCTCAGGTGCTCCTCGCCATCCTCGCTGCGATGTACGCGAGCTACCACGGCGCCGAGGGACTCAAGGCGATTGCGTTGCGCGTCGCTGCCCGCGCACACGCGTTGGCAAACGGCCTGCGCGAAGGCGGCGTGACCGTTGTCCACGATTCGTTCTTCGACACCGTGCTCGCTCAGGTTCCGGGCAAGGCGGCCGACGTCGTCGCTGCGGCCAAGGAATCCGGGATCAACCTGCGTCTGGTCGACGCCGATCATGTCGGTATCTCCTGCGACGAGGCCACGACCGCCGACCACGTCCTTGCCGTGCTCGACGCGTTCGGGATCGAGGATGCTGTTGTCGCCATCGAAGCCGAGGGCAATTCGGTTCCGGTTGCTCAGGAGCGCACCTCCGACTACCTGCAGCACGAAGCCTTCACCCGTTACCGTACGGAAACGGCAATGCTTCGCTACCTGCGCGCGCTGTCCGACAAGGACATCGCGCTCGATCGCAGCATGATCCCGCTGGGTTCGTGCACCATGAAGCTCAATGCGACCGCCGAGATGGAATCCATCACCTGGCCCGCGTTCAACGCGATCCATCCGTTCGCGCCGACATCGGATGCGCCCGGTCTGCTGAAGATCATCAAGGATCTCGAAGACTGGCTGGTCGCGGTCACCGGCTACGACAACGTCAGCCTGCAACCCAACGCCGGCAGCCAGGGGGAATACGCGGGCCTGCTCGCGATCCGCAACTACCACCTCAGCCGGGGCGACGACCACCGCGACACCTGCCTCATTCCGTCGAGTGCTCACGGCACCAATGCGGCTTCTGCCGTCATGGCCGGGATGCGCGTCGAGGTTGTCGCCTGCCGTCCCAACGGTGACGTCGACGTCGACGATCTGCGCGCGAAGATCGCCGATCACGCCGAGCGTCTCGCCGCGATCATGATCACCTACCCTTCAACACACGGTGTCTACGAGCACGAGATCGCCGACATCTGCGCAGCGGTACACGACGCCGGTGGCCAGGTGTACGTCGACGGCGCCAACCTCAATGCGCTTGTCGGCCTTGCCCGTCCGGGCCGATTCGGCGGCGACGTCAGCCACCTGAATCTGCACAAGACCTTCTGCATCCCGCACGGCGGCGGCGGACCCGGCGTCGGCCCGATCGGTGTGCGCTCACACTTGACGCCGTTTTTGCCCGGACACCCGATGGCGCCCGAACTCGGTGGTAGAGGAACGATCTCGGCAGCGCCCTACGGCAGTGCGTCCATTCTGCCCATCACCTGGACCTACATCCGGATGATGGGAGCTGCGGGCCTGCGCCGCGCCAGCCTGACCGCCATCGCGTCGGCCAACTACATCGCGCGTCGACTCGACGAGTACTTCCCGGTTCTCTACACCGGCGAGAACGGCATGGTCGCGCACGAGTGCATCCTCGACCTCCGGGGGTTGACCAAGGACACCGGCGTCACAGTCGACGACGTCGCAAAGCGTCTGGCCGACTACGGTTTCCATGCTCCGACCATGAGCTTCCCCGTGGTCGGCACACTGATGGTCGAGCCCACCGAGAGCGAGAACCTCGAAGAGATCGACGAGTTCTGCGAGGCGATGATCGCCATTCGCGGCGAAATCGATCGCGTCGGAGCGGGCGAGTGGACGGTGGAGGACAACCCGCTACGCGGTGCTCCCCACACTGCGGGAAGCATTGCAGCGCAGTGGGATCACCCGTACTCGCGTGAGATCGCCGTCTTCCCGCGTGGCAAGGCTCGCCCGAAGGTGTGGCCGTCCGTGCGTCGTATCGACGGTGCACATGGCGACCGCAACCTGGTCTGCTCCTGCCCGCCGATCGAAGCGTTCGCAGGCAACTAAGGCGTGTGCCCGCCGGAGATCATCACCTCTCGTGTACGAGTTCGAGAACAGTGATCTCCGGCGGGGCGCCGACGCGTACCGGCGGACCCCAAGCCCCGGCGCCACGCGTCGTGTACAGCACTGTGTTTCCGACCCTGTCCAAGCCTTGCACCGAAGGCTGCTGCAGCGGAACGAGATACCGCAGCGGCCACATCTGACCGCCGTGAGTGTGCCCGGACAGTTGCAGATCGATACCCATCTCGGATGCCTCGATCGCTTGACGCGGTTCGTGCGCGAGAAGCAAGGCGAAAGTATTCGGATCGCGACCTGCGAGCGCGGCAGTCAGGTTCGGCTCGTACGGGGCCGGCGACGTGTAGTCGTGGATGCCCACGATGTCGATGGTATCGCCGCCATGCTGGATCGAGGTGCGGCTGTTGCGAAGTGTGGTGATCCCCAATGTCTCCCACACGTCGAGCCATTTGCCGCCGTCGTCGGCGTAGAACTCGTGGTTTCCGCTGACTCCGAAGATTCCGTCGGGCGCCCGAAGATCGGCGAGCGGAGCAAGATCGGGAGCAACTTTCGCGACGGTTCCGTCTACGAGGTCGCCGCCGATCGCGATCAGATCGACATTCTGCGAGTTCACGATATCGACCACCTTGCGGGTGAAGTCGACCCCGCGGGCCGGTCCCACGTGCAGGTCGGTGATCAAGGCGATCCGGTATCCGTTGAAGCCCTCAGGTAGACGAGCGAGCGGCACGCGGACGCGGGAAATCTTGGGGCCCGACGCCTCGTAGACGCCGTAGCCGGCGGTGCTGATCGCCGCGAGAGTGACTGCTGCTGTAGCCAACTGCAACGTACGACGCTTGGCTGGGTCGACTTCGGTCGTGGTATCCGTGTGGCGTGCACGTAGTCGACCGATCCCGGCGAACAGGCCGATCACGAGCAGTCCGGGAATCAGATACAGCCACGAAGCCAGCCAGACCCATCCGACAAATCCGATCGGTCGCGCCCACGATGTCGGAAAGACTTCGCCGCTGCCGACCCCTATGAGCGTCGAGACCGCCAAGACGACAAGCGCAGTGTCGGCGAGACGAGCCCATCGCCTCGGGATGCCGGTGGCGCGAACGAGTCGGCGATGCAGGAACCAGGTCAGAAGGGCGAGAAGGACTGCAAAAACCGCGACGCGCCCCATCAGGACAGCATCTTGGTCACTGCGGCCGCGAGAGCGGGGTCGGACGTCGAATCGACCCGAACCAATGTGCCGCCCGTCCGATCCGAGACGTCTTGGAGTGTGGAGACGTCGTCGCCCGCACCGACGACGATCACGTCGACCTGTACCGGACGCGACGGATTGCCCGCAGCGGCGATCGCGCTGAGCAGTTCGGCTCGCGTCGTGGTGGATTCGTCAGGCGTACTCGAGGTGATCAGCAGCACCGAGTTGACTCGCCCCGCGTCGAAACCGTCCACGGCGGCTTTGTAGGAGCTGGCAAGCGCCGGGTATTTGGAGGTCTTTCCGCCGGCCCGAAGCCCGTTGAGGAAATCGGTGATCGTGGCACGCCGATTCGGCTCGGACAGTGAACCGCCCGGAACCAGGATGCGCTCGGACGGTTTTCCGTCGGTGCCCGTGCTGAACTCGCGAAGGCCGATGTCCGAAGCGTCAGGGCTGCGACCCAATTGGGTGTTCACCGCCGAGGCAACGTTCGCCAAGCGGGTAGTGCCACCGTCGTCGGTACCCATCGACGCCGACGTGTCCATCAGGATGGTGGCACTACGCGGCGAGACCGGGTTGGCGACTATGTCACCGAGCGCCGCTGCGGTCTCCGCCGAAGCCGGTTTCAACGTGGACGAGATCTTGGCCGGGGACACCGCCCCGAGATCGGGAAGGTCTTGGCCCTCGACCCGGAAACCGGCGCCGACGAACAACTGTGACTGATTCGGCTCACGCATGAAATCGGCAAACTGTGCCGCTGCGCGCGACGCGGTTTCGTCGATCCCGCTGCCCGAGACGATGACCGCCGGATAGTCCGCGACTGGCGTTGCGCCGGCGGGGGAGTACGTCGTCATCGCCGCGTTCGCGCTCTGCGCTATCGACTGTTCCGTGGCCGGAACGGCTTTCACCGAATCCGGTGTTCCGGCGCTCAGTGCTCCGAGGGCTTCGGCGGTGGACGAGGGGGGAGTCGGCAAGGATTGGAACTGCAACGCCCGTGCACTGAGCGCAGCGTTGACCTGAGCGGACTTCGCCTGATCCGTCGTGACCGGACCGGCACCCGCATCGGCGACGTCGGCAGCGATCGCCTGTGCAGCCATCGAGGTTTCGGTACTTCCGACCGGCAGGGCGACCGTCAGATCGGAAGGCAAAGACTTCCAACTCGATGCTGCGCCGGCCAATGCTGCCGCGGTCTCGGGACCGGCTGCCAGAACGATCGGGGAACTCGCGAGCGAGCGAGGATCACCGTTGATCACGGCCTTGCCCGACAGTGGCGCGAGTTCGAACGAACTCGTCGGGATCCACAGGGAGGGACGCGGTCCCAATGCTGCGTCGTCCCAGGGGGCCGCCGGACCGGCTTCGAGTGCCGTCGAGACCGACGCGGACGGCGCACCGTGCACCACGACGGCGATGCAGTGATCACGCACCACCGGCGAGGTCTGGGTGTACCGCTTCGCCAGTTCCTCGACCTGTGGGGCTATGGACGGATCCGCGGTGACGTCGAGTGTCTTGTTGCCCTCGACGCACGTACCGGCTGCCTGCTGTCCCTGATGGTCGATCCGGTTGCTGAGGGCCTTCCATCCGAAGAAGCCTGCCACGATCAAGACGATCAGCACGACGACGAGAATCGGCCCCTTACTGATACCTCTGGCGCCTGACCCGCCGCGATGTTCGCCCACGTACCTTGCCCTACCTTGGTCACTCGAAGAATGTCTGTTGAACGGACTTTGTCCTCGGCCAGTCTAGTGACGAAACTTCGGGGCCTACGCGAACAGCCTCGACACCGGGAGCGGTGCCGAGGCTGTTCGGGTTCAGCTTCGAGTTCGAAGAAGGTGAAATCAGGCGTTGGCGGCCTTGTACTCGCGGCGGCGGCGATGCAGGATCGGCTCCGTGTATCCGCTGGGCTGCTTCGCGCCTTCGAGGATGAGTTCCTTGGCAGCCTGGAACGCGATGTTGGAATCGAAATCAGGTGCCATGTTGCGGTACTCGGCGTCGCCCTCGTTCTGACGGTCGACAACCGGGGCCATGCGCTCGAGTGCACTGACAACGTCGCTCTCGCTGACGATGCCGTGACGCAGCCAGTTGGCGAGCAGCTGGCTCGAGATGCGCAGCGTGGCGCGATCCTCCATGAGCGCGACATCGTGGATGTCGGGAACCTTGGAGCAGCCGACGCCCGCGTCGATCCAACGGACCACGTAGCCGAGGATGGACTGGCAGTTGTTGTCGAGCTCTTCCTTCTTCTCCGCGTCCGTCCAGTCGGTGCTGGGAGCGAGCGGGATGGTCAGGATGTCGTCGACGCTCGCGCGAGGCTTGCCCTTCAGGCTGTCCTGAACTGCGAATACGTCGACGCGGTGGTAGTGCGTCGCGTGCAGCGTTGCGCCGGTCGGCGAAGGTACCCATGCGGTGTTGGCGCCGGCCTTGGGGTGACCGATCTTCTGCTCGAGCATGTCTGCCATCAGCTCGGTCATGGCCCACATGCCCTTGCCGATCTGCGCCTTGCCCTGCAGGCCGCAGGCCAGTCCGGTGTCGACGTTCCAGTCCTCGTACGCACCGATCCACTTCTGCTTCTTCATCTCGGCCTTGCGCACCATCGCGCCGGCTTCCATGGAGGTGTGGATCTCGTCGCCGGTGCGGTCGAGGAAGCCGGTGTTGATGAACACGACGCGGTCGACGGCTTCCTTGATGCAGGCGGCGAGGTTGACCGTCGTACGACGCTCCTCGTCCATGATGCCGACCTTGAGCGTGTTCTCCGGAAGCCCGAGGACCTGCTCGACACGGCCGAACAGTTCGGTGGTGAAGGCAACTTCCTCGGGACCGTGCTGCTTGGGCTTGACGATGTAGATCGAGCCGGTGCGGCTGTTGTCGAGCGGTCCGTTGGCGTCACTGATCGAGAGGCCGTGCACTGCACAGGCACTGGTGATCAAGGCGTCGAGGATGCCCTCGGGGACCTCGTTGCCGTCGGCGTCGAGGATCGCGGGGTTGGTCATGAGGTGACCGACGTTGCGGACGAACAGGAGCGAACGACCGTGCAGGCTGAGTTCGCTGCCGTCGACTGCGGTGTACTTACGGTCGCCGTTGAGCGTGCGGGTGAAGGACTTGGCGCCCTTCTTGATCTCCTCGGACAGGTCACCGCGGTTGAGACCCAACCAGTTTCGGTAGCCGACAACCTTGTCGTCGGCGTCGACAGCGGCGACCGAGTCCTCGAAGTCCATGATCGTGGTGACGGCGGATTCGAGAACGACGTCCTTGACGCCGGCGGCGTCGGTGCTGCCGATCGGGGACGAGGCGTCGATCTGGATCTCGGCGTGCAATCCGTTGTTGAGCAGCAGGATGCTCGTCGGTGCGTCCTTCTCGCCGAGGTAGCCGACGAGCTTCTCCGGCTGGGCGAGCGTGGTGACAGTACCGTCTGCCAACGTGATCTTCAGTTCACTGCCGTCGACAACGTACTTGGTTGAATCTGCATGCGATCCCGACGCGAGAGGTGCTGCCGCATCGAGGAATTCACGCGCCCAGGCGATGACTTTGTCGCCGCGGACCTTGTTGTAGCCGGAACCCTTCTCGGCGCCGTTCTCCTCGGAGATGGCGTTGGTGCCGTACAGCGCGTCGTACAACGAACCCCAGCGGGCGTTGGACGCGTTGAGTGCGAAGCGCGCGTTGAGGATCGGCACGACCAACTGCGGGCCGGCCGTCGAGGTGATCTCGGTGTCGACGTTCGCGGTGGTGACCGAGAACTCGGCAGGCGTCGGCAGGAGGTAGCCGATTTCCTGCAGGAACGCCTTGTACGCGGCGGCGTCGATGGGAGCGCCGGCGTGATCGCGATGCCACTGATCGATCTGAGCCTGCAGATCGTCACGCTTGGCAAGCAAGTCGCGGTTCTTCGGTGCGAGCTCGGTGATGACCTTGTCGGCGCCGGCCCAGAACGTTTCGGCGTCTACACCGGTGCCGGGAAGAGCCTCCTCGACCACGAAGTCGTAGAGAACCTTGGCAACCTGAAGACTGCCGACCTGAACGCGCTCAGTCATGAATAGCCTCACTTTTCCGAAAGCGGAGCATCACATATGGATGCCATGAACCAACATCAATGTTACCTGGGAGTATTCCCACCGCTGTCCGCGCCCTGAGCTGCGATAATCGGGCGCGAAGAGCTGAAACGATCAAGTGAAATTCGTTCTGTCTAGAGTTTGCGCGCGGAAATCTCGAAACCAGCCGCGCGTAGACGCTCGACCAGGACGTCGCCGAGCGCTGTCGCTGGAGTCAAAACGCCGGTGGCCGGGGGAAGAGCCTTTTGGTCCTTCGCCAACGACAACGCAGATTCGCCGAGCATTACCGCCGTCGCGCTGTATCCCGGGTCGCCCTTCGCCTTCACTCGTGATGTGTATCGGGCGCCGGTCGTGGTCGTGGTGAACACGTCGAGCGTGAAGTGGCCCTTCTTCTGGGTGCTCTCGCTCGGACCTTCACCGGGAGCCGGCAAGACCTTGTCGAGAAGGAAACGTGTCGGAGGTAGAGCGAGTCCGGCGACCAGCGCGCCGAGGCCGACCGCCACGCCGCCCGCAATCACCGGTGACACCACCGATGAGCCGACGCTCATCACCTCGCTGTACTTGAACTTCTTGCCGTACGCCCACTCTCGGAGCGCATTGCTGCGACGGACGACTCGTGTGTTGTACGACGCCATCACGAACGGCGCTTTCCACCCCTTCAACGACGGATCGATCTTCTTGCCGTCGATTACGCTCACGTCGCTCTGGCGTCCGAGTTCGGGCTCCCGATCACGATCGGGGCTCAGCGAGTACGGCGAGGCAGCAAGTTTCCGCAGGCGCGCATCGTCTTTCGACACGTCGATTTGGTTGCGAAGCGAATCGATGGTGCCACCGCTCACGCCGCCGCGCAGGGCCGTGACCACCAGGGTGGTGTCGGTGAGCTCGCCGGCGCCGTCGGCGGCGACCTTCTCGTGCAGGACGTGAACTCCGAGATCGGAAGGGATGGAATCGAATCCGCAGGAATGGACGATCTTGGCACCGGTCGAGACCGCCAGCTCATGGTTGTCGTCGATGCTCTCGCGGTGGAACAGCACCTCACCGGTCAGGTCGACGTAATGAGTTCCGGCGGAGGCGCATTCGTGAACAAGGGCGTGGCCGTACTTGGCATACGGGCCGACCGTGGTGGCGACGACCCGGGTTCGCTGGGCGAGTGCCTTCAGTGCGGTTGCGTCGTCGGCGTCGGCGATGATCAAGGGGAGATCGGCAGCGGCAGTACCCAGATCGGCGCGAGTGGCTGCCAACTTTTCGAGGGAGCGGCCACCGAGGCCGATCTTCGTGCCTTCGGGAGCATGTTTGACGAGGTAGTCGGCGAGAAGCTTACCGACGAAGCCGCTCGCTCCGTAGACGATGATGTCGAGTTCTCGGGCGGGCGAGGTTCCAGTCATGGAGCCAGCCTACAAACGAGTAGTCGAAAGTGATGTGACCGCGGTCACTCGGCGGGGAGGGGCTCCTTGACGACGAGGATCGGAGCCTCGACTTCGAGCAACAGGCGTTGCAGCGGGCGTTCGAGGAGGAACTTGCCGATGGGGGACATCCGGCGTGTTCCGACGATCAGGAGATCGACACCCGCGTCGTGGACCAGGTCGACGAGTGCGGTAACCGGATCGCCGTCGTGCTCGGTGGTGCGCAGATCCCACTTCGTCTCCGAGAATCCACCGGCGTCGAGCGCTGACTGGATCTCGCCGCGAAGAGCGGCCCTATCGTCCTCGGTGTCTCCGAGGTTGACCGTGCCTCCGATGTTGACGTCGTCCAGGACGTGCAGAACCAGCAGTTCCTCGCTTCGACCCACGGATTCCCGTGCAGCGGCCACGATTGCGGCACGGCCTTCCGGGCTGTCCTTGTGTACGACGGCGATCGTCATGGTTCCTCCGAGTCGGTGAGCAGTGTCGGCTCCATTATCGCCTGCAATGCTGTGCTCTACCTGAAATGAGCTACTCGACACGGGGGTTTGGGGGTGACGAGATCGCCACATCGGGGCGGCTGGGTGCTGCCCATCACGAATGCGGCGTGCTGCCGATCACCACGGCGAAGGTTTGTAATCCTTGAGGAAGCAGCCGTGCAGGTCGACGCCCAGTTCACCCTGAACGATGGGGTCGTAGACGCGGGCGGCACCGTCGACGAGGTCGAGTGGTGCGTGAAAACCTTCGTCGGCCAACCGCATCTTGGTGAAGTGCGGGCGTTCGTCGGTGATCCAACCGGTGTCGACGGCGGTCATGAGGATGCCGTCGTCGAGCATTTCCTTGGAGCTGGTGCGGGTCAGCATGTTCAGTGCTGCCTTGGCCATGTTGGTGTGCGGGTGGCCAGGGCCCTTGTACGCGCGGCTGAACTGGCCTTCCATGGCGGAAACGTTCACGACGTACTTGCGTCGTGCAGCGGCCGCGGCCATCGACGGGCGCAAGCGCGAAACGAGGATGAAGGGCGCGACCGAGTTGCAGAGCTGGACTTCGAGAAGCTCGATCGGATCGACCTCCTCGACGGTCTGGACCCAACTGTTGGTGTGCGCGAGGTCCGGCAGCAGCCCGCCGGCGTCGATGGCGATGCCTTGCTCGATGCGATCGGGTGAAGCCGACTTGGCGACGAGTGCGAGTGAACTGACCGCGTCGGCGGACAGATTTCCGGAGGTGATGCTTGCGACATCCGACAGCGATCCGGCCAGAGCCGCGGGGTGAGCGTCGCTCGTCTTGCCGAAGGTCAGGACATCAGGCAGTTCACCGGCGGGCAGCGCTCCGGACTCGGCGTCGACCAGAGCGCCGTAGGCACCGGGGGAGCGTCGGACGGTTTGCGCGGCGTTGTTGATGAGGATGTCGAGTGGACCCTGCGCGGCAACGGAATCCGCGAGTGCAACAACCTGGGCGGGGTCGCGGAGGTCGATGCCGACGATGCGCAGACGGTGAATCCAGTCGTTGCTGTCTTCCATCGCTTTGAATCGGCGGATCGCGTCGTTGGGGAATCGCGTCGTGATGGTCAGATGTGCGCCGTCACGCAGCAGGCGCAACGCGATGTACATGCCGATCTTCGCGCGGCCGCCGGTCAGAAGTGCGCGTCGGCCGGTGAGATCAGTGCTGGCATCACGTTTGCTGCGGCTGGTGGCAGCGCAATCGGGGCACAGTTGGTGGTAGAAGGCGTCGACTGCGGTGTAGCGCTGCTTGCAGATGTAGCACGGCCGCGCCTTGATGAGCGTTCCGGCGGAGGCGCCGGCGGTGTTCGACTTGATCGGAATGCCTGCGGTCTCGTCGTCGATGCGATCCGGTGAACCGGTGGCAGTCGCAGCGACTACTTGGCGGTCGGCTTCGTTGACGGCTGCGCGCGAGGCGAGGCGACGCTTCTTCTTGAGCCGCTTGAACAGATGGCCGACAGCGCGCTGCATGGTGATCGAATCGGGATGCTCGTCGTCGAGTTCGGCGGCTTCGGAAAGGACCTTCAGGCAGATTTCGAGTTCCGCGGGGTCGAGGCCGGTGAGTTCGGCTCGAGCAGATTCTGAATCGGCTGTTTCCAGCGAATCTGCCTGCAGTGCATCCGACTTCTTGGTGTCTGTATCCACTTCGAACTTCTGTTCCATCTCGATCGCCGCTCGCGCGGACTGTTCCCTGGTGCGGGAACTTCGCCAATTACGAGAAAAGCTCCGGTTCGATGAACCGGAGCTTTTCCTGTCTGTCTCAACACAGAGTGTCCGAGGGGGGACTTGAACCCCCACGTCCGTTAATAGGACACTAGCACCTCAAGCTAGCGCGTCTGCCATTCCGCCACTCGGACTCGGCCCCGATTTCTCGGTGCTGGGAAAGAGTATCCGATGCCATCCCCAGGTCCCAAATCGCCCCACTGCTGTGCGCCTTTTTTAACCGCCGGGGGTTAATAAAGGCGCACAGCAGAAAGACCCCAGCCTGATCAGGCTGGGGTCTTTCTGCTGTATTCGAGTGTCCGAGGGGGGACTTGAACCCCCACGTCCGTTAATAGGACACTAGCACCTCAAGCTAGCGCGTCTGCCATTCCGCCACTCGGACTCGGCCCCGATTTCTCGGTGCTGGGAAAGAGTATCCGATTAGGTGAGCTGCCCCAAATCGCCAGGTTGCGGGGCATTCCGGTCGCCCGCGTCGTTTGATTCGATGGTAGGAAAGTGGAATGACCACAACCCCGAATAATCCGAATCCGAGCAGAGCCGAAGCAGAAGTAGTCGAACTGGTCAGTTCCCTCATCCGCTTCGACACCTCGAACACGGGAGAACTCGAAACCACCAAAGGCGAGCGTGCGTGCGCGGAGTGGGTTGCCGCGCAGCTTCAAGAAGTCGGTTACGAGACGGAATACGTCGAGTCCGGAGCACCCGGCCGAGGAAATGTCTTTGCTCGCTTGAAGGGAGCCGAGTCGGGTCGTGGTGCGTTGATGCTTCACGGTCACCTCGACGTAGTTCCGGCCGAGCCCGCCGACTGGAGCGTCCATCCCTTTGCCGGCACCGTCCAGGACGGTTACGTCTGGGGGCGCGGCGCCGTGGACATGAAGGACATGGTCGGGATGATCCTGGCCCTCGCCAGACAGTTCAAGGCGGAAGGCGTCGTACCGCCGCGTGATCTGGTGTTCGCTTTCGTGGCGGACGAGGAAGCGGGCGGAAAGTACGGATGCCAGTGGCTGGTCGAGCACCGCCCGGATCTGTTCGAGGGAGTGACCGAGGCCGTGGGTGAGGTCGGCGGTTTCTCGCTGACGGTTCCGCGGCCTGACGGAACCGACCGCCGGCTCTACCTCGTGGAGACTGCGGAAAAGGGCCTAGGTTGGATGCGTCTGACTGCCAAGGGACGCGCCGGACACGGCTCCTTCCTCCACGACGACAACGCAGTCGCGACACTCGCCGGCGCGGTCTCGAGGCTTGCTGCCCACCAGTTCCCGATCGTGATCTCGGATTCGGTCGCGGAGTTCCTGACCGCCGTCGGCGAGGAGACCGGATTGGACTTCGATCCGGGATCACCCGACATCGACGGGACTCTCGCGAAGCTGGGCACGATCGCCAACATCATCGGCGCGACGTTCCGTGACACGGCGAACCCGACGATGCTCAAGGCCGGATACAAGGCGAACGTCATTCCGCAGACGGCCGAGGCGGTCTTCGACTGCCGCGTGCTGCCGGGACGTCAGGCCGAATTCGAGCGAACGGTGGACCAACTGATCGGTCCCGACGTGACCCGCGAGTGGATCACCAAGCTGGATTCGTACGAAACAACGTTCGACGGCCACCTCGTAGACGCCATGAACGAGGCGATCCTCGCCCACGATCCGGAGGCTCGCACAGTTCCGTACATGCTCTCCGGCGGAACCGACGCGAAGGCATTCGCGAAACTGGGCATTCGCTGCTTCGGCTTCGCGCCGTTGCAGTTGCCGCCCGAGCTGGATTTCAGCGCGCTGTTCCACGGCGTCGACGAGCGAGTTCCGGTGGACGCACTACTGTTCGGGACACGTGTTCTGGAACATTTCCTGCTCAATTCCTGACGAGCACGTAGATAGATCCGTGAGCTCGACGCACATCGAGCTCTCTTGTCACAGAAAGGATTCGCATGGCGCACGATCCGTACGAACCATTGCCGAAGTTGCCGAGTTTCGAGCTGACCAGTGACGACATCACTGCGGGCCAGCCGCTGAAGCTTGCTCAGGCCAGTGGAGCCTTCGGTGTCCCCGGTGGCGAAGACATCTCACCGCAGCTCTCGTGGTCCGGCTTTCCGGCCGAGACGAAGAGCTTCGTCGTGACGGTGTTCGATCCGGACGCACCGACTGCGTCGGGGTTCTGGCACTGGGCCGTGGCGAACATCCCCGCTTCCGTCACCGAGCTCCCCGCCGGTGCCGGCGCGGCGGACAGCGATGTCCTGCCCGCCGGAACCGTCACCCTCCGCCACGACGGTGGTGGGTTCGGTTTCATCGGTGCAGGCCCGCCTCCCGGGCACGGTCCGCATCGCTACATCGTCGCGGTGCATGCCCTCGACGTGGAGGCGCTCGACGGAGTCACCCCTGATTCGTCGCCGGCGTTCCTCGGTTTCAACGTGTTCCATCACGCGATTGCGCGTGCAACCCTGACCGGGACGTTCGAGGTCGAATAGTCACTATGCTGTGCGCCTTTATTAACCGCGGGCGGTTAATAAAGGCGCACAGCACTTTCTAGCGAGGGTTCTCAGCTCCCACAGCCTGGGCGATCGACGAGAAACCCGCTGCGCGGACCCGCTTGGCTATCCCCTTGTGGATGCTGCGAGCCCAGAACGGTCCGCCGTAGATGAAGCCGGTGTATCCCTGCACCAGTGTCGCGCCGGCGAGGATCCGTTCCCACGCCTGATCGGCCGTCTCGATACCGCCGACCGAGATGATGGTCATCTTGTCGCCCACTCGGACGTACAGGCGCCGAAGTACTTCGAGTGAGCGCTCGGCGACCGGTGCACCGGACAGCCCGCCTGCGCCGAGTGCAGCTACCTCGGCGTCCGGGGTCTTCAAACCGTCGCGACGGATCGTGGTGTTGGTCGCGACGATTCCGGCAAGCCCGAGTTCGATTGCCAGATCGGCGACCGCGTCGACGTCCTCGTCCGAGAGGTCGGGCGCGATCTTCACCAGTACCGGCACGCTGACGGTGTCGAGCACGGCCTGCAGGATCGGGCGCAGTGATTCGACGGCCTGCAGATCACGGAGTCCGGGCGTGTTCGGCGAGCTGACATTCACGACCATGAAGTCGGCCAGCGGACCCAGAAGCTGCGCGCTGGCGGTGTAGTCGGCAGCGGCGTCGGCGGCTTCGACGATCTTGGTCTTGCCGATGTTGGCACCGATCGGGACCGTGACGCGGCGCTGTCGCAGGAAATTCGCCGCGTGACCAGCGCCGTGGTTGTTGAAGCCCATCCGGTTGATCAAAGCGCGGTCGGCCGGAAGACGGAAGAGACGCGGCGCGGGGTTACCGGGCTGAGCCTGGGCCGTCACTGTTCCGACCTCGGCGAAACCGAATCCCAACGGGCCCCAGGCGTCGACGCCGGTGGCGTCCTTGTCGAATCCTGCGGCGAGGCCGAGAGGTGCCGGGAACGTCAGACCGAATGCCTGACTCCGCAGAACCGGGTCGTCGACGACAAGGACTTTTGCGACCAGCCAGCGAAGGGGAGCGAACCGTGTCACCAGTTTCATCGCGGTGAAGGCAATGTGGTGGATGCGTTCCGGTGGGACCCGGAACATCAGGCTCAGCAGCAGTTGGTACACGATTCTCCAGCTCTTCGATGGTGTGATTTTGTCAGCGGTTTCGACAGCGGCGGGCCCTGGTCGTCTGTTGGACGATCAGTGCTGAATGCCGTCCGGATCGGTCACGTGCAGCGGCGTCTTCTTTCGCTTGAGGAGCACGCGACGACTGCCGTCGGGGTAGAGACGGACTCGGGAGAGTTCCCATCCGCCGAACTCGGCGGAGATCGCCAGACGCATCGACGCCGTGACCCGCGAAACATTCGGCGGTAGTCGAAGGGGCACATAGTCGAACTTGTCGTCCGACGTCTCCCACTGCGCGGGGATCCCGCGCGTACGCTTTTCCATCAGTTCTCCCGTGACGGGATGACCTGCAGCCCGTCACCGGTTGCCGATCCGACGATCAGATTGCCGTTGGAAGAGTCTACGGCCAACGAATTCGGCTGTCGCACCGTCTTGAACCGTCCGGTCTCCACGGGGATGCCGGACGACAGATCGAAGCCGACCACTTCATTGGTCGCGGTCAGTGTCACCCACACCCGATCCGCGGCCTCGTCGTAGGCGACGGCGTATGGCGACTCGCCGACGGGGTAGCGCTGGTGCATCAGGAGCGGATCGGCAGTGAAGACGAGCAGTTCGTTCCCGGTGGTGTCGGTGACAAGGATGCGTCCGAAGCGATCGGTGGCCAGATGAGTTGCGCCCTCACCGGCGCGAAGAGCGACGCCGAGTTTGCCGTCTTCGAGATTGATCGCCGTCAGCGAGGTCTGACGGTGATCGAGGGCGCTCAGGTTGTCGCCGGTGACCGCGAGTTCGTCGACGGATGCGAATCCCGAAACCGTCTGTGACTGATCGGTCTTCGGGTCGACGATGTGAACTGAACCATTGTCCGTGCCGATCGCGATGCGGCCGTCGTTGAGTTCGACCGCTGAATTCGCCTGCCCGTCTACCGGGATGGACGTCCGTTCGCCCGAAGTCAGATTCAGCTTCACGACCTGGCGATCCATCGACAGAAGAGCGCTACCGTCAGAGCCGATCGAAACGTCGCGTACGTCGGAATCCAGGGCTGTCGGACGACCTGCAGAGGCGGGGTCGGCGCCGGCCAAACTGTCCGAAGGAACGACCAGCACCGATCGTGGGTCGTTGGCAACCAGAACAGCGCTGCGCGTGATCGGGTCGAATGTGATGGAATCGATCAGACCTGAATACGGGTGAACCACGCCGTCCGGGGTGCTGGTGGTGGCCGGTGAGACCGCTGCCGTTGCGGGATCGATCGTGATGAGGTCGTCTCCGCCATCTCCGGAAGAACATCCTGTGACCAGCAGAACCGCCGCCCCCATTGCTGCTGCAGTGGTGCGGATCCCTAGGCGAGCCATGTGTAGTTCCTCTTTTTCTTGTCATCTGTTCTTCACGCAGTGCGACTGTCATCGATCATCCCTGATCGCAGTCGGGCGCCGTTCATCGCGTCGAGGAACTACCGACCATTCCGCTCACACCCTTGACGCGATACCGTACGAACAGCGATTGCGGTTGACGCTGCAATCACCGAGGAGATCATTGTGATTCCCACAGAACCCACCGATTCCGGCGCGCAGTCGCCCGAACCGGCGCGGCCGGGCTTCGAGATCGAGGACCTCACCGTCGGCGCCCATGCACACGGTTTCGGCAGGTCCGACGGTCGAACTTTCGCGTTCCGCGTACGAAAGAGCATGCTGTTCGTCGAGGTATACGGCGAATACTGCGAGCACAGTGTGCCGACCCCTGCAGACGTTGTCGCCACCGCGGAGCGATCGGTGACCGACATCGATCTGACCGACGAGCGAAGCATCGCCGGTGTGGTCCGCGACGCAGTTCTGTCCACGGAGGCTGATTGGTCACAGCCCGGTCCCGGTGACGGAGTTCGCGAGGGAGACGGCCGCAGCCTGCCGACGGTGAGAGCCGTCCTGAACAGGCTGGGATCGATCATCGATTCTGTTCGGTGAATTCTCGGCGCGGGATGACCAGGGTTGCTCCGGTTGTCGGATGCGGGAACACCTCGACCGGATAACCGTAGACGCGGGTCAGAAGCTCTTCGTGCAACACCGATTCCGGGGGACCGTCAGCGGCGATGCGGCCGTTTTCGAGCACGACGATCCGATCCGCGTACGCCGCTGCCAACGCGAGGTCGTGCAAAACGACGACGACGGCATCGCCGTCCGCAGCGCGAGCGCGCGCCACGGACATCACCGCTTCCTGGTGTCCGAGGTCGAGAGCTGCAGTCGGCTCGTCCAGCAGGATGGTCGACGTTTCCTGTGCCAGTACCCGGGCCAGCGCGACCCGCGCTTGCTCGCCGCCGGACAGCACGGCGAACGGCCGATTGGCGAACCCCTCGACATCGCAGGTCTTCATCGCCGCGGTGATAGCAGCGCCGTCGCGGTCTTCTCGGCGAGTTCCGGTCCATGGCGCACGTCCCATACGAACCACCTGGCGAGCGCTGAACGAAAATCCGATGGTGTGTTTCTGGGGGAGCACCGCGCGTCGGCGCGCCATGTCGATCGGCGACCACTGAGTGAGGTCGGTGCCGTCAACGTCCACCCGCCCAGCGATGACGGGCTGATCACCGGCCAACGCCGCAAGAAGAGTCGACTTACCGGCGCCGTTCGGTCCGACGAGAACGACTAGCTCGCCTGCCCGGACTTCGATGGACACGCCTTCCAGAATCTGCCGACCACCGCGTTCGACTGTGATGTCGCGCGCCTCGAGGGTGACATCACCGATGGCTGGGCTCTTCGGTTCGGGGGTGACGCGGCCGAACAGTTCGCGCCAGTTTCTTACGAGGCTGCTCATGCCCACCCGCCCTGTTGCGCGCGCGTGCGTCGGAGAAGCCAGAAGAAGAAGGGGCCGCCCACCAGAGCGGTCAGCATTCCGAGGGGCAGGTCTGCGTTGTCGATCAGCGACCGCGAGCCCAGATCTGCGACAAGCAGAACCAGTGCGCCGGCGAGGGCGCTCGCCGGAATCAGCGCGCGGTGGCCAGGTCCGACGAGAATGCGCATCAGGTGCGGAACGACCAGGCCGACGAAGAGGATGATTCCCGTGAAGGCAACACTCGCCGAGACCAAGAGAGCGACGATCAGTACCGCGAACTGGCGAAGCCGTTCGACGTTGACGCCCAGATGACGGGCCGCGTGTTCACCGAGCGCCAGCAGGTCGAGACGTGGGGCGATCATCATGGTCGCGGCGATCCCGACGACGGTCATCGGCGCCACGATCAGGACTGCGTTCCAGGAAGCGCCGTTGAGTGAGCCGAGTTGCCAGAACACGATCTGATCGCGAGCGGACGGGCTGGCGACGAAGGTGAAGAACGCGATGAGCCCGCCGGCGAACGCGTTGATCGCGACGCCCGTCAGCACCAACGTCACTACTTCGGTTCGGCCTTCGTGCCGAGCCAGAAGGTAGACCGCCGCGGTGGTGACCAGCCCGGCGACGAACGCAGCCGCAGCAACGGCCCAGCCGGCCACGAACGTTCCCCCGACGACGATGACAGCACTCGCGCCAACTGCCGCGCCCGCAGACACTCCGATCACTCCGGGTTCTGCGAGCGGATTGGAGAACACACCCTGCAGGAGCGCACCGGAACATCCCAGCGCCGCGCCGACACAGATGGCGAGCACGACGCGGGGGAAACGAACCTCCCACAAAGTCACTTCACCGCTGGGATGGGCGGGCATCGGACCGAGGTCGAGCCCGATGCGATGCAGGATGCTGCCCAAAACCTCGAGAGGCGACGTCGGAACTTGGCCGATGCACGCCGACAGTACCGCGACGATCACCAGGGCGAGAGTCAAGCTGACCAGAACCGCACTCACCCGCGACCGCGACGCGGGGCCAGACGCCGACTTGTCGGCGCCCCCGACGTCGTGTGAATCCTCGGCTGCGGACACAGTCTTACCTGCTTCGGAACTACCTGTCTCTGTACTCACGAATCAGCACTCACGAATCTTTGCTCACGATCCACCGGGCTCGTAGATCGCTTCGGCGAGTGCCGCCATGACGCGTCCGGTGTTCGGCCCGAAGCTGAGCAGTACACCGTCCGCCATGTCGACTACTCGTTTGTTCTTTCCAGCCGGCGTCTGAGCGATGCCAGGGACCTTTTCGAGGCCGTCGATTCCGCCGATCGATGCCAATCCGTCCGTCATCATCAGCAGGGCGTCAGGCGCTGCGGCGATGAGCGCTTCGCTGGTGATGGGCACGAACTGTTGTGTGATGCCCGAGGCGGTTCCTGCATCGGTGGCGCCGAGTGCCTCGATCAAGGAATCTGCTCCGGACCCTTCACCGCCGATCATGGTGATGGCCGATCCGCGCATGTAGAGGAATGCGATTTTCAGTGGATCGCCCTCGGTGGGGACCAGGTCACGAGCTCCAGCGATTTCCGATTCGGTCCGGTCGACCAGCGCCGCGCCCTGGGCAGGGACGCCGAGCGCGTCGGCGACGGCCTGGAGTTGTCCTGGCACACCCTCGAGTGTTCGGGTCGGATCGAAGAAGACGACGGGAACACCGGCGGCGCGCAACTGATCCTGGACGCTCTTGGGCCCGATACTGGTGTCGGTGAGAACAACGGTGGGATTGAGGTCGAGAATTGCCTCGGTGTTGAGCGATTGGCCGCCGACCGTGACAACCGGCACGTCCGCGACCGCGGGGAACTTGGCGGCGGTGTCGCGGCCGACGAGATTGTCACCGAGGCCGAGCGCCACCGTCGTCGTCGCGAGCGTCCCGTAGCGGTCGGCCGCAACAATCCGGCTGTTGTCGGTGATGGTCACGTCGACGCCGTCGAAGCTCTTCACCGTCACGGGCAGTGTCGCGGTCGGGTTGTCGGACACGGGAACCGGGCTGGAATCTTCGAGTACCGCGGTCCTGGCACCCTGAGATGTCGTCGAAGTGTCGCTGGACCCGCAAGCCACCAGACCGAAACCGGCTGCTGCGACCAGAGCCGCCGCGGCCAAGCGCTTCATCATTTGACGAGGTAGCTCTCGATGTCGCCTTCGAGGTCGGCGAACAGGTCGCCGTTGAGGCGGTACGCCAGATTCACCTCGTCGATGAAACGCTGCTGTTCCTCGGCGGGAATCTGCAGTGCATCCAGATTCGAGCGGTAGTCGTCCTTGAAAGGCTTCGGCTTGGGGATGCCTTCGAAGATGTAGAAGCGAAGTCCGTCGGTCTCGAATCCGTAGGCGCGTTCGAGCATCCGGCGGATGATCTGTCCGCCCGAGAGATCGCCCATGTACCGAAGGTAGTGATGTGCGACGAAGCCGGCAGGCCAGTCGAACGCCACCTCCTTCAGGCGGGCGATGTAGCGCTCGGTTGCCGGCAGTGCCACGAGTTCGTCGCGCCAGTTCGGTCCGCCGAGGAACTCGAGATCGGCCTCGAGTGAAGCCACGCGCAACAGATCCTCGGACAGGAACGGGGCGACCAACTCGTTGTCGGCGTGTGTGCGGCCGGCCTCTTCGAGGCTCGTGTAGACGAGGTACGTCTGTCCCAGAAGTGCGGCGTAGCCAGCCGTGGTCAGCTCACCGCCGAGTAGTGCGCCTACGAATCGCGACTGCTCCGTCTCGCGGTGTGCTGCGTCCGTCTCGGTCTTGATTCGTTCGGAGAAGGCTGGGCCTGCGTCTGCGGAAAGGCTGTCTACGTCGAGCGTGGTCATTGATTCTCCTGAGGCTGTAGTCAAGCGTTGCCTACTAGGTTAGCCTGCCCTCGCCAACGCGATACCTCCGGTATTTCGATCAGCGGGACAGATCAAGCGCTCACATCGTCGAGAGCCGCGGCAATCGCTTTCGGAAGTTCCAATTCTTCGGTTGCCAGTACTCCTGTCAACTGGGCGAGATCACGCGTGCCGACGACGGCGCTGGCCACCCCGGCGCGATCGCGCGCCCAGGCCAGTGCCACCGCCAGTGGGGAAGTACCCAGACCGTCGGCAGCGGTAACGACTGCGTCGACCACCCGGATCGAGGAATCGGTCAGATAGCTCTGCACATCCTGCGAATGTGCTTCGTCGGCGCCGCGGGAATCGACGGGAATGCCGTCGCGGTACTTGCCGGTCAGCACACCGCCCGCGAGGGGTACTGCGGCGAACACTCCGACGCCGTGATGGGCCGCCGCTGCGAACAATTCTTCCTCGACGCCGCGTGCGAGCAACGAGTACTCGGCCTGCGTCGCGGCGAGTGTTGTTGCGCCACCGGCTCCTACGGCCGTCGCGAGCTGCCAGCCGAGGTAGCCGCGAACTCCGACGTACCGCACCTTGCCGCTCGAGACGGCGTAGTCGAGGGTTGCTGCAACCTCGTCGACGGGCGTGAGCGGATCCCAGGTTGCGACCTGCCACATGTCGAGGAAGTCGGTTCCGAGTTCACGAAGAGTCGCGTCGAGCTGGCGGAGCAATCCGCGCCGCGAGCAGTCGACGCGGTCGGTGCCGATCGGTGTGGGGTCGATGCCGGCGCTCGAGCTGATGATGAGTTCGTCACGTGGAACGACGTCGTCGAGCAACTCGGCGAGGATCCGTTGCGCCGCACCGGCGCCGTAGGCGGGCGAGGTGTCGACCAGGGTTCCGCCGGCCTCGGCGAACGCGAGTAGCTGCGCAGCAGCCTCGTCGCCGTCCGTGTCGCGTCCCCATGTCAGTGTGCCGAGCCCAAGTCGCGAGACCCGAAGTCCGCTCGTTCCGACAGATCTGTGCTTCATAACCGCCTGCATCTCGCGCCCGACTCGTGTGCGCAAGTGCGGCACCCGAGAGATCTCACCACGTGCAGACTAGTAGGCGGTCGCCTCGAGTCGGGGTATTCGGACACGGACGTGCCGGGCGCGGCGCGGCGCCGTGGGCCCCGGTAGCGTGGCGCCGGTGAAACGTGAACCCGACACACGAAACCTGTGTGCAGTAACCCCATTCGAATCAGCCGGGATCGGTGAGTGATGGGCGAAGCGATGACCTGGCTCCAGGCCGTGATCCTGGGCCTCGTGCAGGGCTTGACCGAGTTCCTGCCCATCTCGTCTTCCGGACATTTGCGAATCGTGTCGGAGATATTCTTCGGCAGTGACGCCGGCGCATCGTTCACCGCGGTGACGCAGCTCGGCACCGAGTTGGCGGTCCTGATCTACTTCGCACGCGACATCGTGAGGATCATCACTGCCTGGTTCCGAGGTGTGTTCAATGCCGAGCACCGGGGCGATCTCGATTACCGGATGGGCTGGTACGTCATCATCGGCACCATCCCGGTCGGCATCCTCGGGTTCTTCTTCAAAGACCAGATCCGTACCGGCGCACGCAATCTGTGGCTGATTGCCACGATGCTGATCGTGTTCGCGCTCGTCATCGCTGCTGCCGAGTACTACGGACGCAAGACGCGCCCGATCGAATCGCTCACAGCGCGTGACGGCATCATCATGGGTTCGGCTCAGGCGCTCGCGCTCATCCCGGGTGTCTCACGTTCGGGTGGCACGATCAGTGCCGGCCTTTTCCTCGGACTCACCCGTGAGGCCGCAGCCCGTTACTCGTTCCTGTTGGCGATTCCGGCAGTTCTCGCCTCCGGTTTGTTCAGCCTCCCGGATGCCTTCGAGCCGGCCGGTGAGGGTCTGAACGCGAGCGGTCCGCAGTTGCTGGTGGCAACCGTCATCGCCTTCGCGGTCGGTTACGCAGCGATCGCCTGGCTGCTTCGATTTGTTGTCGATCACTCCATGTACTGGTTCGTCGGATACAGAATCGCTCTCGGCGTAGTCGTCCTTGCGTTGCTGGCCACAGGGGTCGTGTCCGCGACATAGGGCCCGTTTCGACGTCGACCACCCGTCCGTGCGGCCACCGCCCCATTAGGGTTGTGGAATGACAGTTGTCCTACTGCGGCACGGGCGGTCGACGTCCAACACTGCCCATACCCTGGCCGGTCGAACGCCGGGTGTGGAACTCGACGACCACGGCCGGAAACAGGCCGAAGGCGTCGTCGATCGGCTGGTCGGTCTGGACATCGCGGAGATCGTCCGCTCGCCGCTGTTGCGGTGTGAGCAGACGGTCGGCCCCATTGCCGTCGACCGTGGTCTGACGCCGGTGGTCGAGGATCGCCTCATCGAGGTCGATTACGGCGACTGGACGGGTCGCCCGCTCAAGGAACTCTTGGAAGAACCGCTCTGGAAAGTGGTGCAGCGCCACGCTTCCGGTGCAGTGTTTCCCGGCGGTGAAGGGCTGGCCCAGGTACAGGCGCGAGCCGTTGCCGCGATCCGAGAGCACGACGCACGGCTGGCCGAAGAACACGGCAAGGACGTCGTCTGGATCGCGTGCACGCACGGTGACGTCATCAAATCGGTTCTCGCCGACGCGTTTGCGATGCATCTCGATTCGTTCCAGCGCATCGTCGCCGAGCCCGCCTCGGTCAGTGTGATTCGCTACACGGCGACACTGCCGTTCGTTCTTCGCGTCAACGACACCGGAGACGTACTCGCCGCGATCGGTGCAGCGAAGGCCGCGACCAACGGTTCGGCTCCCGCGCAGGAGTCCGTCCCCGGCGGAGAGGTCGGTGCGTGAGCTGTGACGGATAATGGGTATTCAGTGATGTTCTGCTCGAACTCGAGGAGGTGCAATGTCGCGCGCGATTCACGTATTTCGCACTCCTGACCGATTTGTCGCAGGAACGGTGGGCGAACCCGGTGACAGGTCTTTCTATCTCCAGGCCGTGCACGAATCACGGGTGGTGAGTGTGCTGCTAGAGAAGCAGCAGGTTCAGGTCCTCGCCGATCGCATGGGCTTACTCCTCGAAGAGGTACATCGACGCTTCGGAACCGAGGTTCCGCCACAAGCCGACGACGTCTCCGACCTCAGCCCGCTGGTCACACCACTCGACGCGGAGTTCCGGGTCGGCACGATGGGGCTCGGTTGGGACGCCGATGCCGGGGCGGTCGTCGTGGAGCTGCTTGCCGTCAGCGAGACGGAGTTCGACGAATCGGTTGTCCTCGACGACGCCGACGACGGTCCGGACGCAGTCCGTGTGTTCCTGACTCCGGAGCAAGCGCGCGAGTTTTCGCTGCGGTCCGAACGCGTCATCGCGGCGGGACGCGCGCCGTGCCCGCTGTGTGGTGAACCGTTGGCGCCCGAGGGGCACGTCTGCATCCGCACCAATGGGTACCGACGCGGCGAGTCCTTCGGTTTCGCGATCGACGATGCAGACGACGACGAGGTCTGACGTCGTGTCCGAATCTGGTGTGCCGGACGTTCTGCTCGAGGGTGATCTGACTCTGATCGGTCAGATCACCACGGCGAGCAACGCCACGCTGGTATGTGAGTCGACTCTGGGGGAGAAGTCCACCCGCGTGGTCTACAAGCCGGTCCGGGGTGAACGCCCACTGTGGGATTTCCCGGACGGCACTCTGGCGGGGCGTGAGGTCGCGTCGTACCGCGTGTCCGAGGCGCTGGGTTGGGGAGTGATTCCGCGAACAGTGTTGCGGGACGGCCCCTTCGGTCCAGGCATGGTGCAGCGATGGATCGACACCGTCGATCGCCGCGCGGATGGATCTGGCGGACTCGAGATGGTGGACCTGTGCAGTCCCGGCAACGTTCCGCCGGGGTGGTTCGAGGTCCTGCAGGCGTTCGACTCGGAGGGTGAACCAGTCTCCCTGATCCATGCGGACGATCCACGGCTGCAGCGAATGGCCGTTCTGGACGTCCTCATCAACAACGCCGACCGCAAAGGTGGTCACGCCCTCGAAGGCGTCGACGGCTCGGTGTACGGCGTTGATCACGGAATCTGTCTTCACTCGGAGAACAAGCTGCGGACCGTGTTGTGGGGGTGGGCCGGGCAGCCCGTACCCGGTGCTTTGATCGCCGACGTCGCCGAATTCGCGACAACTCTCGACGGGGATCTCGGCGACGAGTTGTCCGAACTGATCACCGAAGAGGAAATCGTGGCCTTGGCGGTGCGGGCGATGCAGTTCGCCGAGTCCGCTGTGATGCCTGAGCCGAACGGCCATCGAACGATTCCCTGGCCGGCCTTCTAGTCGCGAGACGTTTCCTGCTGTTCGCGAGTTGCCGTCTTCAATCCGGGTGAGCGAACCAATCGCAGTAGTTGTTCGCGCAGCGCGGCGACATCCCCGACGCCGACGGTCAACGCCGCATCTTCTTTCTCGAGCGTCAGTAGTCGCTCGTACGTCAGTCTTCCGGCGTCGGTTATCGCGATCACGCGCCGACGCTCGTCCCTCGGATCGGTGTCACGAGTGACGTAACCCGCTCGTTCGAGACGGTCGATCGTGCGGCTCATCGTCTGATCGGTGACTCGGGCGTTCTTCGCGATGTCGCGTTGAGACGCCGCCCCACCGGCGATCGAGTGGAGCACGATCAGGCCCGCGTGCGTCATGTCCTGAGACCGCAAGACCTTCTCCCATGAGTGCTCCACCAGGCGTGCAGCGGTGGACAACAGCCGGCCGGTGGGCCAGTCGTCCAGGCCGTCGCTGCTCATTTTTCTGCCTTCCGTTTGCAATTACTCAGCATGCTGAACAAAATAGTCGGCAAGTCCTCTGCTGCCGATCCCTGGAGACCCAGTGAGCACACCAGTACAAAATCGTCCTGTTCGTCGCCTTCGATGGATTGTGCCAGCTCTCCTCGTGATCGGCTGGCTGGCAATCGGAGGATTCGGCGGTCCGTTCGCCGGAAAGCTCAGCACGGTGCAGCAGAACGACAACACGTCGTTCCTGCCCGCGTCGGCCGAAGCGACCGAGGTGGCAAAGCTTCAAGAGAGCTTCACGGACACGCGCTTCGTGCCGGCCATCATCGTGGCGGAACGACCGGGTGGCCTCGAGCCCGCCGACTCCACCTTCCTTTCCCAGACCGTCGATTCGTTTGTCGGTACCGAAGGATTCGGCGACGCCTCATCGCCGCCGATCCCGTCGGCCGACGGCCAGGCACTCCAGATGTTCCTGCCGGTCGACAGCACCCTCGAAGTCAAGGACAGCGTGAAAGCGCTGCGCGCGGCGCTGGAGTCGAGCCCTGACGGACTGACAGTCAAGGTCACCGGCCCCGCTGGGCAGGTTGCGGATCTGTCGGCAGCATTCGCCGGTATCGACGGATTGCTGTTGTTGGTAGCCGGATCCGTCGTGATCGTGATCCTGATCATCGTTTACCGAAGCCCGATCCTGCCGTTCGTGGTGATCTTCTCGGCGATCTTCGCACTCGGATTGTCGAGCTTGCTCGTGTATCTGCTCGCGGACGCGGACGTCATCGCACTGAACGGTCAGAGCCAGGGCATCCTGTTCATCCTGGTGTTCGGTGCCGCCACCGACTACGCGCTACTGCTGGTCTCTCGCTACCGGGAAGAATTGCGGATCGAGAAGGACAAGTACGCAGCAATGCGCACTGCGTGGCGCGCGACGCTCGAACCTGTCGCAGCGTCTGCAGGAACGGTCATCGCGGGCGTTCTGTGCCTGTTGCTCTCCGACCTGAACTCGAACCGCGGACTCGGTCCGGTGGCCGCCATCGGTATCGCCGCGTCCTTCCTCGCATCGATGACCTTCCTACCTGCTGTCCTGGTTCTGTTCGGGAGGACGGCGTACTGGCCGACCAAGCCGAAGTTCGATGCCGACCGCGAGCACCACGACGAGGCGAACGATCACCGGTTCTGGGCCGGGCTCGCTGCTCGAATCGGTAGGCATCCGCGCCGCTTCTGGGTGGCGTCGACGCTGGTGCTGGTGATCTTCGCGATGATGATGCCGCAGTTCAAAGCCAGCGGTGTCTCGTCGTCCGACATCTTCTTGCTCGATGTCGATTCGGTTGCAGGCCAGGAGATTCTCGGCGAGCACTTCGACGCGGGTTCGGGTTCACCGGCCGTGGTCATCGCGAATGCAGACCAAGTGGATGCCGTTGCGGCAGCCAGTCGCGTGGAGGGTGTCAGCGACGTAAGCGTCGTGCAGAACGGGGGAGCCCCACTGGTTGTCGACGGGCGAGTCTCCCTGCAGGCGACGTTGACTGACGCTGCCGACTCGCTCGAGGCCGAAGACACCATCGTGCGACTGCGTGATGCAGTTCACTCAGTGGAGGGCGCCGACGCATTGGTCGGTGGCGTCACTGCGACCGACCTCGACACGAAGACCACCTCGACACGGGACCGGACACTCATCATTCCCGTGGTGATCATCGTGGTGTTCGTGATTCTCTCGCTCTTGCTGCGTTCGCTTCTCGCACCGCTGCTTCTCATGGGCACCGTTGTGCTCTCGTTTGCTGCGACACTGGGCATTTCGTCGCTGGTGTTCGACCACATCTTCGGTTTCCCCGGCGCGGATCCGGTGGTCCCGCTCTTTGCGTTCGTGTTCCTCGTGGCTCTGGGAATCGACTACAACATCTTCCTCATGACGAGGGTGCGTGAGGAAGCGCTGAAGATCGGCACCAGGGCGGGCGCTCTGCGGGGACTCACGGTGACCGGCGGGGTGATCACATCTGCCGGAGTTGTTCTGGCAGCAACCTTCTCGGCGTTGGCGGTGATCCCGCTGTTGTTCCTCGCCCAGATCGCGTTCATCGTGGCGTTCGGTGTCCTGCTCGACGCTCTGATCGTCCGATCCTTGCTGGTCCCGGCCTTGACCTACGACATCGGTCAGAAGATCTGGTGGCCGAGCAAGCTCGCGTCGACGCCCGAACCAGAGCAGGATCAGCCAGCACCTTCCCAGCCTCAGAGCAGTCTCCACTAGGCTCGGCAGCATGCAGTCTTGGTCCGATACCGCACTCCCGTCCGTTCCCGGTCAGGGGCCGCCGTTGCGGCTGTACGACACAGCCGACCGTCAGGTTCGCCCCGTCACCCCGGGCGAGAAGGCGACGATGTACGTCTGCGGCATCACCCCGTACGACGCCACCCACCTCGGCCACGCGGCCACGTACCTCACGTTCGACCTCGTGAACCGCATCTGGCGCGACGCCGGACACGATGTCCACTACGTCCAGAACGTGACCGACGTGGACGACCCGCTGTTCGAGCGAGCCAATCGCGACGGCGAGGACTGGATCGTCCTCGGCATGCGTGAGACGGCACTCTTCCGCGAGGACATGGAAGCGCTGCGTGTGCTTCCGCCGAAGGACTACATCGGCGCCGTCGAATCGGTGAACGAAGTAGTCGAGTTGGTGGAGAAGTTCGTGGCGTCCGGCGCCGCGTACATCGTCGACGACGCGGAGTTCCCCGACGTCTACTTCCGTGCCGACGCGACCGAGCAGTTCGGCTACGAGTCGGGCTACGACCGCGCGACGATGGAGAAGTTCTTTGCCGAACGCGGCGGAGATCCCGATCGCGTCGGAAAGCGCAATCCGCTCGACGCACTTGTCTGGCGTGCGGAGCGTCCGGGCGAGCCCTCGTGGCCCTCACCCTTCGGGCCGGGGCGCCCCGGCTGGCACATCGAATGCGCGGCCATTGCACTCAACCGCATCGGCTCCGGCTTCGACGTCCAGGGCGGTGGCAGCGATCTGATCTTCCCGCACCACGAGTTCTCGGCCGCGCATGCCGAATCGGCAACGGGTGATCGCCGTTTCGCGCGGCACTACGTGCACACCGGCATGATCGGTCTCGACGGCGAGAAGATGTCGAAGAGTCGCGGAAACCTGGTCTTCGTTTCCAAGCTGCGCGGTGAGGGGGTGGACCCAGCGGCAATCCGTCTCGGACTGCTGTCCGGCCACTACCGCCAGGATCGCGCGTGGACTGATCAGGTCCTCGCGGATGCTCAGTCGCGCCTGAAGGTGTGGCGCGAGGCCGCGGCTCTCGGTTCTGCGCCGGCAGCCACTGACACTGTTGCGCGTTTGCGTCAGCACCTGGCCGACGATCTCGACACCCCGAAGGCGCTCGACGCGCTCGACGGTTGGGCCCGCCGCGCCATCGAGGGCGGCGGATCCGACACGCAGGCACCCGGCGAGTTCGCCGATGCCGTCGACGCCCTACTGGGTATTTCGCTTCGCTGAACCCCTGCTGTGCGCCTTTATAAACCGCCCGCGGTTAATAAAGGCGCACAGCAGTTTCTAGGCGTAGTCCAACGCACCTTCGGCGGGTGTCGGCACCCGGCGCCGTAGCGGCGAGCCCAATGCCCTCGCCAGATCCGTTCCGTCGTGCTCGGCGAGCAGCTCACCGTTCGACCAGACCAGCAGCGCGGCGCTGACAGCCTGTTCGGCCGTGGAGTGCGCGAGGTCGTAGTGCGCACAGCCGGGGACGTCTGCGTACGTGATCCACAGGTCGTAGCCGGTCATGAAGAGGTCCAGGTCGAACTGAACGCTCAAGCCGAGAAGCTCGCTGCGACCGTTGTCGTCGACACCGGCGAAGGCCTCGTCGAGTGCCAGCAGACGCGGGGCGTGCGGGTCGGCCGAGTCCAACATGACGTGCGCCGCGGCGAACAAAGGAAGGTGCAGCGAGACGGACTGCTCGCCACCGGACAGCGCGCTGTGCCGCGCGACGGTAAGACGGTCTTCCTTGCCCTCACCGCTGATGAGGGTGAACGAGAACACGCGCCATTGACGGTAGTCGAGCGCCGAGGACAGAATCTCCGGGTACGAGCGTTCGGGGTGCGCCGCGCGGGCGGTACGGATCTGCGTCGCGAAATGTGCTCGCAGAGTTGCCAGTTCATCGACGCCGAGGGCCGACGCGTCTCGATCCAGCAGCTTGGAGATCGCCCGCGAGCTGTCGTCGAGGTTGTCGGCGAGCACCCAGTGAACGCCGATGGTATTACCTGAGGACATCCGACGCTCACGCATCTCGGTGCCCATCTGTGCGATCAACTCGCGTGCGTCGACCGTGCGCTCGTGGATCTGCTGAGCCAATCCCGTCAACAGGGCATCTTCGAGAATGCGACGCTCGGATTCGGTGAGCAACTGCTCCTGATCGCCGCGAGCGTCGTGGATCCGCGTTGCGAACTCGCCGATCGACGAATAGCCCTGATCGTCCTGGACTCGTACGACGGTCAGCCCATCCGGTGCATCCCACTGCAGACGGTAGTCCTGTCCGGCTGCTGCGAGTTGCGCGTCGAAGTCCTGCAGCGCCGAGGTCAGTGCCGTGCGGGTTGCCTTTCGGGCGCCGTCGGTGACTCGGACTGCCGAGGTCGCAGCCTCGAGCGCTCGGTACAACTTGTCGACGTCTTCGGGGAGGACGGGCGGGTGGGCTGCGTCCTCGCTGCGATCTTCGTTCTGGATGCGGTAGACCAACTGATCGGGGCTCATCCACGCCGCTGAACTTGCCGGCCAGCTCAGATGTTCCTTGACGCCCAACAACTCGAGAAGGTCCGGGCGCGCGTAGGGTGCGAGTCGCTCTGCATCACTGCGGGTTTCGGTCAGGGTGTGACGCAAAGTCTCCACGGCGGTGTTGTACGCACCCTCCGCCGTGCCGATCTGGAGGACGGCGGCGTCGTACGCCTTTCGCGCCGCACGCTGTTCGACCTTGCATTCTTCGATCTTCGCGCGGGCTTTTGCCAGGTCCAGGTCGATCTGCTCGGCGCTGGCACCGAGGGTGTCGCGCAGCGTCTCGAGACGCTGCACCTGCTGGAGCAGACTCTCCTCGGCGATGGCGGCTTCCTCGGCGAATTCCTCCGCATTGGCGCGTGATTCGTCGAGACGGTCGCGAGACTCGCGTTCGAGTTCGACTTCCTTGGCATGCTCCCGTCGGCAGCGCAGCGCCAGTTCGCCCTGCTTCTCGAAATGACGGATCGCCGCCGCGAGGGAGTCGAGTTCACGGCCGATATGCGGCGTCCGGTGCTGCGACGCCGTCGCTCGGAGTTGCTTTTCCTTCGCCGCGAGATCAGCGATCGCCGCATCGAGTTCGCGTTGTGCCGTTTCCGTGGCCTCCGAGCGAGTACGGAGTGCGCCGGCGGATTCGGTGACCGTCTTGATTGCGCGCAGGATCGAACCTGTCTTCGGCAATTCCTTTGCCGCAGAGTTGATCCGGCTCAGTTGCTCGTTGGTCTGCGCCACCAGTGCCTTGGCCGTATCGACTGCCGCGGCAAGTTCTTCCAGAGCCGCGTCGATCTCGGTGATCCGAGCCTCGCGTCGACGCGCCCGTGCTGTGGTGCCGATGTACTCGGCGTCGGCCTTGACGTGCCGGCCACGCGCGACGCCCTGCCAGAAGCGGCCGTCGACGCCGATCGCGACGCTTGCGTCGGAGTCGCCCGGCGCCTCGACGAGACTGATCGACGCGAGAATGTCCTGTACCCGAGCGTCGGGTACGTCGGCATTGCCTTCGACCTCGAGGACGTCGGCCAGCGTTCGTCCCTTCGGACGCTGCTTGACGGGCAGAGCCGTCAGGAACTGCTCGCTGACGTGCTCGGGAATCTTCTCGTCCGGGCAGACCCAGCCGTCGAGCAGATTTGCCGCCTGGAGTGCGGATTCGATTCCCGTGGCCACGTCTGGTTCGACGGAATCGGCGAAGCGCACCAACTGCCACAGCGGTGCACCACCCAGTTCACTGCGGTTGTCGGAGCGTGCGTGGAAGGCAGGCGGAGCGTCGTCGTGTTCCGCGGAGACGGCCTTGCGCTCGGATTTGAGAGCCGCGATGGAGGCGTGTGATGCAGATATTTCAGCTTCGGCCTCACGTCGACGCTCGCGCAGCGTCTCGGTGCCGGCCTCGGTGTGCTCGGCGAGAACTGCGGACAGCGCCGGAGCGTCTTCGTCGCCGACCTCGGCGAGCGCCGCGTCGAGAGCTTCGAACAGCGACGTGTCGGCGCCGACAGCCGAAAACAGGGAGGAGTGATCGGTCCACCACGCGCGCAGCCCGCTGGCGCACTGACTGCGTGCGAGTTCCACGGCAGCTTCGCCCTCGAGTACCGCGGCCTTGGACGCTTCGAGCAGCTCTTGTCCACGGCGAGAGCTGTTTTCGGCCCGGGTTCGTTCGGTCGCCGCCTTCTCGACGGTCGCCAGTGCGGTGCGGACGACGCGTACGTCACCGTCACGCTCCTCGGCATGGCCACGGACGGCTGCCGTGATCTGGTCACTGCGTGAGCCGTCGGGCAGGGGAGTCCAGACGATGCCGGCGTCCTCGGCTGCTGCCTGAAGTTCGTCCTCGGCGCGCGAGAGTGCTTCGGCCGCACGCTTGACCGACGATGCAGCCTTGTCGGCTTCGTCGCCGCGTTGAGCGAGTGCGGCCTGCGCTTTCCGGGACTTGTCTGCCTGCTGCTCGGTCGAGAGCTTGAGCGTCGCGACGGCCTGGGCGAGGTCGTCGAGTTGCTGTTTGCCTTCGTACGCGCTCGAGCGTTGCAGTGCTTCGACATTGGCGCGCGCGTTCTCGAGTGCCTGCTCGGCCTGGTTGAAGCGCTCCTCGGCTGCTGCCCGCGCCTCACGGCTGCGGGTCTGGGCGAGCGACGACTCGTCCATGGCGGCAACACCTCTGGTGACCGCTGCGAGGCGGGTGCTGACCTGTTCGATCTCTCCGCGAGACTGCTGACGCAGGTACTTGGTGTAGACCCCGATGAAACTCTGGGCTGCCTGATCGGCGGCCGCGAGCCCCTCGAGCGCGCGGCCGACTTCCTCCATGTCGCTGAACGAACGCGCAGCTTCGAGGACCAACTGATCGTCGAGTGGACGGAGACCGTCGGTGAGTGCCTGCGAAAGGCCCTTCGGGTCGAGGTTCTTCGCGAGCTGGGGGCGGCGAAGCGTGAGAATGAGATTGATCAGCTGGTCGTAGCGCTGCACACCGAGACCGAACATTCGCGCGTCGATGGCTGTGCGGTAGTCGAGGGGACGGTCGGTGATGGAATCGCTGCCGAGTTGTTCGGCCAACTGCTTCTTGGTGAGAGGACGATCGTCGTTGCCGATCAGCGAGAAGTCGACTCCGACGCGGCCGTCGGCGACGAAGTACCAGCGGGTGACCTTGTCGTTGGTGCGGGTTGCGCGCATGCCGATGCCCACGGTCACCGACTCGGGATCTTCGAGGGAGCCGCGGCAGAACTCCATCCACACGTAGGAGTGCGCGCTGTCCTGACCGCGGTAGAGCAGGTTGGACTTCATCGTGCGCTCTTCACCGGCGAACGGGTTGAGGCGCCGCGGTTCGATGCGGCCGTCGAAGACGAACGGGAACAGGACCTCGAGGGCCTTGGTCTTGCCGGATCCGTTGGGTCCCCGCAGAACCAGTCGACCGTCGGCGAACGAGAACTCTTGGTCTCGGTAATCCCAGAGGTTGATGATTCCAGCCCGAGTAGGTCGGAAGCGGGCGTTGCTCATACGTTCTCTACCTCTGATAGTTCGCCGTTGGGGGAAGGTTCGGGGCCGAATTCGTCGACCGGATCCGGTGCGGAGTTGTCCACCGCGAAGTCGATCTGAGGATCGCGTTCGCGCACGGAGACCACGACGTCGCGGTACCGGGCAAGGACGGGCAACACCAGTACGCCGCCGTCGACCGCATGCGTCAGGCGCAGACGTTGCAGCAACCCGAGCGCCTGCTTGCGCAGCCCGTTGTGATCGGCCTGCCACTGCGCCGCGAAAGTTCGCCCGAACTGGTCCACCAACTCGGTGACCTTGTCAGCGAGCCAGTCGTCGTCGATTTTCGGGTACGTGACGGGTGGCGGTGGCTCGGCCGGTTCGCCGGCGGGCAGCACGAAGTCGTCGTCCTCGTCGGCGAGGTCCTCGAAGATCCCGGCCTCGGGGATGGCGGCATCGAGTTGTTCGATCAGGTGATCGTCCGACACGTGCGGGATCGGAAGTTTCGGCAGTTCAGGAGCGTCGACGTCGAGTACGCGGTCGGCAATCTCGCCGGCCAGGAGAAGTGCCACCTGAGCGATCGTTCCGGTGCTCGGGAAGCGGACGTCGGAGAGGCGACCGGTGGGATCGATCATCGCGATTCCCTCGGCGCGGCGCTCGGCCACCAACCCCGTCAGTAGTTCGACTTCCGACGCGGTCTTGGGCTGCGCCAACGCGATCAATTCGTGCTGATCGAGTTCACCGGCCAGTACGACCGGGCGCTCGACGAGTGCCCGACGTACTCGGCGTCCGATCTCTTTCGCGTCCACGGGAATTCCGTCGTCCTCGGAGGCGCTCGAGGTCTCGGCGGCCAGGAGTCCGCGGATGGAGTGAAGGTGCTGCAGGGCGCGCGGTGGACGGAACAGCGCTACGACGACGGAACGGTCGATGTCGTAGAGCGCTTCTCCCGCTTCGGGATTGGACGCCCAGCCGTTTGCGTCACCGTCGGCGAGGGCGATGGCGCCTCTGACTCCGAGCCAGCCCACTGCGTCGACGAAGGCGTCGCGGTCGGACGCACGATCGGTGGAGAGTTCGACGCCGTCGACTTGTGCAGCATCGGCCGCGACGTGATCGGCCAACTCCGACAACGTGATCTGGTTTCCGGCGCGGCCCAACGCGGCCAGGCACAATGCCAGGTAGGCGTAACGCGTGCGATCGAAGGTTCGCTCGGAGGAAGTTCGGGCCGGTGCCGACGGGTTGAGTCGATCCGACACCGTGAACAGGCGCGCGGTGGTCTCCGTCACCTCGAGGCGGTAGCCGAACAGTTCGAGTAGGTCGTCACGCAGCTCGGTGGCCCACCGGCGCAAGAGCGGCAACGCAATTCGATCCGGGTACGTCGAGGTGATCAGGTGGTTGGACAGGATCACTCGCGCCGCGCGTTGATACGAGTCGAGGGCAAGGGGCGTGATCTCGCGAGCTCTCATCGAACACTGACCTCGATCCCGTCGAGGTGCATACGCCCGCGGGCGGTCTTGATGGTGGTCGAACCGTCCGAGGGACTGAGCGTCAGCTTCACCCCGTTCTCACTACCGGTGGAGCTCTTGACGCGTCCCACCACCGGAACGCGCGCGGTCAGTGCTGCATTGAGCAGACTCAGCAAAACTTCGGTCTCCTGCTCGTTGAGTTCACGCTGATAGACGCCGTTCGACGCGAGTGATTGCGCCGCGGCACTGCGCGTACGTTGCGCCGCCAACTGCTCTTCGCGCAGGCGGCGGATGCTGCCGTCGTTGCGGGCGACTTTGCTCGGCAAGCCGGGTGAGGGCGGGCGACCGGTTTCGGCGAGTGTTCGCGCGATCTCGACCGGCGGTGCCTCCCACCACGAGCGTGAGTGCGAAATGATGTCGGCGTCCGGATGCACCATCGAGAGATGGCGTGGACGACCGAGGTCGAACACTGCCTGGAACAGAGCATGAGCTGCGTCTTCGGACGGCGTGGCGGCGAACCAGCCGGCGAGGTGCCGGAGCTGGCTCTCACGGCTGACGCCGCCGCGACGGGTTTCCGTGACGCGGCGAAGGAGCGCCAGAACCGCGGCGATCGCGCTCATCGTGCCCTCACGTAGACGCTCGGACTCGCTGATCCCCGATTCCGCGGAGACGAACCAGGCGGTCAATCCTCGCCAACGCGCAGCCCAGTCGTCCTCGCGTTCGGAGATCGGGACGAACACCCGTTCGTCACTGGCGGCGGCGAGGCGGATCATGCGATCGACCCCGGTGGATTCGACGTGCTCGATCGCTTCCTTGAGCTTGGGGGCGTAGCGCGCCAGATCGGAGCTGAACTCCCGCATGTGCGTGAGCAGAGCGTCCTTGTGCGTGAGGAAAGCCTGCGGAGTGATCTCCGTGGTCCGTACGAGGTCCCCGAGGGTCAGATAGAAGTGCGCGGCTCGATCAGCCATGTCGGAGAGTGTCGAGTCGAGGCGCTTGAGCTTGCGGAAGATCAGATCGCCGTCGGAGCTTCGGTTGGCCTCGGCGAGTTCGGACATGTCTGCGAGCAGGTCCGGCAAAGCGAGACGCGAGAGCGACGCCGAGTCCAGGCGTGCGGCGAGAACGTCTTCGACTGATCGATAGACCTGGTATCCGGCCTGACCGAACTGGTAGACGAAGTGGCGATTGCGGTACTCGGCCAGCGTGGCCGCGCGGGTGCCGTCGTAGCTGCGCTCGAGGATCTCCCACACGTGGAGCTGATCCAACAGGGGAGTGACCTCTGCTGCCGACAGATCGGCCGCCGGATCCGATCCACCGATCT
This sequence comes from Rhodococcus sp. KB6, assembly GCF_001445685.1. Classification (NCBI taxonomy): domain Bacteria; kingdom Bacillati; phylum Actinomycetota; class Actinomycetes; order Mycobacteriales; family Nocardiaceae; genus Rhodococcus; species Rhodococcus sp. KB6. The sequence goes on along the minus strand of NZ_LNAK01000134.1, from coordinate 858,051 downwards.
TCTCGAGGATTTGCGCGACGGCTCCGGCATGCAGCAGGACGGTGTAGTTGGCGCGAGCATGGTCGAAGGCACGAAGTACCCAGAGGTACTCGGCCCGTTTTTCCGCGATCGTGAACGAAAACAGCTTCAGTCGATTGGTGTCGGCGTACGCGGCGTAATCGGGCGCACTCGTTTCTTCCACCATGACAGGGTAGGCGAGAGACGCCCCCTCTTTTTCCTACGGGCGATCCGTAGCAGGGGATGCGGCGCGTCGCCACTGCGATTCGTTCTCGATCATCCATGTGAGCAGGTGCTCGGCCGCCGCCTCGTCGGAGTCCGGGCCGACCAGCAGATCGGCGAACGCTTGGCTGGGGGCGACGATGCGGATGCCGTCGCGGGTGAGCAATCGGTCGAAGGCAGACGGTGAGAGGGGAGCGGTGATCCACACGTCACCGCCGGATTCCACCCGCCGTAGTCCGAGAGCGTCGGCGAACTGATCGACGTTGTCGGCATGGAAGTGGGCACGTCGAGTGGGCGCGTACCGAGCAAAGGGTGCGGCGGCCACCGAGGCGGTACCGGCGTAGATGTGACCGCTGAGCTGACGCAGTTGATCGAAGAGTGCTTCCAACCCGTCCGGCGCGTGAAAGCCGTGAGGCGTCGGCGCTTTGGCCCCGGCCTCAGCCGCCCATTCACGAAGCATCTTCGGCCAGCGGACGTCACCGATCCCACCGCGGGGGAGCCTGGTCACCAGTTCACGATCCGACAGTGTCTGAACCACCCGATAGGTTGCTCCCGTCGACGCACCGGCCAGGCGCACCAAGGCAGTGATCGCCAGTGGCGCCGCGAAATCGGCAAGCGCACGCACGACGCGAGCTGACGGATCACCCGTCAGCTGTCCGGAAGGACGTCCGGGCCCCCGCCACGGATCGGCGTCGGCTCCGCGTCCACGCACCCAGACGGCGGGTCGATCAGCGGTCAACGACACGTTGCCCGTGGCGTCTGCGTACGAAATCGCGCGGGAATCGAGCTGCCGGCGAACCGGCTCGGACAGATATTTTGCGCACACGAAGCCGGGTTGACCGGTGGGGAAGCGATCGGCGATACCGGGAACGTCGCTGCTCAGGACACCGTGAGCGGCGTACACGCCGAATTTGGCCACCGAGCCGTCAGGGGAGCGGAGGTCGAGTCGGAGTGGCGCCTCGGACAGGTCGGGGGAGCGCTGCGTCGACAAAGACCAGGTAGGAGGCAAATTTTCTTCGATGACGGCAACCGATCGCCGAAAAATGTCGATCGGCCGTTCCGGTTCCGACTCAGAATCGCTCATGTTCCAATGGTATCAATATCTGTCGACGACGGAAACACAAGATTTTCCGAATAACGTTCGGCCTGACAGCCTCGCGACAACGGTGGTCGCTTTCGCCGAGAAACTCACTACCTACACAACTTCAAATTCGAAATTGCCGAGACCGATCAGCGTTGCTTCGGCATGATCAGGGGAGCGACGACGGCGAGCAGTAGTGCGGGGATCAGGAAGCTCGCGGCAGGCGAAGAGTCGTAAATCGGTGTCAGGGACAGGGGAGCAAGAGCGGCGCCGCCGAAGCGCATCGCTTGGACGACGGACACGGCGCCGCCACGGTTCGGCCCCGCGGATCCGAGGACCGCCGCGTTGACGCCGACCAGCACGAACTGGCTCGCGACGCCTGCGACAAACCATGCGATCGCGATCACCGGCACCAAGCCGGCAAGGCCGACTACGGAGACCAGAACTGCTCCGCCCAGGGCGCCGATCATCACGGAGGAGCGTGCGCCGATGCGATCGATGAGGATTCCGATGCGCCGGGCCGAGAGGATGCCGGCCACGCCGAAGACGGTGAGCAGTAGGCCGCGGACGGTGGGGGACAGCCCGAACTCGTCTTCGAAGCGGAAGGCGAGCAGGAAGCTCAGTCCACCGAGGGCGCCCCAGCCGAGCAATGCAGCGATACCGATGCGGAGCACTTCGGGGCGTAATGCATCGCGGAGACGGGCGGGAGTGGTCGCTGCCGGTGCTTCGGACTTCGGAAGTCCGACGGCTCCCAGAATGCCCGCGACCACTGCGATGACGAGAAAGGCCAGACGCCAGTCGAATTCGGCCGCCAGTCCGCCGATCAACGGAGCCGACGACTGCCCTGCGGCCTGGAAAGCGCCGAAGGCTCCGAGGGCTCGACCCAGCCGTGCCTGCGGTGTTGCGGCCGCCAACGAGGCAAGCAGTAGCGGCGTGGTGAATGCGTTCGCGGAGCCCTGCAGTACCCGGGCGGCAAGGAAGATCTCGAGTGTCGGGGCGAGGAAGCATGCCAACGACGCGAGGACGTAGACGCCGTAAGCGATGCGCACCGTCCGAACCTTGCCCCACCGCGTCCCGAGTGTCCCCGACACCAACATCAGAGCGGCGAAGGGGAGCAGGTACGCGGTGAGGGAAGAGGCGGCCGCCGACGGACCGACCCCTAGATCGTCACCGATCTCGGGAAGGATCGAAGCAACCACGCCGCCGCCGAACGGGCCGAGGAACCCGCCGGCGTACAGCGCGATCAGCTGAAGCCGGAGGCGCAGTGGGCGCTGTGTACTTCCGCCTTCTTCTGGAGTGTTCTTGCTCACAGTCCGAAGCTGCCGGGGCCTCGCCGTCTGAGGTAGCGCTCGAATTCCGCGGCGATGGCATCGCCGTCGATCTTGGAGATTGCTTCGCTGATGTCGGTTTCGGCGTCTCCCCGTTCTTCCAGGGTGCGCACGTATTCGCCGATTTCCTCGTCGTCCGCGGTCATTTCGTTGACCGCTTCCTCCCAATCCTCCGACTGAGCCGGGAGCTCCCCGAGTGGGACCTCGATGTCGAGAACATCCTCGACTCGTTGAAGGAGGGCCACTGTGGCCTTCGGGTTGGGTGGCTGCGAGACGTAGTGCGGAACCGCCGCCCAGAACGAAATAGCGGGTACACCAGCACGAACGCACTCGTCCTGAAGAACCCCGGTGATGCCCGTCGGGCCTTCGTACCGCGTCTGTTCCAGGTTGAATCGGGCGGCGGATTCACTGCTGTAGGCCGTGCCCGTCACCGGGACCGGTCGGGTGTGCGGAGTATCGGCGAGCAGGGCGCCGAGGATGACGACCGTCTTGACGTTCAGTTGGTCGATCAGCTCGAGCAGATCCTCGCAGAAACTGCGCCACCGCATGTTGGGCTCGATCCCGCGAAGCAGGACGATGTCGCTCTCGCTGCCAGGAGGCGAACAGACCGACAAACGTGTTGCCGGCCAAACGATTTCGCGAGTGACACCGTCGACCTGCCGGACTGTGGGGCGGTTGACCTGATAGTCGTAGTAGTCCTCTGAATCGAGTTCGGCGAGCGGCTGGGCATCCCAGATCAGCTCGAGATGTTCGACCGCACCGCTGGCTGCGTCACCGGCGTCGTTCCAGCCCTCGAAAGCTGCAACGAGGATGGGATCACGTAGGACAGGGATGTCGCCCTCGAGGCGGTCGCTGCTGTCGACGGCAAAGCCGTCAGGGCTCTCGAAGGCCGCGGAATCATCGAAATCGACCGGGCCGTCGGGAGTGACGGGGAACTCACTTGGACTCACCCACCCAGCCTACGGCCAGAGCTTGTCGGTGCGCCCACTACTCTGGACGGCATGTCTGCCCCATTTAACTCTGCCCTGCTTGATGCGCTGAAACAGCGCGTTGTCATCGGCGACGGAGCGATGGGCACCATGTTGCAGGCCGCGGACCTCACCCTGGACGACTTCCTCGGCCTCGAGGGGTGCAATGAGATCCTCAACGACACCCGTCCCGACGTGCTCAAAGACATCCACCGC
>NZ_LNAK01000134.1:748955-854039 GCF_001445685.1 Rhodococcus sp. KB6 | reverse complement strand
ACTCGCGGAAAAAGGCACTGCTCTCGCCCGTGAAGTAGCGGACGAGATGGGACCAGGCCGCGACGGCATGGCCCGATTCGTACTCGGCTCGATGGGACCGGGAACCAAGCTCCCCAGCCTGGGACACGCACCGTACGCAGTCCTGCGTGACGCGTACACCGAAGCTGCGCTCGGCATGATCGACGGTGGCGCCGACGCCATCCTCGTCGAAACCTGCCAGGACCTGCTTCAGGTGAAAGCTGCAATCCTCGGCAGCCAGCGTGCGATGGAGCAACTCGGACTGCGGTTGCCGATCATCACTCACGTGACGGTCGAGACAACCGGAACGATGCTCCTCGGCAGTGAGATCGGTGCGGCGCTGACGGCACTCGAGCCACTCGGTATCGACATGATCGGTCTGAACTGCGCCACCGGGCCGGCCGAGATGAGTGAACATCTCCGTCATCTGTCCAAGTACTCCACGCTGCCGGTGTCGGTCATGCCCAATGCCGGCCTGCCGCAGCTCGGTCCCAAGGGCGCCGAGTATCCGCTGACTGCCGACGAATTGGCCGAAGCCCTCAGTGGTTTCGTCTCCGAGTTCGGACTCGGCCTCGTCGGTGGCTGCTGCGGTACGACGCCCGAGCACATCAGCGCGGTCGCCGACGCGGTCCGTCAGGTCGAGAAGGCCCAGCGCACGCCGATCCACGAGCCGAGCACCTCTTCGCTGTACTCGGCGGTGCCGTTCGAGCAGGACGCCAGCATCCTGATGATCGGCGAACGCACGAACTCCAACGGCTCCAAGGCTTTCCGCGAGGCGATGCTCTCCGCGGACTACCAGAAGTGCCTGGACATCGCCAAGGACCAGACCCGCGACGGCGCACACATGCTCGACCTCAACGTCGACTACGTGGGCCGCGACGGTGCCGCCGACATGTCGGAACTTGCCAGCCGCCTGGCGACGTCCTCGACGCTGCCGATCATGCTCGACTCCACCGAGCCTGCCGTCCTGCAGGCCGGCCTCGAGCACCTCGGTGGCCGCTGCGCCGTCAACTCCGTCAACTACGAAGACGGCGCCGGCCCCGAATCGCGTTTCCACAAGATCATGACTCTGGTCAAGGAGCACGGCGCGGCGGTCGTCGCCCTGACCATCGACGAAGAGGGCCAGGCTCGCACCGCCGAGACGAAGGTCGCCATCGCCAAGCGTCTGATCGAGGACATCAAGGGAAACTGGGGACTCGCCGAGTCCGACATCATCGTCGACGCCTTGACCTTCCCCATCTCGACCGGTCAGGAAGAGGTACGACGCGACGGCATCGAGACCATCGAAGCGATCCGTCAGCTCAAGGCTGCGTACCCGGAACTGCACTTCACCCTGGGTATCTCGAACATCTCGTTCGGTTTGAACCCGGCAGCTCGTCAGGTCCTCAACTCGGTGTTCCTGCACGAGTGCACCGAGGCAGGTCTGGACACGGCGATCGTTCATGCGTCCAAGATTCTGCCGATGGCCCGAATTCCTGACGAGCAGCGTGAAACCGCACTCGACCTGGTCTATGACCGTCGTAGCGAGGGGTACGACCCGCTGCAGAAGCTGATGGCTCTGTTCGAGGGTGTCTCGGCTGCGTCGGCGCGCGAGTCCCGTGCGCAGGAACTGGCGGGACTTCCGTTGTTCGACCGGCTCGAACGCCGCATCGTCGACGGCGAGCGCAACGGCCTCGACGACGACCTCACCGAGGCGATGACGATCAAGCCTCCACTGGCCATCATCAACGAGACCTTGCTCTCGGGCATGAAGACCGTCGGCGAGCTGTTCGGCTCCGGACAGATGCAGTTGCCGTTCGTGTTGCAGTCGGCCGAGGTCATGAAGGCTGCCGTGGCATTCCTCGAACCGCACATGGAAGCGAGCGACGAGGACGGCAAGGGTCGCATCGTGATCGCGACCGTCAAGGGCGACGTTCACGACATCGGCAAGAACCTGGTCGACATCATCTTGAGCAACAACGGCTACGAGGTCGTCAACATCGGTATCAAGCAGCCGATCGCGACCATCCTCGACGTCGCGTTGGACAAGAAAGCCGACGTGATCGGCATGTCCGGACTGCTCGTGAAGTCCACTGTCGTGATGAAGGAAAACCTCCAGGAACTCAACGCACGCGGAGTCGCCGAGAAGTTCCCGGTTCTGCTCGGTGGTGCGGCGCTCACGCGCTCCTACGTCGAGAACGACCTGCAGGAGGTGTACGAGGGCGACGTCAGCTATGCCCGCGACGCCTTCGAGGGTCTGAACTTGATGGACCAGATCATGACGACCAAGCGTGGTGGCGGCCCGGCGCCGGACAGCCCGGAGGCCATCGCTGCTCGCGAGAAGGCTGCCGAGCGTAAGGCACGTCACGAGCGTTCCAAGCGCATCGCCGAAAAGCGCAAGGCTGCAGCGGTTCCCGTGGTCCTGCCGGAGCGTTCCGATGTCGCAGCCGACATCGCGGTGCCGACACCTCCCTTCTGGGGCTCGCGCATCGTCAAGGGAATCTCGCTGTCCGAGTACTCGGGGCTGCTCGACGAGCGCGCTCTTTTCCTCGGCCAGTGGGGCCTTCGCGGTCAGCGCAAGGGCGACGGTCCGACGTACGAGGAACTGGTCGAGTCGGAAGGCCGTCCGCGACTTCGGTACTGGCTCGATCGGTTGACGTCCGAGGGCATCCTCGCGCATGCCGCGGTCGTGTACGGGTACTTCCCGGCGATCTCGGAGGGCGACGACGTCATCGTGCTCACCGAGCCGAAACCGGATGCACCCGAAAGGTTCCGGTTCACCTACCCGCGCCAGCACCGCGACCGCTTTCTGTGCATCGCGGACTTCGTTCGCTCGCGCAAGGACGCCGAGGCCACCGGGCAGGTCGACGTTCTTCCGTTCCAGTTGGTGACGATGGGTCAGCCGATCGCGGACTTCGCCAACGAGTTGTTCGCATCGAACTCGTACCGCGATTACCTCGAGGTTCACGGAATCGGTGTCCAGCTCACGGAGTCTCTGGCCGAGTACTGGCATCGACGCGTCCGTGAAGAGCTAGTGCTCCCCGAGGGTCACACCGTCGCGGAGCAGGATCCCACCGAGGTTGCCGGTTACTTCGATCTCGAGTACCGCGGCGCTCGTTATTCGTTCGGATACGGCGCGTGCCCGGATCTCGAGGATCGAGCCAAGTTGGTGGCGTTGCTCGAACCCGAACGAATCGGCGTCGAATTGTCCGAGGAGCTGCAGCTGCATCCCGAGCAGTCCACGGACGCTTTTGTCCTGCACCACCCGGAAGCAAAGTATTTCAATGTCTGAGTTGTTGACCGAAGTATCCGAATCAACGCTCGGTGGTGTCCTGTGGGACATGGACGGCACCCTGCTCGATTCGGAGAAGCTGTGGGACATCGCGCTTCGTGAGCTGTCCCTACGCCTGGGCGGACCGATGACGGAAGCGACACGCGTTGCCGTCATCGGTGCGTCGAGTCCCTTCGCCCTTGCGACGGTGTTCGACGCGCTCGGCCTGGAGAAGCATCCCGATGCCATCGCCGAGGCGAAGGACTGGATGTACACCCGCGTCGGCGATCTGTTCGAGGACGGCGTGACCTGGCGGCCGGGTGCTCGCGACGCACTGTCGACCGTGCGTGACGGTGGTTTGCGTTCTGCACTGGTCACCAACACCGAGCGAGTTCTGGTCGATCGGGCACTCGGCATGCTCGGCCGTGAGTTCTTCGACCATTCGGTGTGTGGCGACGAGGTCCCCAACGGGAAACCGGCAGCGGATCCGTACCTGCGCGGCGCGCATCTGCTCGGACTCGAGCCGGCGCAGTGCCTCGCGATCGAGGACTCGCCGACCGGCACGGCGTCGGCCAGCGCTGCGGGTTGCGCGGTGCTCGTCGTTCCGTGTGAGGTCGACGTCCCGGCCGGCCCTGGACGCGTGTTTCGAGAGTCTCTGGTGGACTTGTCCATTCACGATCTTCACGACGTTCACTCGAGCGCGGCACGTTAGGCTGGATTTGCTGTGGCTATTCCGAAAATTGTTCTCTTCTACCAGTTCACGCCGTTGGCGGACCCGGAAGCGATCAAGCTGTGGCAGCACAGCCTGGCCGAGTCCAACAACCTGACGGGCCGGATCATCGTCTCGCCGCACGGGATCAACGCGACGGTCGGCGGAGACATCGAGGATGTCAAGCGATATGTCCGTGGTACGCGTGGTTACGAACCCTTCCGTACCGCTGACATCAAGTGGTCGGACGGCCTCGGGAACGATTTCCCTCGTCTGAGTGTCAAGGCACGCTCGGAGATCGTGACGTTCGGTGCCCCCGACGAGCTGAAAGTCGACGAGAACGGTGTGGTCGGCGGAGGAGTTCACCTGGTGCCCAAGGAACTACACGAACTCGTCGACACTCGCGGTGACGACGTCGTGTTCTTCGACGGGCGCAATGCCTTCGAAGCCGAGATCGGCCGTTTCCGAGATGCGATAGTTCCGGACGTCGCCACCACTCGGGATTTCGTCAACGAACTCGACAGTGGCAAATACGACCATCTCAAGGGCAAAGCCGTGGTCACGTACTGCACCGGCGGAGTGCGCTGTGAGGTGTTGTCTTCGCTGATGCGCTCACGTGGCTTCGACGAGGTCTATCAGTTGGACGGCGGAATCGTCCGTTACGGCGAGACTTTCGGCGACCGCGGCCTCTGGGACGGTTCCCTGTACGTGTTCGACAAGCGGATGAACGTCGAGTTCTCATCCGAAGCCAAGACACTCGGCGTGTGTGTCGATTGTGGTACTCCGACCCCGCGGTACCGCAACCGGATCGACGGCGACGGCCGAACCCTCGAATTGCTCTGCGAGAGTTGTTCACCAGACCTCGAGCAGGACTGAGCTGTGCCCAAGGCTCCGTTGCCGATCCGAAACGGTCTCGGACCTGACCGGCTGCGGATGCCGGCGGAGTCGTCGGCGCGGACCGTCCTCGAGCACCTGGTCGGCGAGCATCCCGGGGAGCGGGACCTGTGGGCGGACCTCGTCAGCGCCGGGGACGTCGTCGACGAGCACGGGCGGAAGATCACGAGCCGAACGCCCTATCAGCCGACCCGGTTCGTGTACTTCTACCGCGAGCCGGCCCCCGAGATTCCGGTTCCGCACGAGATCGAGATCTTGTACCGCGACGACTCGATTCTCGTGATCGACAAACCGCACTTCCTGGCGACCATTCCACGGGGAGCGCACATCGTCGAAAGCGCAGTCGTGCGCCTGCGTCGTGACCTGGACCTTCCGGATCTTGCGCCAGTTCACCGCCTCGACCGGATGACGGCGGGTGTCATCGTGTTCACCGTGACACCGGACCTACGACGGCCGTACCAGGAACTTTTTGCCGAGCAGCGGATCGTCAAGGAGTACGAGGCGATTGCGGGCTTCGATCCGGAACTGACTTTCCCTCGCACGGTGCGCAGCCGCATCAACAAAGTTCACGGCGAGATGACGGCTACCGAAATCGCGGGCGAGCCGAACAGTGAGACCTCGATCGAACTGATCGAGGTGATCACCGACTCGGCTGGCCGGACGCTCGGGCGATACAGGTTGCTCCCACGGACCGGCCGGACCCATCAGCTTCGGCTGCACCTCAACTCGCTGGGCGTCCCGATCGTCGGTGACAACTACTATCCGGAGTATCTGCCCGCAGTGCCCGGTGACTTCTCGACTCCGTTGCGATTGTTGGCGCGAGCGTTGGAGTACCCGGATCCGATCACCGGGCAGACCCGCAGGTTCGTGAGTTCGCGCAGCCTCGACGCAGGCTTGTGAACACCGCTGTTCGTGGGCGTGTGAAAACCGCTTCCGTCCTCGTGAAAGAATAGCTACCCGTGAAGACCTTCGAATCCTTGTTCGCCGAATTGACCGAGCGCGCTGCTACTCGCCCCGAGGGGTCCGGCACTGTCGCCGCCCTCGACGCCGGTGTGCATGCTCAGGGCAAAAAGGTCATCGAGGAAGCCGGTGAAGTGTGGATCGCTGCGGAATACCAGAGCGATGAGCAGCTCGCCGAGGAAATTTCCCAGCTGCTGTACTGGACGCAGGTGTTGATGGTCGGTCGCGGACTGACCCTCGAGGACGTGTACCGACATCTGTGATCGGAGCTGACCAGCGAGGTGTACTCCGTCTCGCTCGTCCAGGGCTTCCGATTCATGTCGTCTCACGTCACCCACACCTTCCGAAAGGACATCCACCATGCTGCGCGTAGCAGTTCCCAACAAAGGCTCACTGTCCGAGTCCGCCGCCGAGATTCTCAGCGAGGCCGGCTACCGTCGACGCACCGATTCCCGTGATCTGACGGTCCTGGATCCGGCCAATCAGGTCGAGTTCTTCTTCTTGCGCCCCAAGGACATTGCGATCTACGTCGGCTCCGGTGAGCTGGATCTCGGCATCACCGGTCGTGATCTCGCCGGCGACTCGGGTGCTCCCGTATCCGAGCGTCTGTCACTGGGCTTCGGCCGTTCGTCGTTCCGTTACGCAGCACCGGCCGGCAAGGACTGGGCCGTCGAGGATCTGTCCGGCCTGCGCATTGCAACGTCGTACCCGAACCTGGTCCGTAAGGACCTCACAGATCGCGGACTCGACGCCACCGTCATCCGTCTCGACGGAGCAGTGGAAATCTCGATTCAGCTCGGCGTCGCCGACGCGATCGCCGACGTGGTCGGATCGGGTCGTACTCTCCGCCAACACAACCTCGTGGCTTTCGGTGAATCGCTCTGCGATTCCGAAGGTGTCCTGATCGAGCGCACCGGCGCTCCGCAGGACGATCCCGCCCGCAACCAGCTCATCGAACGCGTACGCGGAATTGTCTTCGCGCAGCAGAATCTGATGATCGACTACGACTGCCCGCGCACCATCCTCGACGACGCCATCAAGATGACTCCCGGAATGGAATCGCCGACCCTCTCACCGTTGGCCGATCCCGACTGGGTCGCGGTTCGCGCGATGGTCCCGATCAAGGGACACAACCAGGTGATGGATGCCTTGGCCGAACTCGGTGCCAAGGCCATCCTCGCGTCGAACATCCGCTCGGTACGCGCTTTCTGATCACTGCCTGAATAGATTTACGCGCATTCGCGCCCGTTCCTGGAAATCAGGAACGGGCGCGAATCTGCAAAGTCTGGGCGATACGGCCCACGGCACCCTGCTCGTCGTAGAGCACGCCCGCACACATGCCGACGCCGTCCGGACCCGTTGTGGTTTCGGCGGCGACACCGACCCACTCTCCCTCGGGTACACGGAAGATATGCACCGTGAGATCTGTGTTGAGGAACGTCCAGTGCTCGGGGTCGAGCTTGGCGCCGACCCCGTTTGAGATGTCGGCCACCGCGAACAAACGCTCGAGAGCAGACATCTTCTCACCCTCGACCAGCTCTGGCTTGGGGCGCGCCCATACCTTGCCGGTTCCCACGCACCCGATCGGAGCAATCCAGGACCAGTCGAGGGTCTTGAGATAGCCGACGCTCCACAGACCCTCGAGAACGCCCGGGGTGCCGCTGTCGCGGGGTTCGAGCGGGGGATCGACTACGTGGACGACGTCGCCGGTATCCACCGTCTCCATCCGCCACGCCGTACCGCGCGCAACCGCGCGTGCAGATCCGTCGGCGGTGGTTGCCCACAGTTCGGCGACGATCAATTCGATTCGGCGACCGGGTCGTTCGATCCAGGACCGGACTTCGAGGTCGGCAATCGGAATCGGTCCGAGAATCTCGACGACGACGCGCGTCAGACGGGTTTCGTCGCGCGCACCGCACCGCTCGAGGGCTCGTACCAACAGCGCCGACGGGGGAGCGCCGTGCTGCAGTGTCGGGCCCCAGATGCTGACAGTTGCCTGCGTGCTCGCGAACCGCTCGTGCCCTTCCTCCGTCGTTCCGAGGTAGCGGTAGTACGAACTGTCCGTCATGTTATGAATTCTCCTTTGCGGCAACAGGTTCGGTGCTCAGTAGGTCCGGCCAACCTGGATACGGCGGAGGTGTTCCGCCGAACGAGGGGCACAGTGACTTGTGATCGCACCAGTCGCACAGTTTGCCAGGCTTGGGTCTGAAGTCTCCGGTCGCACCTGCCGCGAGGATCGCTTTCCAGATGGCGGAGAGGGTTCGCTCGAATCGGATGAGCTCGTCGTGATCCGGGGCGTACGTGAGAATCGAGCCGGAGGCCAGATAGATCAGGCGCAGTTGTGCGGGAACGATTCCGCGAGTGCGCAGCAGTACGAGCGCGTAGAACTTCATCTGGAAGAGCGCCTTGGATTCGGTGAACTCGCGAGGCGCTTTTCCGGTCTTGTAGTCGACCACCCGCACCTCACCCGTCGGTGCAACGTCTATCCGGTCGACGAAGCCGCGGAGTCGAACGCCGTTCTCCAATTCGGTCTCGACGTAGACCTCGCACGCCTCGGCATCGAATCGAGTGGGATCTTCGAGCGTGTAGTACGTCGCGACGAGCTTGCCGACTTCGTCGAGGAACGAATCCAGCTCGCCCTCCGGAACAAGGTCAGCGGCCTCGGGAGACTCGGCACTGACACGTTCCCACGCGGGACGGACGAGTTCGGCTGCGCGATCGGGAACCCGGTGACCGGTCGGGAGTGCAAACAGTGCTTCCAGTGCCGCGTGTACGACGGTGCCTCTGACCTGGGCTCTGGTTGGCGTTTCCGGAATTCTGTCGACTGCTCGGAAGCGATAGAGCAGGGGGCATTGTTTGTAGTCACCCGCCCGAGACGGAGAGAGCGCCGGCCGACTACGCGGGCGCTCGTGTGATGTTGCACCCGTTGGAGTGGGGGTTGGCAATTCGACAGAGCTCACACCTGGCAGGCTATGCGGTTGGTCCGACAACTCCGTCGGAGCCGGTGGCGAGGACACCGGAAACAAGCGAACAGGGATCATCTGCGCATGGCGAACGAGCTGCAACCAGAAGAAGGCACGACCGAAGTGGATGAGGTTGCGCAGTCCGCTGTCGCCGAGATTCCCGAACAAGAGCTTCCAGAAGCTGATCTCACTGCGCCGGGCAAGCGGCCGTCAGGTCCGTTCCGCGTCGGCGACCGAGTACAGCTGACCGACGGTAAGGGACGCCACTACACGATCGTTCTCGAGGCGAACCGCGAATACCACACCCACAAGGGCGGAATCGTTCACAACGATCTGATCGGTGCCGACGAGGGCAGCGTCGTCAAGTCGGTCAACGGCACGCCCTATCTCGCACTGCGCCCCCTGCTGGTGGACTACGTGCTGTCCATGCCGCGCGGTGCCCAGGTCATCTACCCGAAGGACGCAGCTCAGATCGTCCACGAAGGCGACGTGTTCCCCGGAGCGCGCGTGCTCGAGGCCGGAGCCGGCTCCGGCGCACTGACATGTTCGCTGCTGCGTGCCGTCGGACCCGAGGGCAAGGTCATCTCCTACGAGGTCCGCGACGATCATGCCGAACATGCGGTTCGCAACGTCGAGACCTTCTTCGGGGAACGTCCGCCGAACTGGGAACTGACCATCGCCGATCTCGCCGAGTTCGATCCGGAAGCGCACGGAGGCAAGGTCGATCGCGTCGTCCTCGACATGCTGGCCCCGTGGGACGTCCTGCCCGCCGTCTCGAAGGCACTCGTGCCGGGCGGCGTGTTGATCGTCTACGTTGCGACCGTTACTCAGCTCTCGAAGGTCGTCGAGGCGATGCGGGAGCAGGAATGCTGGACCGAGCCCCGCTCGTGGGAATCGATCGTGCGCGGTTGGCACGTCGTCGGTTTGGCGGTGCGCCCCGAACATCGGATGCAGGGCCACACCGCGTTCCTCGTGAGCGCTCGTCGTCTCGCCGAAGGAACCGTCACCCCGAAGCCGCAGCGGCGTGCGGGCAAGGGCTCGAACACCGCGGCCAAGTAGTCACACGAAAACAACAAGAGCGGCGATCCGGTATCCGGATCGCCGCTCTTGTCGTAGCTGGAAGTTATGCGGTGCAGGAAGCGCGGCCCATTTCCAGGAGCACGCAAGCCGAGGTGTCGGACAGCTTCCAGGAGCCGTCTTCGAGCTCCCAGGTCCACGGGGTGGCCGGGGCGGCGCCGTGCGGGCTGACGACGGCGACGTCTGCAGTTGCGGTCTGACCGTCGACCTTGACGTTGTCCACGTTGAACGTGATCGCGTAGGCCGGGTTACCGCCCAGTGCAGCACTCATCGTCTCGATGTTGGCCTGACGCTTGGTTCCGTCGACCACCAGAGCGGTCTTCTCCTCGATCGGCTTGGCCGGATCGATCAGCGCGACGAGCGAAGCGTTGAGCTCCTCGGCCGTCGGAGCCGCTGCGGCAGCGGCAGCTGACGTCGTGGCGGAAGCCGAGGCCTTGGCCGTGGTGCTCGAGGCGGCGGCGGAAGTAGAACTTGCAGCCGTCGAATCCTTGTTGTCGTCCGAGCTGCATGCACCCATGGTCAGGACGGCAGCGACAGCACAAGCGCTGATGAGAGTCTTGCGGATGATCACAGCGTTACCTTTCGTTGTAAAGAGAGACAGGCGCTGTCTCCATCTTGTAGGCAAGGCTAACATGACCAAATTCTGGCTCGAGACCAGTCGGCACGGTCCGCGCGCAGGTGTGAATTCGCACTCGCGCACCGTGTCTGGCGACAGTTGGGGCCTTATGCCGGTAGCGTTGATGGATCGCACTGGGAGGAGACGCACATGAGCTCGACAGAGAACCCGGATTCGGTTGCGGCAGCAGAAGAACTCCACGCGCTACGAGTGGAAGCACAAGTACTGCGCCGACAACTTGCACAATCGCCGGAGCAGGTGCGTGAGCTGGAGTCGAAGGTGGACTCGTTGTCCATCCGAAACAGCAAGTTGATGGACACCCTCAAAGAGGCCCGTCAGCAGCTCATCGCGCTTCGTGAAGAAGTCGACAGACTCGGTCAACCGCCGAGCGGTTACGGAGTCCTTCTCTCGGTACACGAGGACAAGACCGTCGACGTGTTCACGTCGGGTCGCAAGATGCGGTTGACGTGCTCACCGAACATCGACACGGACACCCTCGCCCTCGGGCAGACGGTTCGCCTCAACGAGGCACTCACCATCGTCGAGGCCGGCACCTACGAGCAGGTCGGTGAGATCAGCACGCTCCGTGAGGTACTCGACGACGGCTTGCGCGCACTGGTGGTCGGCCATGCCGACGAAGAGCGCATCGTCTGGCTCGCAGCGCCGTTGGCAGCCGTCTTCGCCGACCCCGAAGCCGACATCATCGCGTACGACGCCGATTCTCCGACCAGGAAACTGCGTCCGGGCGACTCGTTGCTCGTCGACACCAAGGCCGGGTACGCCTTCGAGCGCATCCCGAAGGCCGAGGTCGAAGATCTGGTTCTCGAAGAAGTTCCGGACGTTCACTACGACGACATCGGTGGTCTCGGGCGTCAGATCGAACAGATCCGTGATGCCGTCGAACTCCCGTTCCTCCACAAGGATCTGTTCCACGAGTACTCACTGAGGCCGCCGAAGGGTGTGCTGCTCTACGGTCCGCCTGGTTGCGGCAAGACGCTCATCGCCAAGGCCGTCGCCAACTCGTTGGCCAAGAAGATCGCCGAAGCCCGCGGTCAGGACAGCAAGGACGCCAAGTCCTACTTCCTGAACATCAAGGGCCCGGAACTTCTGAACAAGTTCGTCGGCGAAACCGAGCGTCACATCCGGATGATCTTCCAGCGTGCTCGTGAGAAGGCGTCCGAGGGCACTCCGGTGATCGTCTTCTTCGACGAGATGGACTCGATCTTCCGTACCCGTGGTTCGGGAGTCTCCTCCGACGTGGAGACAACGGTCGTTCCGCAGCTGCTCAGCGAGATCGACGGTGTGGAAGGGCTCGAGAACGTCATCGTCATCGGCGCTTCCAACCGTGAGGACATGATCGACCCGGCCATCCTGCGTCCCGGCCGACTGGACGTGAAGATCAAGATCGAGCGCCCCGACGCGGAATCCGCTCAGGACATCTTCTCGAAGTACCTGGTGGACGGTCTGCCGATCAATGCAGACGACCTCGCCGAGTTCGGTGGAGATCGCACTGCATGCTTGAAGGCGATGATCGTTCGCGTCGTCGATCGCATGTACGCGGAGAGCGAAGAGAATCGTTTCCTCGAGGTCACGTACGCCAACGGCGACAAGGAAGTTCTGTTCTTCAAGGACTTCAACTCGGGGGCGATGATCCAGAACATCGTCGACCGCGCCAAGAAGTACGCGATCAAGTCTGTGCTCGACACCGGTGCTCCGGGCTTGCGTGTGCAGCACCTCTTCGATTCCATCGTCGACGAGTTCGCCGAGAACGAGGATCTGCCCAACACCACCAATCCTGATGACTGGGCACGTATTTCGGGCAAGAAGGGTGAGCGGATCGTCTACATCCGCACTCTCGTCACGGGCAAGAACGCCAGTGCGAGCCGCGCGATCGACACGGAGTCGAACACGGGCCAGTACCTGTAACGAAACGAACATCGATCGGGCCGGCCACTCCGCGAGAGTTGTCGGCCCGATCTCTGCGTCGCTGCCGTTGACTTCGTTGTGATTGGACCGGTCGGTCGCGCTGGTTTAGAGTCCCGCCGTGCAGATACATCTTCGACACAATCCGTCGTCCACAGTCGCTCGCTGCTACCTCGCGCCCGGCGAACCGCTGCGCGTGGAGAGCGGGGCGATGCTCGCGCATTCTGCCGGCGTAGTTCTCGAAGCGAAGGCGCAGGGCGGCGTCCTGCAGGGACTCAAGCGGTCGATGCTGAGCGGCGAATCATTTTTCGTCACGACGTATACCGCTCCGCCGCAAGGTGGTTGGGTCGACGTGACTGGTGTGCTTCCCGGAGATCTGATCCCGCTGACCATCACCTCTGATCGCCCGTTCTTCCTCAACCGTGGAACCTGGTTGGCCAACTCCTACGGTGTGACGGTCGAGTCCAAGTGGGGCGGCATGTCCAACCTCTTCGGCGGTGAAGGAGGCTTCGGCCTGCGGGCAAGTGGCGACGGTGAAGTAGTGCTGGCCGTCTACGGCGCGATCGACGTCATCGACTTGCAGCCAGGCGAGACAGTCACGATCGATACCGGTCACGTGGTCGCCTACGACCTCGGCATGAATTTCAACATGCGGCGCGCCGTTCAGGGGCGCACCATTCAGTCGATGAAGTCCGGTGAAGGATTTGTCTTCGACTTCACCGGACCCGGTCGCGTTCTCGCGCAGACCCGCAACCCCAGCGCGTTCGCTGCGTGGCTCTCGGCGATCACCCCGGGCTGATCACAGGTCCCACCAGTGTTCAGTCCCAGCGGTGTTCAGCTCCAGCAATAGTCGGCCAGCAGCGCGCGTGAGTCCGGAACGAACGGCCACGACGGGTCCTGCAGGTGGGCGCCGAGTTCTTTCGGCGTCCACCACCAACCTTCGGCGATCTCGCTGGGCTGATGTGCCATCGGCCCGTCGTATCTGAGTTCGAACGCAAACAGGTGACAGCGCAACGGAGAGTTGTTCCACTCGCCGTCCCAGGATTTTCGAGCGATCTCCGTCAGTCGGAGTGGCTGGTCTGCCGTTCCGAAGATTCCGAGTTCTTCACCGACTTCACGGATCGCAGTTTCCTGCGGCGTCTCACCTGGATCGACGACACCTCCGGCAAGACAGTCGTGATAGCCCCCGAACACCGCTTTCGTGTCGGTTCGGCGATGGACGTAGATGCGGGAGCCGTCCCCGGTACGAACCAGGACGCCCGCACTCGCGTGCCAGAGCCCACCCGAGTAGACGACCGAACGTGGTGCTCGGCCGATCGGATTACCCGTCCGGTCGTACACGGCGACTACCTCGTCCGCGGGATTCAGGTCTGCGGTGAGAGGTTGGTGCATTCCTCCAACTGTGCCACGCCTGTGGGTGCCGCGCCGCAATCACATAGGCTCTTGTGTCATGCAGCGGATCATCGGTGTCGAGGTCGAATACGGAATATCTTCACCCAGTGAGCCGTCGGCGAATCCGATTCTCACTTCAACCCAGGCGGTGCTTGCCTACGCCGCCGCAGCGGGCGTGCCACGGGCCAAGCGCACACGCTGGGATTACGAGGTCGAATCTCCGCTGCGAGATGCCCGAGGCTTCGATCTGGGGCGAATGAGCGGTCCCGCGCCGGTGATCGACGCGGACGAGATCGGCGCCGCGAACATGATTCTCACCAACGGGGCACGGTTGTACGTCGACCACGCACATCCGGAGTATTCGGCGCCCGAGGTCGCCGACCCGCTCGACGCCGTGATCTGGGACAAGGCCGGCGAACGCGTCATGGAAGCGGCTGCGCGGCACGCATCCAGCGTGCCGGGTGCGCCTCGGCTCCAGCTGTACAAGAACAACGTCGACGGCAAGGGTGCCTCGTACGGCACGCACGAGAACTACCTCTGCTCACGTGAGACCCCGTTCGCCTCGATCGTGACCGGATTGACGCCGTTTTTCGCGTCCCGGCAGGTGATCTGCGGTTCCGGTCGTGTGGGTCTCGGTCAGTCCGGCGACGAGGCCGGATTCCAGCTTTCGCAGCGATCCGACTACATCGAGGTCGAAGTAGGCCTCGAGACCACTCTCAAGCGCGGAATCATCAACACCCGCGACGAACCGCACGCGGATGCAGACAAGTATCGCCGCCTGCACGTCATCATCGGTGACGCGAACCTCGCGGAGATGTCGACGTACCTCAAGGTTGGAACAACGGCGCTGGTACTCGACCTGATCGAGGCAGGTGTCGACCTCACCGATCTGCAACTGGCGCGTCCGGTCACCGCCGTCCACCACATCAGTCACGACCCCACTCTGCGCAAGACCGTTGCGCTGGCCGACGGACGTGAACTGACAGGGCTTGCGCTGCAACGCATTTACCTCGAACGTGTCTCGAAGTTCCTCGACCGTGAGACCGATCGTGATCCGCGAGCGGACGATATCGTCGCCAAGTGGGCGATGGTTCTCGATCTCCTCGAGCGCGATCCCATGGAGTGCGCGAACATCCTCGACTGGCCGGCCAAACTGCGTCTGCTCGAAGGGTTCCGCAATCGTGAGGGACTCGCGTGGTCGGCGCCGCGATTGCATCTGGTGGATCTGCAGTACTCCGACGTGCGACTCGACAAGGGCCTGTACAACCGCCTGGTTGCTCGCGGCTCCATGGAGCGGCTTGTCACCGAACAGCAGGTTCTCGACGCGGTCACGAACCCTCCCACCGACACTCGCGCATACTTCCGGGGCGAGTGCCTACGCCGATTCGGTGCCGATATCGCGGCCGCGAGCTGGGATTCGGTCATCTTCGATCTCGGCGGTGAATCGTTGATCCGTATCCCCACCCTCGAGCCGCTTCGAGGTACCAAAGCGCACGTCGGAGCGTTGCTCGACTCCGTGGACAGCGCCGCGGAACTGGTTGATCAGCTCACTCACTGAAATCAGCCGATGCGGCTCGCCGTCGCGTCTCTCCACACCTGACGGTGCCGCTCGGTAGGGTGAAGGTCCGAGCGGGATCAGTTACCGACTCTGCTGGGCCGAACAGGATGCTCGCGAGAGCTCCCTTCACACAAGGAGGTCGACGGCGATGGCTCAAGAACAGACGCAGCGTGCCGGTGGCGGCGAAGACGACGAAACCACTGGTGGCGACGGCAGTGCCGGCCAGGAACGTCGCGAGAAGCTCGCTGCAGAAACCGACGACCTGCTCGACGAGATCGACGACGTGTTGGAAGAGAACGCCGAGGACTTCGTCCGTGCCTACGTCCAGAAGGGCGGCCAGTGACGGTGGATCGCGCGCCCCGGATCACAGACGGGGACACACGGTTGAGCTTCGGCTCGAATCTGTCGTCATTCTCGGAATACCTTCGGGTGCATGCACCGGAGCATCTTCCGCAGAACCGCTTCGCCGACACAGGAGGTGTTGTCATGGGCGGGGGAGACGTAGCTCCGCACGGCACCACCATCGTCGCGATCAGCTATGCGGGTGGTGTTCTGCTCGCGGGTGATCGCCGAGCGACGATGGGCAATCTCATCGCCAGCCGTGACGTGCAGAAGGTGTACGTCACGGACGACTACTCGGCTGCGGGTATTGCCGGTACGGCCGGGATCGCAATCGAACTGGTCCGGCTCTTCGCGGTCGAGCTCGAACATTACGAGAAGATCGAAGGCGTCCCACTCACGTTCGACGGCAAGGCCAATCGACTTTCGTCGATGGTTCGAGGAAATCTCGGAGCAGCGATGCAAGGTTTGGCGGTTGTGCCACTGCTCGTGGGTTACGACCTGGACGCGGTCGATCCGTCCACCGCCGGTCGCATCGTCTCCTACGACGTCGTCGGTGGGCGATACGAGGAGCGCGCGGGCTATCACGCAGTCGGATCCGGCTCCCTGTTCGCGAAATCGGCGCTCAAGAAGCTGTATTCACCGGGAATCGACGAGGACACCGCGCTTCGGTTCGCCGTCGAGGCGCTCTACGACGCGGCAGATGACGATTCGGCTACCGGTGGTCCTGATCTGACACGAGGGATCTATCCGACGGCGGTCACCATCACCTCGGCCGGCGCTGTGGAGTTGTTGCCCACCAGGGCTGCCGAGATCGCCAGGGAGATCGTCGCGGCTCGCACTGCGACCGCGAGTCCGGAAGGGGAGTCTGCGCTATGACGATGCCGTATTACGCATCAGCCGAACAGATCATGCGCGATCGTTCGGAATTGGCGCGCAAGGGAATTGCCCGCGGGCGCAGCGTCGTCGTTCTCACCTACCGCGACGGAGTGCTCTTTGTCGCCGAGAACCCGTCGCGTGCTCTGCACAAGGTCAGCGAACTGTACGACCGTCTCGGATTCGCGGCAGTGGGCAAGTACAACGAGTTCGAGAATCTGCGCCGCGCGGGCATCGTCCACGCAGACATGCGTGGGTACTCGTACGACCGTCGGGACGTCACCGGGCGTTCGCTCGCCAATGCGTACGCACAAACCCTGGGAACGATCTTCACCGAGCAGCCCAAGCCGTACGAGGTCGAGATCTGTGTTGCCGAGATCGGTCGCTTCGGAAGCAGTACGCCGGCTCAGCTCTACCGGATCACGTACGACGGATCCATCGCGGACGAGCAGGAATTCGTGGTCATGGGCGGCACGACCGAACCGATCGTGACGGCGATGCGCGAGTCGTACCAGCGAGACCTCGACCTCGAATCCGCAGTGCGGATTGCAGTCGGGGCGCTCCAAAAGGGCGGCCCGGCACCGGCCGGAACCACTGAGGCGGAACCACGAACTCTCGATGTGAGTGCACTCGAGGTTGCCGTACTCGACAGCAATCGTCCACGCCGTGCGTTCAAACGGATCGCTGGAACGGTTTTGGAAGAGATGCTTCCAGCTCCGGCAGCAGTCGAGGATGCGCCGCCGGCAAACGGCGACGCACCCTCGTAGATACTCCGTAGGTCTGGGAGTTACTGCAGGTCTGGAGTTACTGAGTGACTCGGTAGACGGCCACCGCGCCCGGTTCGGTGTCGAAATCGAACCGGCGCGCGTCTGCCACCACTTCACCGTCGGTGGCGATGGCTACCGGTGAATCGGCGACTCGAACCGACATCGACGAGACGAGTTCGCGAACGTAGACCCGCGAGCTGCCCAATGTTCCTGTGGCAGCCGCAAACAGCAGACGTGAGCGCGAGAATTTCTTGTCCGCGCGCAGATAGCGGACGTCGAGTAGTCCACGGTTCATCTCCGGACGCGACATCGGCACCTGATCGGCGGGGGAGTATCGCCCGTTTCCGACGAACAGCATCCAGATTGTGGTCCGCTTCCCGTCGATGGTCACCGTCATCGGCTCCGCCGCTGCGAGAACCCGGATCATCGCGGCTCCTGCGGCCGGCCACTTACCGAAACGCGGTTCCCATTTTTCCCTCAGGCGCACAGCATCCGGGTATCCACCGAGGCTGGCTGTGTTGAGAAACCGTGCAGTCACTCCGGAATCCGTGCGCACCACCGCGTGGTCGACGAATGCCGCCTGACCGGACTCGACTGCCTGTGCGGTCTCCTCGACATTCACCGCCCCGACGTCGCGGGCGAAATGGTTCAATGTTCCGCCGGGAAAAACCGCAAGTGGTAGCTCGTGCTTTGTCGCCGCGGTCGCGACCGTGACCACTGTTCCGTCGCCGCCGCATACACCCAACGCTTTCGGCGAGAGCTCGGGGATCTTGGCATCGATCTGCATGTCGAAGTCGATGTCCGCGTCGAACTCGTAGACGATCGCCGCAGGTAGTAGTTCTCGAATCGATTCCACGATCCCGTCGTCCTCGGAGCCTGAACCAGGATTGGTGAAGACCAACAAGCCTTCTCCGCGCGGGAGCGCGGGAACCACGCACTCGGGTCCGAGTTCGGCGGGCTCTTCGTCCCGCACCGCCCACCAACGACGCGTGCCGGCAGCGATAGCACCGCCGACCGCGAGGCCTGCGAAGACGTCGGACGGCCAGTGGACTCCGTTGTGAACGCGTGAGTACGCCACTGCTGCGGCCAGTGGTGCCAGAGCAGCTCCAGCAACCGGGGACTCCATGGCCACTGCCGCGGTGAATGCCGCGGCCGAAGACGAATGTCCGGAGGGGAACGAGGACGACGTCGGAATGTCGACGCCTCGCTTCGGGCTCAGCCAGACGCGTGCCGGTGGGCGTCGGCGGGGAAAGAGGGGCTTGAGTATGCCGTTGGCCAGCGCGCTGGAACCGGCCAGTGCGAGCAGCCCGCGTGCTGCTGCCCTACGGGGCCGCCCGCCGATCATCGCGAGCAAGGCGGCGACAACCATCCACAAAACGCCGTGATCGGCGGCTCTGGAGAGAAACCGCATGGTCGGGTCGAGCACGGAAGGGCGCAGTGCTCCAGTGCTTTCCATGACTTTGACGTCGCTTCGGACAACTTTTCGGCGAATAAGGCTCACACCGTCACACTATGCTGCCGCCCGACGTTGTCGAGTCGTGACTTACGACGCGATCGAAGTACACGGGTGAACCTCGCATTCTGGTTGTACTGTCGAAGTGTGCAGAGACGAATCATGGGTATCGAGACGGAATTCGGCGTTACCTGCACCTTTCACGGGCACAGGAGACTGAGCCCCGACGAGGTTGCTCGTTACCTCTTCCGTCGTGTCGTGTCGTGGGGTCGCAGCTCCAACGTCTTCCTCCGTAACGGAGCTCGCTTGTACCTGGATGTGGGTTCGCACCCGGAGTACGCGACGGCCGAGTGCGACAGCCTCATCCAGCTGGTCAATCACGACCGTGCCGGTGAGCGTGTGCTCGAAGAACTGCTGATCGACGCCGAGGCGAGACTCGCCGAGGAGGGTATTGGTGGCGACATCTATCTCTTCAAGAACAACACCGACTCGGCCGGAAACTCGTACGGCTGCCACGAGAACTTTCTCGTCGCGCGCGCCGGTGAGTTCTCCCGCATTTCGGATGTCTTGTTGCCGTTCCTCGTCACGCGCCAGTTGATCTGCGGCGCCGGAAAGGTACTGCAGACTCCGAAGGCCGCGACGTTCTGCCTCTCGCAGCGCGCGGAACACATCTGGGAGGGCGTCTCGTCGGCTACCACTCGCTCGCGTCCGATCATCAACACCCGCGACGAACCGCACGCGGACGCCGAGAAGTACCGCCGCCTGCACGTGATCGTCGGCGATTCGAACATGGCCGAAACGACGACGATGCTCAAGGTCGGTTCTGCCGCACTGGTGCTCGAGATGATCGAAGCCGGGGTGTCGTTCCGCGATTTCGCGCTGGACAACCCGATTCGTGCCATCCGCGAGGTCAGTCACGACGTGACCGGTAAAAAGCCGGTTCGCCTTGCTGGTGGACGTCAGGCCAGTGCCCTCGATATTCAACGCGAATACCACGCCAAGGCAGTCGAACATCTGCGTAACCGCGAACCGGACCCGCAGGTGGAGCAGGTAGTCGACCTGTGGGGTCGCACCCTCGATGCCGTCGAAGCTCAGGATTTTGCGAAGGTCGACACGGAGATCGACTGGGTCATCAAGCGCAAGCTGTTCCAGCGCTACCAGGACCGTCACGGTTTCGACCTGTCCGATCCCAAGATCGCGCAGCTCGACTTGGCGTACCACGACATCAAACGCGGCCGGGGTGTCTTCGACGTTCTCCAGCGCAAGGGCTTGGTCAAGCGGGTCACCGAGGACGAAACGATCGACGACGCCGTCGAGAATCCGCCGCAGACCACGCGCGCCAAATTGCGGGGCGACTTCATCACCGCAGCCCAGGCAGCAGGCCGGGACTTCACAGTCGACTGGGTTCACCTCAAGCTCAACGATCAGGCGCAGAGAACGGTGCTGTGCAAGGACCCGTTCCGCTCCGTCGACGAGCGTGTCGAGCGTTTGATCGCTTCGATGTAGGTCACTCAATTTCGAGATGTACAAGACGGCAGGTCTGTTTTGCGGCGACGCGCCGGGCACGAAAGTGTCCGGCGCGCGTTCGGTTATCGGATAGCCACTAGGATTTCGGCGTGGCGACATCAAAAATCGAGCGGTTGATGAACCTGGTGATCGCGTTGCTGTCCACCAGACAGTTCCTCACGGCGGAGAAAATCCGTGACAGTGTGGCCGGGTACAACGATTCCGCGAACTACGAAGCGTTCAGTCGCATGTTCGAGCGCGACAAGAACGAACTTCGTGACCTGGGTGTCCCGTTGGAAACCGGTCTGGCAGGACGGTTCTCGACCGTCGAGGGGTATCGGATCAATCGCAATGCCTACGAGCTTCCGGACGTGGACCTCACCAGCGAGGAATCTGCTGCAGTCGCCGTCGCGGTGCAGTTGTGGGAGTCGCCGGAACTGATTTCGGCAGCCCAGAGTGCACTACTCAAACTCCGAGCGGCGGGCGTCCAGGTCGACTCAGAAGTCAGTGCCGCCCCGGTCACCGCGATTCCCGCGCGCACCCGCGGTTCGGAGCCCGCGCTCGGCAAGCTTCTTGCAGCGGTCGACGCCGGCCGAGCAGTTCATTTTCAGCACCGCGGTGCATTGAACGAACCGTTCACCGAGCGCACCGTCGAACCGTGGGGCGTCGTCACGCACAACGGCAAGTGGTACCTGGTCGGGCACGACGTCGACCGTGATGCGGTGAGGACCTTCCGGCTCTCACGGATCGGTGACGACGTCAGGGAGTTCGGCCCGGCCGGTTCGGTTCACAAACCTGAAGGTGTCGACCTTCGCGAGGTCGTCGATCGCGTGACCGGTTCGGGCGTCGTGACCGGGACGGCTACGGTGTGGGTCGCAGACGGCCGCGCCCATGAGCTTCGGCGGCTTGCGACGTCGTCGTCCGAACGGCGGTTGACCGATCGCGACGGCAGCGTGCTGGCCATCCCCGTCCGATCCTGGGAATGGACCGCTCGGTTGATCGCCGGTCACGGGTTGGACGCATTGGTGCTGGACCCACCGGATTTGCGTGCTGAGGTCGTCGCGAAGCTGCGCGCCGCCGCGGCGAGCCCGATCACCGGCAATGGACAGGGGGACCACTGATGAGCAATCGACTGTCGTCGCGGTTGGCACGGCTGCTCAACCTCGTGCCGTACTTCATCGCAAATCCTGGCATCAGTCCCGCCGAGGCCGCCGAGGAGCTCGGTGTCAGCACCACTCAACTGATGACCGACCTCAATCAATTGTGGGTGTGCGGACTGCCCGGTTACGGTCCCGGTGATCTCATCGACCTGTCCTTCTCCGAGGAAAGTATCGAGGTCACGTTCTCGGCCGGGATCGATCGCCCGTTGCGCCTCACCTCGACGGAGGCGACGGCGTTGCTGATCGCCCTGCGGTCCTTGGTGGAAATGCCCGGCATGGTCGATCCGTCCTCGGCGCAGCGTGCCATCGCGAAGATCGAGGACGCAGCAGGCTCGGCCGCGGCACGAGCCATCGGTCAGGACCGGGACACATCGCCGGCGCCGGACATCGCCGAAGACCCGATAGCAGCGACGGTCAGAGCCGCGCTCGCAGACAAGACCGCCCTGCGATTGACGTATTACTCCGCCTCGCGCGACGCGGTCTCCGAGCGCATCGTCGACCCCGTTCGTATCGTGTTGGTCGACAACTACAGCTACCTCCAGGCGTGGTGCCGTCAAGCCGAGGGAGTGCGGTTGTTCAGATTCGATCGGATCGACGCCGCCGTCCAACTCGACGAGCCCGCCGACCCGCCGCCGCAGGCCCTCGAGGAGGATTCGAATCTCGAATTGTTCAGCGGCGACGGTTCCCTTCCGGAAGCGCGGTTGTTCATCACCAAAGAGTGGGTGTGGATGCTCGACTACTACCCGTTGGACGTCGAGCACGTGAACGACGACGGGTCGGTCGAGGCGACGATGAGTTTCGGAACACTTGAATGGATGGCAAGGCTGGTGTTGGGATTCGGTGAGGGCGTTCGGGTCCTTCATCCGCCGGAACTGGTCTCCGAAGTCCATGATCGAGCCGTTGCGGCGCTCGACGCCTATGACGTAATCGGTTCGTAAAACTTCGGGAAACTTCACGTTCAGTGAGTTCGCAGGAAACAAACAGGTAAAAGGTAGCTGAAGTAAGTGCTTTGGCACCTCCGAGCGCCGGTTGTGTCCGGTAGCATCGAGGAATCTGATCATGGGAGGTCGTTATGGGTGCAATGCAGCCGATGCATTGGCTGATTGTCGCTGTTGTCGTCGTAATTCTGTTCGGGTCGAAGAAGCTTCCCGATGCAGCACGCGGTCTGGGTCGTTCCCTCCGCATCTTCAAGAGCGAAGTCAAGGAAATGCAGAACGACGATGCGGCGCCCGCAAGCGCGCCGGTCGCACAGCCTGCTCCGGCACAGTTGCCGACGGCCAACACCGCGGTGGTCGCAAACGGTGCAGCAGCACCTGTTGCGCAGCCGACCGAAGTCAAGCCGCTCTAGTACACACTGCGTTCTAGCCGGGGTGAAATATTCGTTCACCCCGGTTGTCTGCTGACCAAGACCAGGATGCACAGTGCGTATTCCGTTAGACCCGCGTAACCGCAAGCGGAAGGTCAACCCAGACGGCACCATGTCGTTGGTCGACCACCTGTACGAATTGCGGACTCGTTTGTTGTTCGCATTCCTCGGCGTGATCATCACCACGGCGTTTGGCTTCTTCTGGTATTCACACTCGATACTCGGTCTCGAAAGTCTGGGCGATCTGCTTCGCGGACCGTACTGTGAGCTTCCGTCCGAGAGTCGCGCCAACCTCAGCACCGACGATGCGTGCCGATTGCTGGCGACCGGGCCGTTCGAGCAGTTCATGCTGCGATTCAAAGTGGCGCTCACCGCCGGCATCGTTCTTGCCTGCCCGGTGTGGCTTTACCAATTGTGGGCATTCATCACCCCGGGCCTCTACGCCAAAGAGCGTCGCTACGCGGTCGGATTCGTCACCGCAGGTGCCGCTCTCTTCATTCTCGGCGCAATCCTGGCGTACCTCGTCGTGGCGAAGGCTTTGCACTTCCTCCTGACCATCGGTGACAACGTCCAGATCACCGCGCTCAGTGGTTCGGAGTACTTCGGCTTCATCATCAATCTGCTGCTCATCTTCGGCGTCAGCTTCGAAATCCCACTGCTCGTCGTCGTGTTGAACTTTGCCGGCATTCTGACGTACGAGCGTTTGAAGGCCTGGCGTCGAGGATTGATCTTCGGGCTCTTCGTATTCGCTGCAGTTGCCACGCCAGGGTCGGATCCGTTCTCGATGTTGGCGCTCGCGCTGGCTCTGACGCTTCTCTTCGAGGTCGCGGTCCAGATCGCTCGCCTCAACGACAAACGTAAGGCCAAGCGAGCCGGTGAAGACTGGGGCGCACTGTCCGACGAGGAAGCTTCCTCCATCTCGGCTCCGTCCGATCTGAACGAGGCTTTCGACAATCCGACCAAACCCAAGGCCGAATCGAGTGGATTGTTCGGACGTAAGTCCAAGTCCAAGGCTCCGGTCGCGAAGAAATCCGACACCGCCGGCGACAACGCGCCCGGCCAGGATTTCACTGACACTCTCTGAGCGCCGTGCCACCACGTCGGCGGCGTGTGAAACCCTGACGAGGTGGTTATGAACAAGAGTGAACTGAGCACGTTCGCGTCCAGCCTGAAGTTCGAACTCGATCCATTCCAGGTGAAGGCATGCGTTGCGCTCGAAGCGGGCCACGGCGTCCTTGTCTGCGCGCCGACCGGTGCAGGCAAGACCGTGGTCGGCGAGTTCGCTGTCCATCTGGCTCTGGCGGCGGGCCGCAAGTGTTTCTACACGACGCCGATCAAAGCGTTGAGCAATCAGAAGTACGCCGAACTCGTCGAGCGGTACGGCCCCGGCGAAGTCGGTCTGCTGACGGGTGATTCGAGTATCAACTCTGACGCACCGGTGGTCGTCATGACCACCGAAGTCCTGCGGAACATGCTCTACGCCAACTCCGAGGCACTGCGCGGGCTTTCGCACGTCGTCATGGACGAAGTGCATTACCTGGCCGACCGGTTCCGTGGGGCGGTGTGGGAGGAAGTGATCCTGCACCTGTCCGAGGACGTACGCCTGGTGAGTTTGTCGGCGACCGTGAGCAATGCCGAAGAATTCGGTGCCTGGATGGAAACCGTCCGCGGCGACACCACTGTGGTCGTGGACGAGACTCGGCCGATCCCGCTGTGGCAGCACATCATGGTCGGTAGGCGAATCTTCGATCTCTTCGACAGTCGTAGTCATCCTGCTGCCGGGCCGAAGACCGTGCTCGTCGACCAGGATCTGGTTCGCCACGTCAAGCAGCGTCAGGCTCTCGAACGCGTCGAGAGCTGGCAGCCGCGTGGCCGCGGACGACGCGGCAGCTACCAGAGTTCCAACGATTTCCGGCCCTTGCCACGACCTGACGTCATCGCTCAGCTCGATCAGTCCGGACTGCTCCCGGCCATCACTTTCATCTTCAGCCGCGCCGGTTGTGATGCGGCTCTTGCACAGTGCCTGCGGTCCAGACTGGATCTCACTTCGCCGGAGCAGGTCCGCGAGATCGACACCATCATCGAGAAACACACCGGGGAACTACCCGAAGAGGATCTCGAAGTTCTCGGATATCGGGACTGGTGCAAGGCACTACGACGCGGACTGGCATCTCACCATGCCGGCATGCTGCCGGCATTCCGCCAGACAGTCGAGGAACTGTTCGTCAAGGGGCTCGTGCGGGCGGTCTTCGCGACCGAGACGCTGGCCCTCGGCATCAACATGCCGGCACGCACGGTGGTGCTCGAACGTCTGGTCAAGTACAACGGTGAATCGCACGCCGAACTGACGCCGGGGGAGTACACGCAGCTGACGGGTCGGGCCGGCCGACGCGGCATCGACGTCGAAGGCCACGCTGTGGTCCTGTGGCAGCCCGGGGTCGAGCCGACGGATGTCGCCGGCTTGGCGTCGACACGGACGTTCCCGCTCCGCAGTTCGTTCCGCCCCTCGTACAACATGTCGATCAATCTCGTCGAGCGCATGGGCGCGGCGGATTCACGGAAGCTGCTCGAACGTTCCTTCGCGCAGTTCCAAGCGGATCGCTCGGTGGTCGGCCTGGTGCGTGGCATCGAGCGGAACGAAGAAGCACTGAAGGGTTTGCAGGAGAAACTCGGCGGTGCGGACGGCGAATACTTCGAATACGCGTCGTTGCGTGAGCGGCTCAGTGCGCGCGAGCGCGCGCTCGAACGTAAGGGCCGCGAAGACCGACGCGGAGATGCGGTTGAGTCCCTTCGTGCACTCGCCCGCGGTGACGTGATCGCAATTCCCATCGGTCGTCATTCCGGGGTGGCAGTGGTCCTCGTCCCGGACAACGATCCGAAGGACCCGCGTCCGCTGGTTCTGACGGCCGATCAGTGGGCCGGCCGACTCTCCTCGGGTGATTTCCCGGAAGCAGCCGACGTTCTGGGAAAGATGCGACTGCCCAAGCATGTCGATCACCACACCGCCCGGATCCGGCGCGATCTGGCCTCGGCGTTGCGTAGTACCGGGATCAGTGCCCCCCGGCGAAAGAAGCGCCACAAGGCCGGCGCGTCCGAAGATGCCGAGGTCGCTACTTTGCGACGTGCTATTCGCTCGCATCCGTGCCACAGCTGGCCCGATCGTGAACATCTGAGCCGGATCGGTGAGCGCTACAACCGGCTGGCCAGGGAAACGCAGTCGATGAGGGAAAAGGCTGCGGCCACCACCAACTCGTTGGCGCGGACGTTCGACCGCATCATTGCGCTACTCAAAGAGCGTGAGTACATGACTGCCGAAGCAGCGCCCGAAGTCACCGAATCCGGACGACGACTCAGCCGCATCTACTCGGAAAGCGACCTTCTGGTCGCCGAATGCCTGCGGACGGGGGCGTGGACAGGTCTCAGCCCGGCCGAGCTGGCGGCCGTCGTGTCCTCGGTGGTCTACGAATCACGTCGGGACGGGGACACCGTCGATCGGGTGCCGACAGCGGCGCTTCGTCACGCACTCAACGACACTCAACGATTGTGGAGCGAACTGCGGTCGGACGAGATTCGCCACAAGCTGCCGCCGACGCGGGAACCGGATCTCGGATTCGTCACTGCCGTTTATCACTGGGCGAGCGAAAACTCGCTTGTCGACGCACTGATCGCGGCCGGAGTGCAGGGTCGTGCGCTGTCTGCGGGTGACTTTGTACGTTGGTGTCGTCAGGTGATCGATCTCCTCGATCAGGTCCGCCTGACTTCGACGGATGCCGACGTCGCGAAGACTGCGGCGCGGGCGGTAGCTGCAATTCGTCGCGGGGTAGTTGCTGTCGACGCAGCATGACCGCAACTATGTGGTTTGATTCGCAGACTGGTATTTCGAGTGGGAGGCGAACATGAGCGGGCCTTACGGACCGAACGATCCGAATCGGCAATGGGGTCCTGGTGATCAGCAGCAGCCGAACGAGCAGCAGTGGGGGCAGAATCCTCAGCAGCCGGGCGGACAACAGCAGCCTGGTCAGCAGCCCGGCCAGCAACAGCCGTGGGGTCAGCCTGGTCAAACACCGCAGCCCGGTCAGCAGCCCGGCCAGCAACAGCCGTGGGGACAACCTGCCTACGGCCAGCCGGGTGGTCAGCCTGCGTACGGTCAGCCGCAACAGCCTGGACAAGGACAACCCGGCCAGCAACAGCCGTGGGGACAACCCCAGCAACAACCTCCCGCACAGCCGTGGGGTCAGCCCGGGCAACAGCAGTCACCTGACGCAACCCAGGCGTGGGGTCAGCCTCCGGCTGCCGCACCGCAGCAGGCGTGGGGCGCCACGGCCCCCGGGCAGACTCCGGGACAGCAGAACCAGTGGAACCAGGCTCAGCCGTTCCCGAGTCCCGGTGCGCCCGGAAACCAGTCGGGTAAGTCGAAGAAGCCCCTGATCTTCGGTGCGATCGGCGTTCTCGTCGTTCTTGCCGCTGTCGTGGTGGCCCTGGTGTTCGGAGTCTTCGGCAAGAACACACTCGATCAGAGCGCGGCTCAGGCCGGCGTCGAGAAGATCGTCACCGAGTCCTACGGGGCGAAGAACGTGAGCAACGTTCAGTGCCCCGCGGACCAGGAAGTCAAGTCAGGCAACAAGTTCACCTGCACGCTTTCGATCGCGGGTGTGAAGTCGAACGTGACCGTGACGTTTGTCGACGACAACGGCACGTACGAGGTCAGCCGCCCGAGCTGACGCCCTATTGGTCGGAACGGCTTGCCGCCGCAGCCTCGAGCGCGGCGGCAAGCCGGCCGGCCGAGCGCTCGATGTTCAGCGAGGCCGCCACTTCCTCGAGGCGTGCGGGATCGACGGGGGTCGCCGGGAGTCGGTCGTCCTTCGAGAACTGAACGTCCGCGTCGCGAACCACTCGTACGACCGGCAACGCAGCATCAAGGTAAGCCATTGCCTCAGGTGAGGTCAGTTTTGCGCGAATCCCCTTGGCCATATCCGATTCAGGATCAGCTGCGGCCGCCCGAAGTCCGGCCAACGAGCCGTAACGGAGCATCAGTGTCGACGCAGTCTTCTCACCGACACCCTTGATGCCGGGTAGACCGTCGGAGGCGTCTCCGCGCAGTACCGCGAGTTCGGCGTAAGCCTCGCCCGCACGGTCACCGGGTACTCCGTATTTCTCCGCAACCTCGACCGGTCCGAAGAGTTCCGCCTTGGACAGGCCACGGCCCACGTACAGGACACGGACGGGCACGTACTCGTCTGTGACGACCTGCAGTAGGTCTCGGTCACCACTGACGACGACGGTGAGATCTTCGCGCTCGGTGGCGGCAAGCGTTCCCAGTACGTCGTCGGCTTCGAGTCCGACTGCACCCGCCGTCGCGATACCCGCTGCAGCGAGCACGTCCATGATCATGTCGACCTGAGGCGTCAACGTGTCCGGAACTTCTTCGGACGCACCGTCAGAGCCTTCCTCGACGCGATGTGCTTTGTACGTCGGAACGGCGTCGACGCGGAACTGCGGTCGCCAGTCCAAGTCCAGGCACACCGCGAGACGACTCGGCTGGTGTTTGGTGATCAGGGAAGCAACCATGTCGGTGAATCCGCGCACCGCGTTGACAGGTCTTCCGTCGGGATCGACGAATGACTCGGGCAGTGCGTAGAACGCACGAAACCACAGGCTGGCACCGTCGAGGAGAAGCAATGGCCCACTCATGGTCACCATCCTGCCAGTCGGCACTAACCTGTAAGCCATGACGTCTCCAGCCGAACAGGATTCCCGATTCTCCAGCGCCGTGTACGGCGCACGTATCGCTCGTGCCGCCGAGTTGGCTCGATCAGCAGGTCTCGACGGTCTGGTGGTGACTCCCGGTCCGGATCTGCGGTACCTGACGGGTTCTCGGGCTGACTCGTTCGAGCGCTTGACCGCGTTGGTCATCGCCGCGGACACGGCGAAGGCATCCGTCGTACTTCCTCGGTTGGAGTTGGCGTCGCTGAAGGAATCGGCAGTGGGCGATCTCGGGTTGACCGTCCTCGACTGGGTCGACGGTGTCGACCCGTATGCGATTGTGGCGGCGCAACTCCCGACCGGCGCGAAGGTGGCGGTGACGGATGCTATGCCTGCGCTGCATCTGATCCCGCTCGCAGACACCTTGGGCGCGTTGCCGATTCTCGCCACCGGCGTCTTGCGCGAATTGCGGATGGTCAAGGACGGCGCCGAGATCGAGGCGTTGCGGCGAGCCGGTGCGGCCATCGACCGTGTTCACGCGCGCATGGCCGAGTTCTTGGTCGTCGGACGTACGGAAGCTGAAGTAGGCGAAGCGATTTCGGCGGCGATTCTCGAAGAGGGGCACACCGAGGCCGCGTTCGTGATTGTCGGTTCGGGCCCGCACGGCGCCGATCCGCATCACGAGGTTTCGGACCGGGTGATCGAGAGCGGCGATATCGTGGTCATCGACATCGGCGGACCGGTCGAGCCCGGATACAACTCGGACTCCACTCGCACGTACAGCATGGGGCAGCCGTCCGCGGAGGTTGCCGCACAGTTCGCGGTACTCGAGGCGGCGCAGCAGGCTGCGGTCGATTCGGTGCGGCCAGGAATCTCCGCAGAATCCGTGGACGTTGCAGCCCGCGAAGTGCTTGCCGCACAAGGGCTTGCAGAGGTATTCGTTCACCGCACCGGTCACGGTATCGGGCTGTCCGTGCACGAGGAGCCGTACATCGTCGAGGGCAACACCATCGAACTCGTCGAAGGTATGGCCTTCAGCATCGAACCGGGAATCTACTTCCGCGGCAGTTGGGGTGCCCGTATCGAGGACATCGTCGTCGTGACCGCCGACGGTTGCGAGTCGTTCAACAACCGTCCGCACGGCCTGACTGTCCTCGCCTGATCAGCTTTTCTTGAACGCAGCGGACCCGAGTATGCGTGTGACGTCGATTTCGATGACCACGCGCGCGGGATTGACCCGTGGCTGGCGGTACCGCTCGGCATAGCGCCGAACGGCGTCGGCCACGGAGTCCGCGTCGGTGAGCACGCGTGCCGGCCCCTCGAGCGTGAGCCAGCGGCCACCGTCGACCGAACTGACGGCGGCGTATCCGCCACGCGCTGCGTTGATCGCCTTCTGTGAGCCACCGCTGGTGATCACGCGCGCCTTTCCGGCTTCCTGGTCCCAGGTGAACCCGACGGCAACGACGTGTGGGGTGCCGTTCGGACGCAACGTCGTGAGTGTCGCGAGGTGGTATTCACCGACGAACTTCAGCCCGTCTTCGGTGAGAGTCTGCTGTGACGATGGCGTGTTGGAGGGGGTGAGCGTCATGCCACGACGGTAATCCAGGACACTGGAGCGGTGACTGCGGGTGCGAACGTGAATGACATCGAGACGGTACTGCTCCTCGGCGGACGAAGTGAGATCGGCCTCGAGATCGCGGTCAGGCTCGCGCCAGGCCGCAACATCGTTCTGGCTGCCAGACGCAGCGGAGAGCTGTCGGAGCAGGAGCAGATGCTCAAAAACGCCGGCGCTGTCGACGTCTCCACCGTCGAGTTCGACGCCGACGCCGTCGACACGCACGGAGACCTCCTGGGCGCCGTAGTGGCCGAGCACGGCCGGATTTCGATTGCAGTGCTGGCCTTCGGGATTCTCGGCGATCAGGCGCGTGCCGAAACCGACGCGGCGCACGCGGTCGCGGTGGTGCACACCGACTACGTGGCTCAGGTCAGCATCCTCACGCATCTCGCGGAGATCATGCGCGGACAGGGAACCGGAAAGATCGTGGTGTTCTCGTCCGTCGCCGGCGTCCGGGTTCGCCGCGCCAACTACGTCTACGGGAGCGCAAAGGCCGGCTTGGACGGTTTTGCCAGCGGCCTCGGCGACGCGCTGCACGGTTCGGGCGTCCAATTGATGCTGGTACGGCCCGGGTTCGTCATCGGCAAGATGACCGAGGGAATGTCGCCTGCCCCGATGTCGAGCACTCCGTCGCAGGTCGCGGACGCCGTCGTGCGGGGACTGAACTCCGGGGCGACGCGTGTGTGGGTACCGCGAATTCTGCAGCCGGTGTTCTTCGTCATGCGGCTTCTACCTCAGACGATCTGGCGCCGGATGCCGCGATGACCACACACCCGGTGGTGATCGTCGGCATCGGCGCCGACGGCTGGGATGGGCTGTCCGAGAGCGCAAAGGGCGCAATCCTGGGCGCGGAGGTCCTGATGGGGTCGCCGCGCCAATTGGACTTGGTCCCGGCGACACATCTCGGGGCACGGCGTGCGCCCACCAGGCTGACCTGGCCGTCTCCGATGATTCCGGCGTTGCCGTCGATGTTCGCCGAGAACGCGGACCGCAAAGTATGTGTTCTCGCCAGTGGTGACCCGATGTTCCACGGCCTAGGCGTCACGTTGGTCCGGCTGCTCGGCGCGGACAACGTGCGAGTGATCTCGCACCCGTCGTCGGTGGCGTTGGCGAGCGCGCGAATGGGATGGGCATCGGCCGAGGTCGACGTCGTGAGCCTGGTGAACCGAGACTCGGCGACCGTCTTGGCGGCAGTGGTCGATGGCGCGCGCCTGTTGGTTCTGAGCAACGGGCGCTCGACACCGGGGGAGGTGGCTCGTCTGTTGTCCAGCGCGGGCTTCGGTCGATCGATCGTGACCGTGCTGGCCCAGCTGGGCGGGGCCGGGGAATCGCGGACCGTCACGGTCGCAGACGAGTGGGATCACGCGGACGAGGACGTGGACGCGTTGAACGTTCTGGCCGTCGAGTGCATCGCGGCCGATCCTCTCTTGCGGCTGACTCGAATCCCGGGGCTACCGGATGCTGCTTTTGTCGGCGACGGTCAGATGACCAAGCAGGAGATCCGTGCGTTGACGTTGTGCGCGCTTGCCCCGGCGCCGGGAGAACACCTCTGGGACGTGGGCGGAGGGTCGGGAACCG
Organism: Rhodococcus sp. KB6; assembly: GCF_001445685.1. Taxonomy (NCBI): domain Bacteria; kingdom Bacillati; phylum Actinomycetota; class Actinomycetes; order Mycobacteriales; family Nocardiaceae; genus Rhodococcus; species Rhodococcus sp. KB6. The sequence goes on along the minus strand of NZ_LNAK01000134.1, from coordinate 822,316 downwards.
TCGCCATCGAGTGGATGCGAACTCACCCACGTTGCACTGCAACAACATTCGAGAAGGCGGCGAGCCGTGTGTCGCAGATCTGTGCCAACGCGCTCAAACTCGGCGTGCCCGCGTTGAATGTGAAAGGGGCCGCGCCGGAGGCGTTTGCGGACGAAGTCCGACGTCCCGATGCGGTGTTCGTCGGCGGCGGCGTCACGCAACCGGGAATGCTCGAAGCGTGCTGGGAGCAGTTGAGCGTGGGTGGTCGTCTGGTCGCGAACGCCGTGACCGCCGAGTCCGAATCGTTGCTGCTCGGCTGGATGAGTCGCCATGGTGGGACGCTGCGACGCTTTCAGGTGCAGCGCGCCGAGCCGTTGGGAACGTTCAACGTTTGGCGACCGCAACTTCCGGTGGTCCAATGGTCCGTCACAAAACGTCAGCCGTCTGCAGGCGCAGACACAGATACGCCGGAGGAATCCACACAATGACCGTTCATTTCATCGGTGCGGGTCCCGGTGCGGCAGATTTGATCACTGTCCGCGCGCAACGGATCATCGCTGCGAGCCCTGTGTGCTTGTACGCAGGCAGCCTTGTTCCAGCGGAGTTGCTCGAGTGGTGCCCGGTCGGAGCTCAGGTCGTGGACACTGCTCGGCTGAGCCTGGACGAGATCACCGCGATTCTTGTCGAAGCGGATTCCGCTGGGCTGGACGTCGCGCGTTTGCATTCCGGTGATCCGTCGATCTTCAGTGCAGTGGCAGAGCAAGCTCGTCGCCTGGACGCCGCAGGAGTCGATTTCGACATGATTCCCGGTGTTCCTGCATTTACCGCGGCTGCAGCCGCGCTGGGGCGCGAGCTGACTGTCCCAGGCGTCTCGCAGACCATTGTTCTCACCCGAGTCTCCACCTTGTCGACGGCGATGCCGGAGGGCGAGGATCTGCGGTCCCTCGGCCGCAGCGGCGCGACGATGGTGATTCACCTCGGCGCTCATCGCATCGAACAGATCGCATCCGAGTTGGCCGACAATTACGGCGAGGACTGCCCGGTCGCGGTGGTCGCCTTCGCCTCACGGCCCGAGGAGATCGTTGTTCGAGGCACTTTGAAGACGATCGTCGAACTTGTTCATGCGGCCGGCATCACGAAGACGGCCGTCGTGATCGTCGGCCGAGTGTTGACTGCGGAGGGGTTTCCGGACAGCTACCTCTACTCGGCAGCGCGCGAGAGAAGCACACACTGACCTCGACAGGTACTCGTCGCCGCGTACTCCTGCTCGGCGGCACAGGCGAAGGTCGAGTGATCGCTTCTCGCTTGGCCGGTTCAGCCGACCTCGAGGTTGTCACATCGCTGGCCGGCCGGGTTCGTGATCCTCGATGGCCGGAGGGGGAAGTGCGTATCGGCGGGTTCGGGGGAGCCGAAGGGCTGTCGGAGTGGTTGTCGGCCAATGATATTCGTGCAGTGCTCGACGCCACGCATCCGTTTGCCGCTCGCATCACCCAGAATGCGTTCGAAGCGTGCCTTGCGAATTCCGTGCCGTACGCCATGTACCGACGCCCGCCCTGGCGCGAGCAACTCGGTGACACTTGGCTTTCGGCACACGATCTCGATCACGCCGCAGAGTTGGTGCCGACGGTCGGCTCACGCGCTTTTCTGACGATCGGGAGGCAAGGAGTTTCGGCGTTCGACCGCGTGAAGAGCGTCTCGTTTCTCGTGCGCTCGATCGATCCACCTTCAGGGACATTGCCGCCTCACTCGCAATTGCTGCTCGCACGTGGTCCATTCGACATCGAAGCGGAAGTCGATCTGATGCGAACTCACAGCATCGACGTCGTGATCACCAAGAACAGTGGCGGCGAGCAGACGTACGCAAAGATCGCTGCAGCCAGGCAATTGTCGATCCCGGTGATCGTCGTCGAACGACCACCGATCCCGGCGACCGTCCCGGCATTCGATACCGAAGCCGAGGCGATGGACTGGCTCACGGCTTTCGGTCGTGGAACGGCGCTGTGAGGCCGACATCGCGTTCGCTTCAGGTTCGTCTAAGGTTCCGTGACCATACTGGAGGGATGTTGGGATTTTTCGACGCCGCACTGCGGGACCGCGCATGAGAGTGTCGGTTCCCGGAATGAGCCGTCGAAAACCATCGGGAATTCACGTGCGGACGCTCCATGCTCGCGTGAAATTGCTGACTGCAGGCCTGGTGGCGATCGCGGTGATCGTGTCGGCGTCGGCGGTGTACATAGTGTTCAACGCGTATTTGCAAGGCAACGTCGATCGGCAACTCGAGCGCACGAGTGACGCGATCACCGACACCGTCAATTTCGGCGGTGTCACACCGGTTCTGGGATTGACGGCCGGCGCGGATACAGCGGTCATCCAGGCGGTGGGGCTTCTTACTGCCGACGGCGCCTTGGTGACGGCGACTCCCGGTCTGCCGCCGTTCAGCACGAGCGCAGACGCCATCAGGTCGATCGCAGACGGCAATTCGTCGCAGACAATCGCGACGGTTGATGCGTATCGAATTCTTGTCGAGCCCTCGGTTGCGGGCCAGACTTTGGTTGTCGCGCAATCCCTGGGGCCGACGCGTTCGGTACTCAAGCGACTGGCAGTGGTGTTGGCGGCACTCGGGGCGGCCGGAATCGCCCTAGCTTACGCGGCCGGAGATGCTGTGGCACGCACAGGATTACGGCCGATTGCGCGACTTACTGCGGCGACGCGGCGGGTCGCCGAAACGGATGATCTTGCGCCGATCCCGGTGACCGGTGACGACGAGTTGGCGTCGTTGACAGTCAGTTTCAATCGGATGCTCGGGACGTTGTCGGAATCGCGGGCACGCCAGAGAAGTCTGATCACCGAAGCGGGCCAGGACCTTCTGGCTCCTTTGACTGCACTTCGCACCAATATCGAGTTGTTGATGTCTTTCGATACCAAGTCCGGCGCGATTTCCGAGGCGGATGCAACGCAGCTGCGTGAGGAAATCACCGACCAGATGATGGAGTTGACGCTCCTCGTCGGAGAGTTGGTGGACCGTGCGCGGGTTGACGAAAGCACGTTGGGGAGAGGAGATTCCCTCTAAATCGGACGTCTGACCAGCGACTTTGTTGCATTCGTAATTGAAGCAATGGAAGGAGCGCTGGTAATGTGGGGCAATTGTGAAGTTTTTGGGTATAGCTGGAATGTGGCGCGAACCGTGGGGTTTGCTGGGCGGGGGCCTTTGGAGGACGAGAGGGATTCAGTGGTCAAGCAAGCACGCGCCGAGCTGACTCGGCAGCAAATCGTTGCCGGCGCGGCCGCGCAGTTCGAGAAGACTGGTTACGGCAGCACCAGCATGGCCGACATAGTCTCGGGGGCCGGTACTACCAAGGGCGCGTTGTATTTCCATTTCGCGTCGAAGGACGAGCTCGCGCAGTTCATCATTGCCGAACAGCATCGGCTCTCGATCGAGTCGGTGCAGGCGATTTCCGCGACGGGCAAGGACCCGTTGGAACAGATGATCATGCTCACGCACGAAATGGCACGCCAGATTGTCGACGAGCCGATCGTTCGCGCGGGCATTCGCCTCACGCTGGAACTGAGCACGTACGAGGGGCCGGTGGAACCGTACGCCGAATGGATCTCGGCAATCACCGATCTCACCGCCAGAGCTCAGGCGGAAGGTGAAATCCGAAAATCGGTCAGCGCAGAATCGTTCGGCAGGTTCATGCCCTCGGCATTCACGGGGGTACAGCTGGTTTCGAACGTCCTCACCCGACGCTCGGATCTTCCGGATCGTGTCGACGAGATGTGGCAGATCCTGCTTCCGGGAATCGTCAGCGACGAACTTTCCGGTGACATCGAGCGCCTCGTCAAGTCGCGGTGGACTCCGGCGGCGGCGTAGCCTGCGGGACATGGCCGTCACGCGGATAGTTTCGGATCTGTCGAGTAGCTCGCTCGAGGCCGCGCAGCGCTTCTACACCGAAGTGCTGGGCCTCGAAGTTGTCATGGATCACGGGTGGATCGTGACGTTGGCTTCGCCGACGGATCCGTCATTGCAGATCAGCGTCATGACGCACGACGCTCATGCGCCCGTAGTACCGGACGTCTCCGTCGAGGTGGATGATCTCGACGCGGCGTACGAGGCCGCGGTGCAGCGCGGCGACACCATCGTCTATCCCGTCACCGAGGAGCCGTGGGGTGTCCGCAGGTTCTTCGCTGCCGACCCCGACGGCCACGTGATCAACATCCTCAGCCACCGACGCGAGCAATGATGGCGTCCCGCCCGGGCGGGCTGACGTACCTCGAGGTGGGCGCAACGTCAGGCGTTCTCCCCGCCGGCTATCACCACGTTCACGAGAGCGCGACGGTCGGATCCGGACGGGAGGATTTCGAGGTTGCCGCTCGAACCGTCGCGAATTGGGGAATGCACCGCGGAGCCGGACTGGCCGTACGGACGGCAGCCCCGACCGCCGTGGCGGGTCAGGATGCGACCTTCGGACTCGGTCCGGTAACTATCCCCGTTCGGATCGTCTATGTCGTCGACGAACCCAATCGCAAGGGCTTCGCGTACGGAACCCGCGCGGGCCACCCCGAATGCGGGGAGGAATTGTTTGTCGTCCAGTTCGACGAGGCCAGCCAAGCGGTTCGTATCGAGATCGTTGCGTTCTCCAAGCCCGGAACGTGGTGGGTGCGTCTCGGCGCTCCGATCGGACGTCGAGTACAGGCGTTTGTCACGCGCCGCTACATCCGTGCCGTCCGCCAGAGCGTCGCCCGATCGCGGGTATGACCGCTGCCGGGCGCGCTGGAAAAATGATTGGACGAGCTTCGGTTCGGGTTGATAGCTTGTGCGAGACCGTGACAACACGCCAGGAGGTGAGACCCATGAACGCTGTAACCATGTGGGTGCTCCCACTCGTGTTCACGGATCGGCGATTGACGTAGGTGTCGCCGGGAGCGCCTCGAGTAGGCAATCCCGAAAGGTAACACCATGCAATCCAATTCTCAGACCATCGAATTCACCTCCGAGACAACGTCGAACGGTGTCATCGAACGCCATTTCGTTGTAGACGACATCACCGGCGTGCTCTGGTCACCGCCATCCGGATCCGTCGGATCACCACTTCTGCTGTCCGGGCACTCCGGCGGCATGTACAAGAAGGCGCCGGGACTGGTTGCCAGCGCACTCCACAGCGTGAGCTCCCACGGGTTCACAGTCGCCGCGATCGACGCGCCCGGACACGGTGACCGGCCGCGGAACACACAGGACGAACAGTGGGTCGAGGCGATCCACCAGGCTAGGGCGGCCCACGAGCCGATCGCCCCGATCGTCGTCGAGTACAACCGATCGCTGGCGGAGCGTGCAGTGCCGGAATGGCAGGCGACCATCGACGCTCTGCAAACGCTGCCCGCCGTCGACGCCGATGCTCCGATCGGCTTCGGCGGCGTGTCGCTAGGGGTCGTGACCGGGCTGATGTTGGCCCCGGTCGAATCCAGGATCGCTGCCGTGAGCTTCGGTGGAGTTTTTGTGGACGACTCCCTCATCGAAGCGGCACGAAAGCTCACGGTCCCGGTCGAGTACCGGATCCCTTGGGACGACAAGGATTACGACCGCACGTCAGGGGTAGCGTTGTTCGATGCCTTCGGCTCGACGGAGAAGACGCTGCACGCCTACTCGGGCAGGCACTATCCGGTGCCCGACTACGAGCGCGACAGTTCGGCTCGGTTCTTCGCCCGCCACCTCGGCGGGAGCGCCGGCGCTCCCATGAGCTGACGTGAAACACGTATCGGCGTCCGGCCTGTGTCGGACGCCGATACGATCTCGACCAGGTTTCGTTTCTCAGCAAGACCCGAAGTAGTGGCGTCACCGAATCCTGCATCGATTTGACCGAAGCTTTTCAGATGATCATTTTTGTGGCGCTCGCGATGGTGGCGATTTCGATCCTTCGCTCGCTAGTAGCCGTCCAGCTTGGCCATTTTTGCTGAGGCGCTCGATGGCGACATATGTCCTTACGGTCCGCCGGGCGGAAAGAACTTGTTCGTGATCCAGTTCGATGCTTCGATCTCGTTGAGGATTGTCCGGAGACTTCGGTGGCTAATGCTCGTGCTGTGCCGAGTGTCCGGTCAATACCGAACATCGAACAAGACTGGAAACTTTCTCGTGTCCGACCTGAGGCGACGACATGTCTTTCAACCGCGCATGTCCAGCCATGCGTCGACTAACCGTCCGATACCTGACCTGGGGGCGGTACTTGAGTGGGCCGATATCGCACGGCGACTGCACCCGACTGGAACTCGTGGCGATCGACGAGTTCGAGTTGGATGCGCTCGTGCAGACCGGCGAGCAACGTCGGTCCGTGTCCGGCAAGGACCGGTTGCACAACGAACTCGTACTCGTCGATCAGTCCCAGGTCTGCCAATGCCAGGGGGAGTGTCACGCCGCCAACCCACAGACCTTCGCCGGGCTGCTCCTTGAGCCGTTGAATCGCTGACCCCAAGTCGCCTTGCACGAGTTCGGCATTCCAATCGACCCCGCTCAGCGTGCTCGACACGACGTACTTCTTAGCCCGGTCCATTGCCTCGGCGAACGGGATCTCCCACTCGTCCATCCAGTCGGGCCACGCCCCCGTTGCGGGCCGCCGCCACGCCGACTCCATCATCTCGTAGGTCACCCGGCCGAACAGCAAAGCATCGGCTCGTTCCATCTGAGCGGTCCAGTAGCGCATCGACTCCTCGTCGGGTGGAAGCCCCGCCTCGTGATGGCAGCAGCCGTCGAGGGTGACGTTGATCGAGTATCGAAGTGGTCTCATCTCGTTGTTCTCCCCTGATACGCGCAGAGTGACAGCACCGGACCGTACTCAGACTACTGCCGGGCCGTCGGTGTAGATCAGGTTCGGGACCTGGAGTCACGCGGGGGTCGACCGAACAGTAACCAGACGAGCGCACCGAGTACAGGCACCGCGATCACCAGTGCCGACCACCAGAATTTGCTCCCCAAGCGGTCGAAATCGGTGCGCACGATCGCCACGAGCGCGCTAATCGTGATGAAGATCCAGGCAAGAACGAAGACGGTGAAGGTGATGTCCATCCAAAGCGGAATGGTGGGGTTGGGGGTCGATTCGTTCACGCTTCCAGACCACTTTCGACGACTGTGCCTTGATGAAACAACACGCTCCATCGATTCTCGGTGAACCGCCAGATGGATGATCGCTCGGTAACTCGTTGCGCTTGCGCCAGCCGGTACGTCACCAGATACGTGTCAGGCGCAATCCGGCTCAGCGCTGGCCGGTCAGCCGTCCACCCGAGTTCGGCGGCGTCGTTCACCTCGCCGCGGAGGCGTCGGCGCTCAACTACCGACTGCACGTAGTCGCGGGTGTATCGAGCGCCGGAGGCTCCGATCTCCCGGAACTGCGGGTCGACGACCGCATCGAACTCGTCTCGTGACATCGCTACTCGAGTTCGGTGAAACAGAGGTTCGAACTCCATCAACTCGTCGAGGATCGGGCGAAACTCGTGTGGGGTCGTCACGACTGCTCCGAGAACTGCGCCCTCATCTCGATCCCTATCTCCGCGTGTCGCAGGAGGAAGGCCTTCTCGTCATACCCCTTGCGCCGCAACCAGAGAGTGACCTCGCTGTTGCATTTGCTTGCATTGCACGAGCGGCACGCCGGTGCGATGTTGTCGAGTGTGTAGCGCCCACCGCGGGAGATCGCCAGCACGCAGTCACGTTGCGGCGACTCGTCCGACTCGCCGCAGTACGCGCAGCCACCCCAGGCCGCTTTGAGCGCGGACCACTGCTCGACGGACAGGTCGTGCTCCATCAGATCCATTCGGCGTTTGCGCCTACGCGCGTATCTGGCTTTCCGGGTCCGGTTGACGGGCATGAGACCATGCTATCGCCGTGCGGCGTTCACTCCGGGTAGCGCCGCGGGGTGAACACCTGACGGCCCGAACCGGTTTCGACGACCGTCGTCATCGAGGAGCCGACGATCAGCAGAGTTCGCATGTCGATCTCGGAAGGCTCGAGCTCGCCGAGGGTCACGACGCGAACTGATTCCTCGGCACCGGCAACATCGCGCCCGATGACAACAGGAGTCTCGGGGGAGCGGTGCTCGAGCACGAGGTCCTTCATGGCTTGGACCTGCCACGTCCGAGACTTGGACGCCGGGTTGTAGACCGCAAATGCCATGTCTGCGGCTGCAACTGCCGAAATACGGCGCGCGACGACATCCCACGGCTTGAGGCGATCAGACAACGAGAGCACCGCATAGTCGTGCCCGAGGGGAGCGCCGACGCGACTGGCGACAGCGTTTGCCGCCGTCATGCCGGGAAGGATGCGGACCGGGACCCCGCGCCACTGGTCTTCGGCGGCAACTTCGAGAACTGCTGCAGCCATGGCGAATACACCGGGATCTCCCGATGAGACGACAGCTACACGGGCGCCGTTCTTCGCCAGGTCCAACGCCATCGCGGCGCGTTCGGCTTCGACGCGGTTGTCGCTGGAATGGCGCCGCTGGCCTGGACGCGTCGGCACGCGATCGACGTACGGGCCGTAGCCGACGAGGTCGGTTGCCAACGAAAGCTCATGCGCCACTTCGGGTGTGGTCCAGGCGGTATCGCCCGGCCCGAGTCCGACCACGACCACCTCGCCGCGAGACTCGGTCGCAGGTCGAGGGTTGTTCGACGGGCTCGGAACGATGGCGATCGAAAAGTACGGAACTCCGTCCGGGTCGACCTCGGCAGCGGATTCGACGCGTTGACGTGTGGTGCTCGCGCGCTCGACGTAGTGAGCTTCATCCAAGCGGCCGGAATCCTCGAGCGATTGGAGGACCGGTGGGAAGGTACGTCCGAGCTTGAGGATGGCCGCGGCGTCGGTTTCCTTGAGCCGCCTGGTCAGCTCGGCCTGCGGCAACGTTCCGGGCAGGATCGTGAGGATCTCTTCACCCTCGACCAGCGGCTTTCCGAGTGCAGCAGATGCCGCGCTGACGGAGGTGACGCCGGGAATCACTTCGGCGTCGAAGCGATCGGCCAGTCTCTTGTGCATGTGCATGTAGGAGCTGTAGAAGAGCGGATCGCCGGCGGCGAGCAACGCGACGGTTCGACCGGCCGCGAGGTGAACTGCCAGCCGTTCGGCAGCTGCTTCGTAGAACTCGTCCATCGCGCCCTGGTATCCGCCGGGATGATCAACGGTCTCGGTTGTCACGGGGTAGACGAGGTGTTCTTCGATCTGTCCTTCGCGCATGTACGGCGCTGCAACTCCGCGGGAGATGCTCTTGCCGTGCCGCGCGGAGTGGAACGCAACCACATCGGCCTCGCCGATGACGCGGGCGGCCTTGACGGTCACCAATTCGGGATCGCCGGGGCCGATACCGACACCCCAGAGCTTGCCTGCACTCATTCGACTTCGCTCGCAATCGCATTGACGACGGCGGCGGTGATCGCGCTGCCGCCGCGTCGGCCGCGGAGAACGAGATGATCGATCCCGCTGGCGTGTTCGATGAGGGCTTCCTTCGACTCGGCAGCGCCGATGAAGCCGACCGGACCTCCGACGATGGCGGCCGGACGGGGCGCTCCGGCTTCGATGAGGTTCAGGAGATGGAACAGTGCGGTGGGTGCGTTTCCGATCGCGACAACAGCGCCCTCGAGCTTGGCTCCCCACAGTTCGAGAGCAGCCGCCGAGCGAGTGTTGTCGATGGTCGACGCCAGCACGGGAACCCGCGGATCGCCGAGGGTGCAGATGACGTCGTTGCCGGCGGGCAGACGCTTGCGCGTGATGCCGGCAGCCACCATCTGGGCGTCGCAGAAGATCGGCGCGCCGTCGCGCAGAGCTGCGCGCGCAGCCGAGACGACACCGGGTGTGAAGGCGACGTCGTCGACGAGATCGACCTGGCCACTTGCATGAATCATGCGCACTACAGCTTGCGAGACATCCGCCGGGAAACGGCTCAGGTCGGCTTCGGCCCGAATGGTGGCAAAGGACTGGCGATAGATTTCCGCGCCGTCACGGATGTACTCGATCATGTGCCACACGATAGAGGCATCACCGATCGGGCGGATTCACCCGGTAACCGTCACCCGTCGCGATCACATCCGCTACGTCCCCGCGGGGACGTCCGCAGCTGCGGTCGCACCCGGCCCAGTGCTGGCGCCCGACAACCGGAAGTTCTGCCTGCTCGACGGCGGTGATCGCGTCGGCGCGCACGTCGGCGAGCGACTTCTCGCATCCCGGACTTCCGGTGCAGGCGGTGACCTCGAGCCACGGTGAGTTCTCGTCGAAGATCAACCCCATGGGTGCCAGCACCCGGACTACCTGCTCGGCTGCCCATTCGTCGAGGTCGAAGATATGCACCGATCGCCACGGCGTCACGACGACGGGCTTGTCGACGGCGGCGAGGAACTCGGCCAGCCGAGCGTCGAGCAGTCCGAATCGCAGGCCGCCGCCCAGAGCTACGGTCCCGTCGCGCTGCTCGAGCCAGCCGACAGTGGGCCGTGCATCCGGCGTGAGGTCCGCCGCAACGGTGGACTCGGCGCTCAGACCCAGCTGCTCGAGGGTGCGTTCGATTCCGTCCGGAACCTCGGCCAGGCGCCAGTGCTTGTCGCGAACGTCGAGGAACGATCGAGCCGCCTCGAGGAGCAATTCGACGGCGTCGTCCGCCTGGACGAGATGAGTGGTGTGGTGACCGGCGAGCACCAGTGAATGCTCGGTGGCGCTGCGCGCATGGAGTCCGAAATCGCCCCGTAGCCCGGTGATGTCTCCGCGCCCGTCGTCGAGGGTGAACAGGGTTCGCCCTGGCAGATCCGCCAATGCTTGATCTGCTTGGATCGCCGAATCGAGACGGTGGACCAGTTCACGAATGTCGGCTACGCCCCCGATACGGCCGGACAGTGGGGACGCGAGGATGTTGCGCACTCGCTCATGCGTCGCGGACGGCAGCAGGCCGGCCGACGCGATTCGCGCTGCGAAGGCTTCGGGATCCGAGACCGAGCGCAGTTGGACGTTGCCCCTCGAGGTGAGTTCCATCTGCCCGTTGCCGAGATCGCGCGCTGCGTCGGCGAGCGTCTGCAATTGGACCGGGGTGAGGAGTCCGCCGGGTAGGCGCACGCGAGCCAGTGCGCCGTCGGCGGCGTGGTGAACTTGCAGTGCACCCGGGCACGCGTCTGGCTGTGAACGGTCCGTGGGCATGGCTCCAGGGTACGACCTGTCATGAGTGCCTTCTGCGGACCGGTAGCATCACCACCACCAGTGACGGCAGTTGAGGAAACCGGTGGAAGTCCGGTGCGGTCGCGCCACTGTGAGTGTTGCTCGAGCGGGACGTGTTTCCGCTCGGAAACACGAGTCAGACCCTCAACCGCCGTCGATGACAGATCTGTGCCACGGGGCGCGAAACCCCAGGAAGGCTTCACCCGTGATTCTTCTGCTCTCCACGTCCGACACCGATCTGCTGAGCGCCCGCGCCAGCCAGGAAGCCGGCGACGGAGTCTCCTATCGCTGGGCCAACCCCTCACGCTTGCTGGTCTCGGAGGACTTGCCGCCCTTGCTCGACGGCGTCGACCTCGTGATCGTTCGTATCCTCGGCAGCCGTCGCAGCTGGGAAGACGGCCTGGACATGGTCCTCGCCTCCGGACTCCCCGTAGTCGTTCTCGGCGGCGAGCACGCGCCGGACGCCGACCTCATGGAGTGCTCGACGGTTTCCGCCGGCGTTGCTGCCGAGGCGCACAACTACCTGGCCGAGGGTGGCGCACAGAATCTGGCACAGCTGCACCACTTCCTGTCCGACACCGTCCTGCTCACCGGCCACGGGTTCGAACCGCCGGCCCACCTGCCTTCCTGGGGCATCGCTGATTTCGCGCCCGATCTCGACTCGGCGAGCGGTCCGGTCATCGCAGTTCTGTACTACCGCGCCCAGCATTTGGCCGGAAACACCCGGTACATCCAGGCGTTGTGCGACGCGGTCGCCGAGGCCGGTGGCACCGCGCTGCCGATCTACTGTGCATCTCTGCGAACCGCAGAAGCCGAACTTCTGAGCACGCTCCGCCGCGCCGACGCCATGGTCGTGACAGTTCTTGCTGCCGGTGGCACGAAGCCCGCGACCGCGTCCGCCGGTGGCGACGACGAAGCCTGGGATGTCGCCGCACTCGCTGCGCTCGACGTCCCCATCCTGCAGGGCCTGTGCCTGACCAGTAGCCGCGCCACCTGGGACGAGAACGACGACGGACTGTCGCCTCTCGACGTCGCGACCCAGGTCGCGGTGCCGGAATTCGACGGCCGCATCATTACCGTCCCGTTCTCCTTCAAGGAAATCGACTCCGACGGACTGTCCACGTACGTCCCCGACGTCGAGCGCGCTGCCCGTGTCGCCGGGATCGCGGTCCGTCACGGCAAGCTGCGCCACATTCCCACCACCGAGCGTCGCGTTGCTCTGATGCTCTCGGCGTACCCGACCAAGCACGCCCGCATCGGCAACGCCGTCGGTCTCGATACTCCGGCGAGCGCAATCGACCTGCTCACCGAAATGCGTTCTGCCGGTTACGATCTCGGTCCGGTCGACGGCCCGGACGCAGTTCCCGGCCTGGCGGCGAAGGACGGCGACGCGCTGATCCATGCCCTGATCGCGGCCGGCGGACAGGATCCCGACTGGCTCACTGCCGAGCAGCTCGAGGGCAATCCGATCCGCATCTCGGCAGCGAAGTACCGCGAATGGTTCGCTACCCTGCCCGAGGAACTGCGCAGCGGTGTCGAAGAGCACTGGGGCGCAGCGCCCGGAGAGCTGTACGTCGACCGCTCGCAGGATCCCGACGGCGAAATCGTCATCGCGGCACTGCGATTCAACAACATCGTTCTCATGGTCCAGCCGCCGCGGGGATTCGGTGAAAAGCCCGTCGCGATCTACCACGACCCGGATCTGCCGCCGAGCCACCACTACCTCGCGGCCTACCGCTGGATCGCTGCAACACCGGACAACGGCGGATTCGGCGCCGACGCCGTTGTGCACCTCGGCAAGCACGGAAACCTCGAATGGTTGCCCGGCAAGACGCTCGGCATGTCCAGCAACTGCGGCACCGACGCAGCCCTGGGCGACCTGCCGCTGATCTACCCCTTCCTGGTCAACGACCCGGGTGAAGGAACACAGGCAAAGCGTCGTGCCCACGCGACGCTCGTCGATCACCTGATCCCACCGATGGCCCGCGCCGAAAGCTACGGCGACATCTCCCGTCTCGAGCAACTGCTCGACGAGCACTCCAACATCTCCGCACTGGACCCGTCCAAGCTGCCGGCCATTCGCCAGCAGATCTGGACGCTGATGCGGGCAGCCAAGATGGACCACGACCTCGGCCTCGCGGAGCGTCCCGAAGAAGACGTGTTCGACGACATGCTCCTGCACGTCGACGGGTGGCTGTGTGAGATCAAGGACGTCCAGATCCGCGACGGCCTGCACATTCTCGGCCGCGCACCCGAGGGCGACGCCGAAATCGAACTGGTCCTGGCCATGCTCCGTGCCCGTCAGATGTGGGGCGGCGAACAGAGCGTCCCTGGTCTGCGCGAAGCTCTCGGGCTCAGCGAAGACGGCGACGAGTCCCGCAACCGTGTCGACGACGTCGAGGAAAAGGCGCACGCTCTGGTTCGCGGCATGTACGACGCCGACTGGAACCCCGCTGCGGCAGAACAACTCAGCGACGACGAGACCGTCGTGAAGATCCTTCAGTTCGCGGCCACCGAAGTGATTCCACGCCTCCGACAGACGAACAACGAGATCAAGCAGGTCCTGCACGCGCTCGACGGCGGCTTCATCGCCGCCGGCCCGAGTGGGTCACCGTTGCGCGGCCTGATCAACGTGCTTCCCACCGGTCGTAACTTCTACTCCGTCGATCCCAAGGCAGTTCCCTCACGACTGGCGTGGGAGACCGGTCAGGCGATGGCCGAGTCGCTCGCCGCTCGATATCTCGCCGATCACGGCGAGTACCCGCGCTCGGTGGGTCTGTCCGTGTGGGGTACCGCCGCCATGCGTACCTCCGGCGACGACATCGCCGAAGTGTTCGCGCTCCTCGGTGTTCGCCCTGTCTGGGACGAAGCAAGCCGACGCGTCGTCAACCTCGAGGTCATCGATCTCGAAGAGCTCGGCCGCCCGCGCATCGACGTCACCGTCCGCATCTCCGGATTCTTCCGTGATGCGTTCCCGCACGTGCTCGCACTGCTCGACGACGCTGTTCAGTTGGTCGCCGCATTGGACGAGACGGACGAGCAGAACTACGTGCGCGCCCACGCGCAGGCCGACCTTGCCGAGCACGGCGATGCCAGGCGTGCGACCACTCGCATCTTCGGTTCGAAGCCCGGAACCTACGGCGCCGGCCTGCTGCAACTCATCGACTCCAAGACCTGGCGCGGTGACGACGACCTCGCCGAGGTGTACACCAACTGGGGCGGCTTCGCGTACGGCCGTGGGCTCGACGGAATCCCGGCAGCCGACGACATGCGCAGTGCATACCGTCGAATCAACGTGGCGGCCAAGAACACCGACACGCGTGAGCACGACATCGCCGATTCGGACGACTACTTCCAGTACCACGGCGGCATGGTTGCCACCGTGCGCGCGCTGACCGGAAAGTCGCCGGAGGCATATATCGGCGACAGCACTCGACCGGAATCGGTTCGCACACGCACACTTTCGGAAGAGACCGCACGTGTCTTCCGGGCGCGCGTGGTCAATCCCCGCTGGCTCGACGCGATGCGCCGTCACGGGTACAAGGGTGCGTTCGAGATGGCGGCCACGGTCGACTACCTCTTCGGGTACGACGCCACCACAAACGTGGTCGCGGACTGGATGTACGAAAAGCTCGCCGAGACCTACGTTCTGGACGAGCAGAACCAGAAGTTCATGACGCAGTCCAACCCGTGGGCCTTGCACGGAATCGCCGAGCGGCTCCTCGAAGCCGCCGAGCGCAACATGTGGGAGCACCCCGAGCAGAAGACACTCGACGGCTTGCGTCAGGTGTACCTCGAAACCGAAGGCGAACTCGAGGGGGAGTAAACCTCGAGAATCACTGGCAGGTCCGGGCGCTGAAGTGTGTCAGCGTCCGGACTTGATGATCTGAGCGATGTTCCGCTCCGCCAGAGCAGTGATGGTCAGTGACGGATTGACGGTGCCGGTGCTGCCCGGAATGGCAGCGCCGTCCATCACGTACAGGCCGTCGTAGCCCTTGACTCGCCCGTAACCGTCGGTGGCCTTGCCCAGAACCGCACCGCCGAGGGGATGCGCGGTGAACGAGGAATTGACGTCCTTCGCGAACGGCAATGCCGACGGCAGCGTGGTGCCGGCGAAGGCCATCTTGTTCTGGACGGCGCGTAGTGCCTCGACGGTGGCGTCGTTGCCGTTCTTCGGCCAGTTCAGCACCACCCGATCGGAGCCGCCGTCGTAGGCGAAGTCGGCGCGCTGCGAGTCGAGGGTCATCCCCAATGTTCCGAGCATGCCGATGTTGACGGGTAGGCCGGGGACGTACCAATTTTCCAGGGAGAGTGGCATTCCCGACTCGTCGACGATGCGTGATGCCGACGGTGCGGCTTGCGCAGTGCCGTCACTGAAGCCGAACGAGCGCACCATCCCGGCGTCGCCGTTCGTTCCCCAGCCCTTACCGACGTGTTCGTTGAGGTTGGGCAGCGCGCCCGTCGCCTGGGCGCGTACCAACAGTTCGGACGTGCCGATCGAACCGGCGCCGAGGAACAGACGGTCACAGGTAAGAGTCTTCCGGGCCAGAACGCCACCCGTCGGATCCGTCGATTCGACGTCGACGACGTAGCGTCCATCACGTTCGCGACTGATCGCGAGCACCTGATGTCCGTAACAGACGGTGGCTCGTCCGGTGGCTTCGGCGGCAGGAATGTAGTTCTGTGTGAGGTCGAACTTAGCGCCGTTGGAGTTACCCATGTTGCTGTCACCGACAGTGGCCGAGGCTCGGGTTCGGCCGTCGAGTTCTGAGCGCACCACGTCCCAGTTCCAGATCCCGTCGATCCGCTGCGGATCGAATCCGGCACGACGAGCGTCCTGATCCCAACGACGCGAGTGACCGAAGTTCGGGGTTTGGTAAATGTCTTCGGGCAACGGGCTCAGACGCAGCATCTGGCGCACTTTGGGGTACCAGGTGGACGCCATCTCGTCGTAGTCGAGGGAGTTGCCGAAGACTGCGTCGAAGAATCGGCGCTCGGGCGCGATCATCACGCCGGTGAAGATGATGGAACCACCGCCGACTGCAGCGCCGCGCCAGACCGAGATGTGTTGGTAGTCGGTGGCATCGAGGACGCCGCTGAAGTAGTCGCACGCCACGGGGAGTCCGGTGAGGTTGGTGAACGATGTTCGCCGGAAGACTCCGCGGCCGTCGGCCAGCATGTCGGAGGTGTGAATCTCCCGTTGCGGATCGTGGGGCCAGCGAAGTCCGCGTTCGAGGATGGTGATCTGGGTGCCGCTCTGCGCCAGTCTGAGGGCGGTGGCGCTTGCGCCGAATCCGGACCCGATGACGATGGCTTCGGAATGCTCCGGGGGAGTAGGAGAGGGTGCGAACAACTCGGGGACGAGCGCGCGGTAGTGATCAGCACCCATCGGGAGCGCCCGCAGTGGTGCGGGGGTGGCGTGGCTGGTCGACGTCGAGATGAGCGGTGTCGCGGCGGCAACTGCTGCCCCCGCCCCGGCGGCTTTGAAAAAGTCACGACGCTGCATGTCACGGCGCTGCATGTGTAAGTTCGACTCCCCAGTTCGACGGTTTGCCTCAGAATAACTCGAGATGGAGTTCGGGGACGAAACGGCGTGTCCGACGTCAAGAAGAACCGGATAAAACGTGCATAAGTGGCACTTCCTGGGTGGTACTGATCGGTCGCCAGATAGTCGCGGAAGCCTGTCGGTGTTCAACGGGAGGCGCTCGCACCTATCCTCGAGGAGTGAACTCCGACTTCAAGCGCGTCTCCGAGGCCAAGTACGTCCTACTCACGACCTTCCGCAAGGATGGAACTCCGGTGGCGACTCCACTCTGGGCCGCGCCGGACGGCGACAAGCTCCTGATGTGGACCGTCACCGATTCCTACAAGGTCAAGCGCATCAGGCGAAACCCGTCGGTCACCGTCGCTGCGTGTGACGCTCGGGGAAATCCGAAGGGTGAACCGGTGGCCGCCGTCGCCGAGATCCTCGACGCGCCGGGCACCGATCATGCCCGCGACGCGATCGCGCGGCGCTACGGAATCCTTGGCTGGATCACCATGAAAGGCAGTCTCCTGCGCCGCGGCAAGACCGGAACGATCGGACTTGCCATCACTGCAGCCTGACCGCGCGTCAGTTGCCGAGCAGATCGTCCAACGCTGAGTCGAAGCGCGGATAGGTGAATGTGAAGCCTTTGTCCGCCAACACTTTCGATACGGCATGGCGACCCGTCAGGCCCAGGGCAGCGTCGCTGCGAAGAAGGAACGCGCCGAATCTGACCATGAAAGCGGGCGTCGGCGGCGCAGGTGGCCGGTGAAGGTGCTTGCGCAGCCCGGCCATCAGTTCTGAGTTTCGGACGGGATCCGGAGCCGTCGCGATGACTACGCCCGAGGCAGCCGAAACGGGTTCGAGTGCCCAACGAACGATCGACAGCCAGTCCTCGATGTGAATCCAACTGGTCCATTGCCTACCCGAGGCGACGCGTCCGCCCAGTCCGAGACGCACGAGCAACAGCAATCGCTCGAGCGCCGGTGTGCCCTTCTCCAATACGACGCTGGTTCGCAGGATCACTACTCGTGACGTGTTTGCTCCCTCGACCGCGGCCTCCCAGTCCTTTGCGACGTCGGTCATCTGAGGTGGTCCGTCAGCGAGTGGGGAAGCCTCGTCGAGTCGGGTCTCTCCGGCGTCGCCGTAGATCGCGAGTGTGCTCGCCTGGATCCACACCGGAACAGGGTTCGCCAGTAGTTTCGACGCTTCGACCAGCGCGCGGGTCGGATCGACTCGGGAACTGGTGAGTAGTGCGATGTTTGCCGGTGTGGGTCGGCGATCGACCAACTCGCCGGCCAGATTGATCACCGATGCGCCGTCGAGTTCTCCCGCCCAGTCGCCCACCGTGACGCCGTCCCACTGAACCTGCCTGTGCTTGCCGAGTTTCGGTGAGCGAGTCAGGACCACGACGTCATATCCGCGGTCGGCGAGATCGTCGCTGATTCGGCGGCCGAGAGCGCCGGTGCCGCCGGCGATCACGACCTTCGCCATCACTGCGCCTGACTGACCGAGGACATGTGGAAGTCGGGAATCCGCATGGGCGGCATGGCCGTGCGGGTGAACCAGTCTTTCCACTCCCGGGGAAGCGTGATCTCGGTGCGTCCAGCCTCGGTGACCCGCCGCAGGAGATCGAGCGGACTCTCGTTGAAACGGAAGTTGTTGACGGCGCCGACGATCTTGCCGTCCTCGATCAAATACACCCCGTCACGGGTGAGTCCGGTCAACAGCAGCGTCGTGGGATCGACCTCACGGATGTACCAGAGGGTTGTGAGCAGTAGACCCTTCTCGGTACCTGCGATCATGTCCTCGATCGAGGTGTCGTCACCACCGGTCAGGATGAGGTTGTCGCCGGGAACTGCGACGGGTCGACCGAATTCTCGCGCAGCGTGGCGCGGGTACGCCAGCGCATTGACAACCCCGTCGCGGACCCAGTCGACGGGTTCGATCTCCATACCGTTGTCGAACAGTGAGACGGATTCACTCGACGACGTCGTGATCACGAACGGCGCGGATTGCAAGCCCTCGGCGCCGGGGTCGGAGGTGAGTGTCAGTGGCAATCCGAGCTTCTCGCCGATCCGGGTACCACCGGTGGTGGACAGTGCGGTGTGGCCCTCTTCGGCGCCGCGACCCTCCATGGTCCACATCAGATAGATCATCAGGTCCGCCACAGCCGACGGCGGAAGAATTGTCTCGTAGCGGCCGGCAGGCAGACTGACGGAGTTACCCGCCCAGTCGAGTCGAGTGGTCAACTGCGACAAGAGCTTCGGTATCGAGATATCGCTGAAATCGACAGTTCCGGATCCGACCCAGGCGCTGGCGTCGCCGCGCTTGCCGTTGATTTCCACGGAGCCGGTGGCCTGAGCCGTTCTACGTCGCACGCCCGTCGAGGTGCCGAGCCAGGTGGTGTGCAACTGGTGGTGAGCGAAGCCGAACAACTGGTCGCCGCCGTCGAAGCCCTTCGCCAGGTCGGCAGCCAACTGAGCAAAGACACCGATGTCGGTCAGGGCGGCCGGCAGGTCCCAGTCGGTCTCTGCCGCCGACTGCGTGATCAGGTCGGACGCGTCGTCAGCCGGAGTGGCTGTGCGCGCAGCTTCTTCGCTTGCCTGTACGAGTACGGAAATCTGCTCCGGATCGACACTGCTGGAACTGACAGTGCCCACCTTCGCGATGTCACCCTCGCGCACGATCGAGATCACCGTCCACGACCGGGACAGCGAAACTCCGTTGGTGGTCATCGAATTGTTGGCCCACCGCAGCGACGCCTCACTCGCATCGGTCACGATCACCAACGATTCGTCTACCGTCCTCGCGGCCAGTGCACGCTCGACGACCTGCTGCGGATCGATCACTGCTGAGCCTCCGAACGAGTATTGAGGATGTTGACTCCGCGGAACAGAGCGGACGGGCAGCCGTGGCTGACCGCCGCAACCTGACCGGGTTGCGCCTTGCCGCAGTTGAACGCCCCCTGCAGGCGCCAGGTCGACTCACCGCCAACGGCTTCCATCGAGCCCCAGAAATCCGTCGTCGTCGCCTGATACGCCACGTCGCGCACCTGACCGTCGAGCTTTCCGTCACGGATCTTGAAGAACCGCTGACCGGTGAACTGAAAGTTGTAGCGCTGCATGTCGATCGACCAGGACTTGTCACCGACGACGTAGATGCCGTTCTCGACTCGCGAGATCAGGTCTGCAGTCGAGGTGTCCGTAGAAGGGTCGGGGGAGAGCGAGACGTTGGCCATTCGCTGGATGGGAACGTGATGTGCGGAGTCGGCGTACGAGCAACCGTTGGAACGCGTCAGCCCCAGCCTCGGCGCGAACACGCGGTCTAGTTGATACCCGACCAGTGTTCCCTCTGCCACCAGATCCCACCGTTGAGAGGCGACGCCGTCGTCGTCGAATCCGACGCTGGCCAGGCCGTGCTCTTCGTTTCGGTCGGCGGTCACGTGCATGAGTGGCGTTCCGTATTTCAGCGTTCCCAGCTTGTCCGGCGTCGCGAACGACGTACCGGCGTAGGCCGCTTCGTAGCCGATCGCGCGGTCGTATTCGGTGGCGTGTCCGATGGATTCGTGGATCGTGAGCCACAGATTGGTCGGATCGATCACGAGGTCGGTCGGACCCGCTTCGACGGTCGGTGCCTTGGTCTTCTCGGCCAGCCACTCCGGGATCTGCGCGAGCTCATCGCCCCAGTTCCATGTGCTCTCCGCCCCGAGGTACTCCCATCCGCGGCCTACCGGCGGCGCCAAGGTGCGCATCGATTCGAAGCTGCCGGCCGACTTGTCGACGGCAGTGGCCTCGAACTCGGGGTGTAGACGCACCCGTTGCTGGGTGATCGACGAACCGGCCAGATCCGCATAGAAAGTTTGCTCCTTGACCTGGAGGACACTCGCCGTGACGTGATCCACGCCGTCGGCGGCTTGAAGCCGTCCGGAGTAGTCGACCAGCAGGCCTACCTTCTCGGCCGTCGGTGTCGCGAAGGGATCTTCGAGGTACGGCGACACCCACGTCGCGTCGGCGTAGACGGGCTCGTCGGCGAGGGTGACCGGATCCCGATTGAGCGAGCGCAATGCCTTCGCGACCTCGACCGCTTGGCGTGCCAGCGCAGCAGCGACATCGGGGGACACCTCGGCGTGCGAGGCGAATCCCCACGTGCCGTCGACGATCACACGGACGGCGACCCCGATCTCGTCTCCGTCGGACACCGCCTGAACTACGCCGTCGCGCAACCTGATCGACTGTGTGAGCACGCGGTGGACACGAACATCGGCGTGCTGGGCGCCGGCCGTTCTCGCTGCCGACAGCGCCGCATCAGCGACAGCTCGCAGCGGGAGGGCGAGGAAATCTGCATCGACATCTCGGGTGACGGTCACGCACACGACGCTAGCCGACGACCGCCGATCTCAGCCGAACTGCTGCCATCCGAGGCGAATCACCATGGCGATCACGACCACCAACAGCGTGATCCGCACGAATCCGGATCCCTTGCTCAGCGCCATCCGCGAACCGATGACCGCGCCGAGAACGTTGCACACCGCCATCGCCAAACCCAAACTCCACCAGACATGCCCGGTGACGGCGAAGTAGGCGAGCGCGCCGAAATTGGAACCGAGATTGATCACCTTCGCCATCGCTGCGCTCCGAACGAATTCGGTTCCGAGGAAGGTCGCGAAGCTGATGATGAGGAAGGTGCCGGTGCCGGGTCCGAGCAGACCGTCGTAGAGGCCGATGAGTCCGGCGGAGAGCAGCAGGACGAGGACGGTCTTGCGCTGCGTCGGACGATGAGTCGCGATCGTGGTGCCCAGCGTCGGACGCATTGTCACGAATACGGCGACGGCGACGAGGACGACCATCACGATCGGAATGAAGTACTTCTTGTCGATCAGCGAAACGGCCGCCGCCCCGCACGCGGCCGTCACCGCAGCCAACGCGGCTGCCGGCGCCATCTGCCGCCACTCCATCGGGATTCGACGGGAGAACGTGTACACCGCAGCACTCGTCCCGGTGAATGCCGTCAATTTATTGGTGGCCAGTGCCGCCTGTGGGGTCAATTGCGGGGCGACCAGAAAGAGCGCCGGCAACAGAATCAATCCACCGCCGCCGACCACGGCGTCGACCCAACCCGCCGCCGTCGCTGCCGTCATCAGCAGTCCCCAATCAGCAATATCCACGGCGGTGACTCTTTCACAGCTGTGACACTCTTGAGCACATGCGGAGGTTCAGCCTGTGGCTGCGAGGAAAGCCGATGATCGCGGACAGCGCGCTGGCGCTCGTGTTCTTCGCGCTCGAGGTAGTCACGTTCGTCAGTTCGCCGCGTGAGGAGCGGTGGCCTCAGCTCGTCGTCGGATTTCTGATCTGCTTTCCCGTCGTGTGGCGTCGCAAATATCCGCGTATCTCCGCCGCGTCGATCTTGTCGATGTCGTACTTCGCGACCTTGATGATGTGGGCGACAGGGGATCCGGCTGCGGAACATCCAGGCCTGTTGGCGCTCGGGGTCTCGCTCTACACACTCGTTGCGTATGTCGATCGACGCACCGGGGCGATTTTTGCGTGCTTCCTTGCCCTGGACATGACACTCTCGTTGCTCGTCATCCGCGAAGACGTGATCCTCACGATCATCATTGCGACCCTGCTCTATGCACTCGCCTGGATCACCGCCGAGTTCTTGAGCGCCCGCCGCGCCTACGACGAGGAAGTGGCCGCCAGACTCGAAGTGGCCGAATACGAACGGGATCGGCGTGCCGAGGATGCGGTGGCCACGGAAAGAACCCGAATCGCCCGCGAACTCCACGATGTCGTCGCCCACGCGGTCAGCGTGATGATCGTCCAGGCGGACGGCGCGTCGTATGCGGTCGATTCCAATCCCGCGTTGGCCAAGAAGGCGCTCGGCAACATCTCCAGCACCGGACGCGACGCCCTTGCCGAGCTTCGCCGTACCGTCTCGCTGCTGCGCACCGAGGTCAGTAGTGATGCGATGCCGCAACACGGAACTGCCGGCATCGCCAAGGTCGTCGAGATGATGCGGGCCGCTGGTCTCGGCGTGCGCCTCGAGCTGACCGGCGAGCTCGACGACGTCAGTCCTTCAGTCAGCCTGGGAATTCATCGCCTCGTTCAGGAATCACTGACCAATGTCCTCCGCCACGCCGGCGCAAACCCGAAGGCACGAGTCACCGTGCGCCGCACCGACACCGCGGTACTACTCGAGGTCGTCGACAACGGAACGTCGAGTTCGACCTTCTCCCACGGTTCGGGGAATGGACTGGTCGGCATGCGTGAGCGGGTGGCGGTACTGCACGGGACGCTCGAGACCGGACGACGCCCCGACGGCAGTTGGCGTGTGTACGCAGAGCTGCCGCTCGAGATCCACGATTGATACCGGCTCGCCGCAATCGCATTGGCACCGACGTCTCAGGCCCGATAGGTTTACGCCGTGCCCATCACCGTGCTGCTAGTCGACGACCAGGAACTCATGCGGATGGGCCTGAACATGGTGCTCGAAGCACATGAAGACATCTCGGTTATCGGTGAGGCCGGTGACGGAGCCGCGGCGGTCGCAGCGGCGGTGGCGCTGAAGCCTGACGTCGTGTTGATGGACGTGCGGATGCCGATTGTCGACGGGGTGAAAGCGACGGAGCAGATTCTTGCGTCCGGGATCGAATCCAGGGTCCTGGTGATGACGACGTTCGACCTGGACGAACACGCGCTCGGCGCCCTGCGTGCCGGAGCGAGTGGTTTTCTTCTCAAAGACACCCCGCCCGAGGACCTCGTGTCGGCTATCCGCAGCGTGGCAGCCGGTGACGCGGTTGTTTCCCCGAAGGTGACACGTCGTCTGCTGTCGAGGTTCATCGTGGACGGTCCGGCGCCGCGACGCGATCCGGTGGTTCTCGACGTCCTGACCGAACGCGAACGCGAAGTACTCGGGCACGTGGCCACGGGATTGTCGAACATCGAGATCGCACAGCAGCTGTACCTGTCCGAATCGACGATCAAGTCGCACGTCGGACGCATTCTCACCAAACTCGATCTGCGTGATCGTGTGCAGGCTGTGGTGCTGGCCTACGAGACCGGACTGGTGACTCCGGGCGCGTAGGCCAGCCGTCTGTCAGGCAGCGAGCGTTTCGCTCTGCTCAAGCATCAAAAGCGCCCACTGTTGGCAGCACGATGCAGGTCTTCCCGTCTGCGTAATCGACATTGCCGAACAGAGCGGCAAACACCTTGCCGTCACCGGTGTCGACGACCTTCGAGAGCAACGGCGTATCGAGTACGGGCAACTTCTCGTCCAACGGGACGATGCCGCCCTTGAACGTGCCGACGTTGATCCAGGCAACACTCAACCCTGAGGTCTTGGGTATGCCGACGTAACCCGGGATTGCCTGGAACCGGAGATGGTCGGCCTCGACCCACGGCGGCAACGGGAAGTTCGGACCGGCCTGTGCGGAGCTGAGGGTGACGGTGACGGGTTCACCAGCCACGCCACACCCGACCGTCGGTGCGGGGTACATGAACGACTGCGGCTTGGTGACGCCGATGTCCGGGAGATCGAGAGCGGTCGTGATCTGATCAGCGCCTGCCGTGCCGATCAACTGCTGAACAGCAGCAGAGGCTTCGGGGGAGATGGCTGCGGCCTGCGCGATCAGTGCGGCAATTCCTTCGGGTACCACCGGTTCTGCGGCCGCGGTTCCCGCGCTGATCATCGCGCTGCCGGCGGTGAGTGCCACGACGGCGGCAGTGCCGGCGATGGCAGCGGGAATGCGTCGGGCGAGTGTCTTGCCGGGGAGTCGGCTCATGTCGGGCTCCTTCATTTCATGAGGCCGGGAAATGCGGCCCGAAGTGACTTGACCATGCGCAGAGTCTCAACGTCAACTTGAGGTTTAGAATCGTTAGCGGAGCGTTAGTTAACGCCAGGCAAGTCGCACGTGCGTGAGAGAAGGCCCGTGTGACTCACGGCACCCACCTGTTTTGCACCTCTGCGTCGTTGTCGGGAGAAAAACCGGCCTCTCGAGCGTTGAACGAATAGACCGTCTGAAAGGGGACGTCATGATCGCCGCCGTATTTCTCCTCTACGTGATCGTCGAGATCGCAGCCTTGGTCATCGTGGGCAACGCCATCGGTGTCGCCTGGACAGTGCTGCTGTTTCTCGCCGGATCGCTTGTCGGATTGATCCTCATGCGCTCGCAGTGGCGACGGGTCATGGACGGGTTCCGTAAGGCCACGCGGGGTGAGGGATCGCCGTCACTGGCGGTCGCCGACGGCGCCCTGGTCGCGGCGGGCTCCGCGTTGATGTTCGTACCCGGACTCGTGACTTCGGTTCTGGGCCTGCTGCTTCTGATTCCGCCGACCCGCTGGGCGCTGCGCCCGCTTGCAGTGCTCCTGGCAGGTAAGCGCGCAGCCGCATTTGCCGCCGGTGGTGACGCCTTCGCCGGAACCGTCGGCTACGCGGCGCGGATGCGCGGAAACGGCGAGGTGATCGACGGCGAGATCATCGTCGAGACACCCGAAACCACCGAGTACGTCGCCAGCAACGGCAAGGAACTGGTGCTCGAGGGTGAGATTCTGGACACGGATACACCCACCCGTTCGCGGGGGCCGCAGTACTAACAGGCAGACTGGGTGCTCGTGACTACTCGTCTGCTGGTCAACGGCCGGATCTACAGTTCATTTGCACCTGACGCGACCTCGATCGCCATCACCGACGGCACCGTCGTGTGGGTCGGCGACGAGCGCGCCGGACGGGCGTTGCACCCCGCCGCGGAGATCGAAGACCTGGGTGGTGCGTTTGTCACTCCCGGGTTCGTCGACACCCACGTCCACATCACCGCACTGGGACTCAATCTCGTCGGCCTCGATCTCGTGGGCGCGAACTCTCTGGACGAATGTCTCTCGCGAGTACGAACATTCGCAGCCGCGAACCCCGAAACTGCCCATCCCGACGCAGTCATCTGGGGACACGGTTGGGACGACACCGAGTGGGCCGAGCAGACCCCGCCGTCGACCGCAGATCTCGACGCGGCCGCCCCTGGCCGCAAGGTGTATCTCTCGCGGATCGACGTTCACTCGGCCGCGTGCTCGAGCGCATTGCGCGACGGGATCTCCGGCCTCGCCGACACCGCTGGATACTCAGCCGAAGGCCCGTTGACGTTCGACGCACACCACCTGGCGCGCAATGCCGCTCGGAATCTGCTGACGGAAACTCAGCGCGCGTCTGCTCGTACCGCTGCGCTCGATCTCTGCGCCTCACGCGGAATCGTGGCCGTTCACGAGTGCGGGGGACCGGACATCTCGGGATTGACCGATTTCCAGGAACTGTTGGCCCACGATCACGGCGTGGAGGTTCGGGGCTACTGGGGTGAGCGTGTCGACAGCGAAGAGGATGCTCGCGCGCTCCTCGACAAAACCGGAGCAGACGGACTCGGCGGGGATCTCTTCATCGACGGCTCGCTCGGTTCGCATACCGCGTGGTTGCTCGAACCCTATGCAGACCAACCTGATTCGACGGGCAATGCCTACCTCGACGTCGACGCGATCGCCGCACACATCCGGGCCTGTACCCTCGCGGGCGTCCAGGCCGGGTTCCATGCCATCGGTGACGGCGCCGTCTCGTCGGCAGCTGCCGCGTTCCGCAGGGTCGCCGACGAACTGGGTGGCCCCAAGGTCGCCGCGTTGGGTCACCGCCTCGAGCACGCGGAAATGATGTCTATGGCCGACGCGGAAACCTTTGCCGCCTTGGGTGTCATCGCTAGCGTCCAACCGGTGTTCGACGCACTGTGGGGTGGCACCGACGGTCTTTACGCCACGCGCCTGGGAGTAGAGCGCGCAGCAGCGTTGAATCCGTTTGCACCTGCTGCCGGTAAGGGTGTCTCGCTCGCATTCAGCTCCGACGCCCCGGTCACCCCCATCGAGCCGTGGGCGATGCTGCGCGCCGCTGTCCAGCACCGCACCGACGGAAGTGGAATCTCGCCGCGTGCGGCCTTCTCCGCGGCAACTCGCGGCGCCTGGCGCGCGGGCGGAGTGCGGGACGGCGCCGCGGGAACCCTCAATCCGGGCGCACCGGCCTCCTACGTGTTGTGGGAGGCAGGCGAACTCGAAGTGAGCGCACCCGCCGACTCGGTTCAGCGATGGTCTACCGATCCGCGCTCGCGCGTACCCGCTCTGCCGAGGCTGGCGGAAGATGCGCCGATTCCGGTCTGCATCAAGTCGGTGCATCGCGGACGCGTCGTCTATCAGCGCGGCTCGTCGAGTGAGTGAGGCCGGCGCAGAGGCGTCTGTCGGTGATCGCTCCCGTGTGAGCGCTGTGCTCACCGGTTCCGCATGGCTACGTTCGCTGTACGCGGCCGCAGGTGGATTCCTGATCTTCGCAGGGTTCCCACCCCGCCCGCTGTGGTTCTTGGCGCCCGTCGGGATCGCTCTTCTGACGTGTGTGTTGACGAACTTCGGGCGCGGCGGACTGCGCCTTCGTGCCGGCTTCGGTTACGGATACTTGGCCGGTCTCGGATTTCTGGTGCCGTTGCTTCCGTGGATCGGTGTGTTCGTAGGTGCGGTCCCGTGGATCGCGTTGGCCGCGGTGGAGTCGTTGTTCATCGGACTGTTCGGGCTGCTTGCGGTTCTGGTGGCGAGGTTGCCATGGGCACCCTTGTGGATTGCTGCGACCTGGACGCTCACCGAGTGGCTTCGTTCCAGCGTTCCTTTCGGCGGATTTCCTTGGGGCAGGCTCGCATTCGGTCAATCCGAAGGGTGGCTCCTCCCTCTTGCGAGTGTCGGCGGTGCGCCGCTGCTCAGCTTCGCGGTGGCCCTGACCGGTACCGGCTTGGCAGCAGTTGCAGTCGCTGTCGCGGCCAAACGATGGGACCGAGGATTCTTCGGAGCTGTTGCCGCTGCCCTCGTGCCCGTGATCATTGCTCTCGTGGTGTCGCCGTTCTTGTCCACCATGGATTCCGGTGATCGAACGATCACCGTCGCCGCCATTCAGGGAAGCGTTCCGAGGTTGGGCTTGGACTTCAACTCGCAACGCAAGCAGGTCCTCGACAACCATGTCGCCGAAACCGTGAAACTTGCTGCCGAGGTGGACGCGGGCCGCGTCGATCAGCCTGACGTCGTGATCTGGCCGGAGAACGCCTCGGACATCGACCCCCTGCGAAACGCCGATGCCGCTGCCGACATCACCCGGGCCTCCGAAGCGATCGGAGCGCCGATTCTTGTCGGCACCGTACTCGTGAACGCCGATCGTACGACCACCAATTCGGTGATCGTGTGGGACGGCGCCAACGGTCCTCAGGAACAGCACGACAAGAAGATCATTCAGCCGTTCGGCGAATACCTGCCCTACCGAAGCTTCTTCCGGAACTTCTCCTCGTACGCCGATCGCGCGGGCAATTTCGTTCCCGGCGAGGGCAACGGCGTTGTCCATGCAGCGGGGGTACCCATCGGTGTCGCGACTTGTTACGAGGTGGCGTTCGACCGGGCGTTCCAGGAATCTGTGCGCAACGGTGCACAGTTGCTGGCGGTACCGACCAACAACGCCACTTTCGGGGACACCGAGATGACCTATCAGCAGCTGGCAATGTCGCGTGTGCGGGCAGTCGAGCACGGCCGCGCCGTCGTTGTCGCCGCAACCAGTGGTGTCAGCGCCATCATCGCTCCCGACGGTGCGGTGACTTCGCAAACCGACCTGTTCGTGCCGGCGACCCTGGTGGCGAAGGTGCCGCTCTCGACCAGCTCCACCCTTGCCAGCCGAGTAGGTCCGGTGCCGGAGATCGTGCTCAGCATCAGCGCGGTCGGCGCGATTGCCATGGCAGTGCTGGCCCGGCGCCGAGATCAGGCTGAGCACTCACCCGAGGAGACTGCGGCAATCTGAGCCGAGCATCGGATATTAGGGCTGCCGATGTTCCGAGGAGCGCCTACGCGGGTACTCGCTGTGCCACCCGTTCCTGCGTAAGGCGGCTTCTTGTGACCGAGCCTGAGAAAACCGAGCCAGACAAGTCCGAGCCCCGGGATGCAGTTCACAAAACCAGTGTCGTCGACGCGGTTCTGCAGTCACCGCTCGCCGGCCTGTCACCGTGGATCTTGCTGTCTTTGCTCTCCGGGCCGGGAAGGTTCGAGGAATCCGCGGCCGCAGCCCTCGGGTTGTCGCTGCTGATCTTGGCGGCCAGTCACCGGCGCGGCGGCACCGTGAAGCTGTTGGAGGTCTTCGACGTCGTGTTCTTCGGCGTTCTGGCGGCCATCGGCCTCCTCGCGTCGGCGAACACGATTCGGTGGTTCGAACTCTGGGGAGGCGAACTGACCAACATCGCGCTGGTGGTCTTTGCCTTCGGATCGATCCTGCTCCGCAATCCTTTCACTTTGCAGTACGCGAAAGAGTCGACGCCTGAAGAGTATTGGACGACGCCACTGTTTCTGCGCATCAACTACGTCATTACGGCGGTGTGGGCTCTCGCCTTCACCTGGTCGGCCGTAGTGGGCCTGTTCGGAGACGCACTGCTGCACGACGGTGACAACTTCTGGACCGGATGGATTCTGCAGTTGCTCGGAACCTTCTTCGCGATCTCCTTCACCGAGTGGTACCCCGAGTATGCGCCGAACAAGGCCGCTCAGGCTCAGGGCCTCGAAACCGAACCACCGCAGTCGATTTTCAGGCTGTTCGACTTTTTGCCGGTGTTCGTAGCCGTGACCGGCATCGCGGGGTTGGTGACCGACTCCGTTTCCGTGACCGCAGGCGTCACGTTGATTCTGGTCGGCGTGTTCGGACATCTGGCGATGCGAAGATTCACAGTCGACTAGGAGCTCTCGGTGATCTCGCGCCTACGGGAACTTGGTGCACGATCGTCTCGATGACCGGCAGGTGCCGGCTGATGCACGGAATTTGTCCGTTTCTGCGATAGTCAGTGCACCTGCCGTGCAATGGAAACGAGGGAAATTGAGCGTTATTTCGAGTACTGCACACAAGCACGAGCCCCTACACGGAAGACGTCCACCAGCGGATCACCGCTTCCTCGGATTCGACACACGAGTCTTCCCACACGCCCTCGCGATCTTGGCGGTGTGGATGCTCTGGACCGTGATCGTGCCCGCCATCGATTCCGCTGTCTCCTCCGAAGATCCAACCGGCGCCGGAGACCGGATGGCCGTGACCGAAACGGTCTCCTTCGCCGTACCTGCGGGCTGGAATGTCGACAGTGGTTTCCGAACCGACCAACATGGCGCGTCCGATTCGCTCCCACGTGTGACGTTGACCGATGGCACCGTCACCGTGAGCGTCGACGCCGACACATTCAGTGGAACTGCCGACGAGCTCCTCTCCCAAACAGATGCCGTGAGTCTTGCGACGAACGGCAGTTCCGTGCTTGCGGTCTCCGGTGCGCGCCAGCCGATCAGCACCGCCGGGGGTCTGAGCGGCGTCCAGGTCAGCTTTGACACTCCGCGGTCCGCCGGATCGGTAACCACATTCGTCGTCGACGGCAAGGGAATTCGGGTACAGGTAGTCGGCCCACCCGATCAGATCGCCGCCCGCAGTCGAGAAATCACCGACATGATCGCCTCTATCGGCACACACGAGGGAGACACCAAGTGAGCACCGATCTCCTCGAAACCCGCTCCCGCGCATTCGATACGACGGCCTGGGGCGAGAAATTTCACTTCTTCCAGCCACGCAACGTCGTGTTCTGGATATACCTGTGGATGTGCGGATTCGGCCTCGTCAAAGGCTGGCAGATGTTTGCTCCCTTCGCCGGATACTTCGGGCGCGCACTCCTCGTTGCCGGCATCGTCGGCGTCATCAGCGCCGCGGTCTGGACATGGTGGTTCCGGCACATCGACCGCTACGAACGCCAACCCGTAGGACTAGTGGTCACCGGCTTCATCTGGGGCGCCACCGCAGCAACGTTCACTATCGCAGTACCCGCGAACGGAGCAGTCGGTTCGCTCTACTCGAAGATTTTCGGGCAGGTATGGGCTCAGGACTGGCATGCGGGCCTCTCTGCACCCTTCGTGGAGGAAACCGCCAAAGGCATCGGCATCGTAGTCCTCCTCGCGCTTGCACCACGCCTGGTGCGCACCGCAACCGACGGCCTGCTCCTCGGTGCTTTCATCGGCTTGGGATTTCAGACCAGCGAAGACTTTCTGTACTCGATTGCCGGCGCAACACAGGGCTTCGGCGCCCACCAAACCGACGGCCTGCTCGGTTCCATCGCCACCCGCACCTACTCCGACATCGTCTCTCATCCCCTGTTCACCGCCCTTTTCTGCGCCGGCGTGATCTATCTGATCGGCACCCCGGCCCAGCCCCGGCGGATCGGACGCGGATTGGCGTTGATCGTGGCACCCATCCTGATCCACGGCGTGTGGGATTCCATGCTCGCGATCGCCGGCGGCAGCAGTTCGCTCGTGTTCGTCATCATGATCGGCGACATCGTCTTCGCGTTCACTGCCTTGTGGATCGCGTTCGTCTGGGCGCACCCACGTGAATCCCACTTCGTCCGTGACATTCTCGCCCCGGAAATCGAGTCCGGCGTCCTGACCGACGCCGAGGTGACAGCCGCCGGCGGATGGCGACAACAACGCACTTACGCGAAAGCCGCACCCACTCGCACCGAACGTCGCCAACGACGACATATCGTTCGTGCCGCGCTGGATCTGTGCAGCGACCTAGCTGTCAGCAAGGGCGACGACAGCCCCCAGGTCGTCGAATCACGCAACGAAATCGCCCGCCTCCGCCAAGGAACCGCGGCACAGAGCATCACTCGGTGACCGGGAAGTAGCGGAAGAACCGTTCAGCACCGCAAAACATTCACCCACACCCCAGTCGGCCGGGTTGCTTGCCATCGTCACTTGGCAAGCAACCCGGCCGAGTGACTGGGCTACCAGTTCACTCCGTATCGAAGTTTGGTGTACCGAAGTTTGGTGTACCGAAGTTTGGTGTGTCGCGGGGTGGGGGATACAGCTCACACTGGTGCACGAAGCAGTGCCGATGGTTCTCCAGCGCAAGTCCAGGATTTGCGCACTGTCGGCCCGCGAGTGCGCCTGGATGCTGAATGACGTTGCCCTGAAGTGTCTTTGAGGACCGCGAAGCATCCTGAAGTTGCCACGTCGAAGAAGGGCCGAAGTATGACGTCGACTTGTGAACGATCACTCCCCGAAGAACGAGAAAGACCGCCCGGTGTAGAACCGGACGGTCTTGATCGAAGTGCTAGTTCATGCGCCGCGACGCTTGGCCTTCAGCAAATCGAGACGCTCTTTGAGGAGCTCTTCGAGTTCCTCGACCGAGCGACGCTCGAGCAGCATGTCCCAGTGGGTGCGGGGAGGCTTGACCTTCTTGGCTTCGGGAGCAGTCCCCTCCATGAGGGTGCCTTCGAGGCCGTTTCGGCACAACCAGGTGCCGGGGATCTCGGCTTCGTCCGCGAACGGGATGTCGAAGATCTCGCCGTTCTCGCACTTGTACTTGGCCATACGACGGGGCGCGAGGTCATGGTCACGGTCGGTCTCGTAGCTCACAGCTCCGAGTCGGCTACCTCGAAGTACGCGATCTGCCATGGTGGTGTCCTCTCTTCGTTCGTCACCGCTGGTGGGCGCCCTGACTTGGGGAGTAGACGCTCACACTCATCTACAACGCCACGAGCACCCGATTGGTTCCCGTGTGGCGAGAAGACGCAACCTCTCCATCTTACCGGGTACCGTGCGCGTTCATCGAAGGCGTCCGAATCTCGAGTACAGTGTCGATTCATGGCTGAGAGCACACGCGTCGGATCACCGCAGTCTGCGCGTTCGGGAAACCCGTGTGTGTGGTGTGGTCGAGAGGTCGCGGTGACCGGTGTCGGTCGTCGACGCCGGTACTGCAGCCAGTCTTGTCGACAGCGTGCGTACGAGCAGCGCAATGCCGTCAAGGGCACGTCGATCCCGGCTGACGCCGTCATCTTGACCGCAGTCGAAGCGGTCGAACTCGTGGATCGGATGTTCGAGGTCCGATGCGCTGCCGAAGATGTGGCGACAGCAGTTGCCGAGGGCGCAGAGAGTTCAGAGCTCACACAGTTGTGTGAACGGTTGACCGAGCTTGCCCGCGAAGCCGAACGTTTCCGGTAGAGCAGGTGTGGGCAACCGGTTTCTAGCCTTGCGTCGAGCACTGCAACACTGCGGTGCTCCTGACGCCTGACGACGACAAATTTTGATCCTGAGTTCGGACCTTCGGGGAGGTTCGGACTTCGAAGCGGCCCTTCGTCGAGGTCGATGACCTTCGGCTGCGCTCTCGCAGGATCGCCACATGGTTTCCACTCGATATCGAGGCGGTGCGATGTTTCTCTTCATTCCCCGAGCCACACTTCCCGGCGCTGATCGTGGCAACGCTGATCGTCACAACGCTGTGTGGGGGTGGTCGTGATGGATACCGACAAGAGGATCGACCCGCTCACCGGATCGCGAAGCCTGCCGGCAGGAGCGTTCCCCCTGTCAGCGGTGCAGCGCAGCATGTGGTTTGCGCAGCAACTTCACCCGACGGTCCCGTACTTCATCGCGCAGTACATCGAGTTCCACGGCGATTTGGACATGCAACTGCTCAGTCGCGCCGCGGTGGAGGCTGCCCACGAGTTCGAATCACCGTTTCTACGGTTGATGTACCCGGATGGGGAGCCCTGCCAGATCGTGGACTTCACGATCGACCCGGGCATCGACTACTTCGACTTCCGCGAGCGTGAGAACCCTCGGCAGGCTGCCTCGGAGTGGATGGACAACGATTACGCGACGACGCTCGATCTGACTCGCGATCGTCTCGTCGAGATGACAATTCTTCAAACTGGTGATCGGGATTACCTGTGGTACACCAGGATTCATCACGTCGCTCTCGACGGATACAGCGGTATGACGATCGTCAATCGGATTGCGGCGATCTACACCGCAGCCGTCGAAGGTCGAGAGCCTGCGGTGAACAAGGCGCTCGACGTCACGACGCTGTCCGAGCTCGACCAGAAGTACCGCGAATCGAGTCGATTCGAAGCCGACCGCGAGTACTGGGCCCAGCGTGTGTCGGGCGTCGAACACGGTTCGACGTTGGCCACCCGTGAGGGACCCCCGACTGCACGCAGTGAACTTGTCAGTGCCGCGATGTCGACGAACAGCCTTGCTGCCTTGGACGAGTGGAATTCACGTTCCGGTGCAACTCCGGCCGCAGTGTTGATTTCGGCACTGGCGTGCTACCTGTCCCGCAGTACCGGCTACGACGACGTGCTGATCAACCTGCCGGTTTCCGCGAGGACGACGGCACCGCTGCAGCGGTCCGGCGGAATGCTGGTCAACGTCGCGCCGCTACACATCCACGTAAACCCGGACGAAAGTGTCGACGATCTGGTCGGGCGCGTGCAACTCGAACTTCTCGGTGCGCTTCGTCATCAGCGATGCAGCCTCGAGGACATCCGGCGTGATGCCGGTCTGACCGTCGGCGACGCGCGTCTGTCCGGCCCGATGATGAATGTGATGCTCTTCCGGCAGGAGATAACCCTCGGGCCACTGACCGGTGAGTATCACATCGTCACGTCGGGTCCGGTCGAGGATCTGCTGGTCAACGTGTACCAGAGCGGCGATCCGGCGCAGACGTTGATCGACTTTCGCGGAAACCCCAATCGCTACGGACACGACGAACTGGCCGAGCACCACCGGGCGTTCACCGAGTTGGTCGCAGAACTGACAGCAGCACCGGCCGGTACGCCGATGAACCGGATTCATCCGGCAAGTGCCGAGGTAGGGGCGCGCAGTGCACAGCGCAGGGAACTCGAGCGGTTCTGGGCGAGATACCTGGGGGACTCCGACGAGGGCTCCACACTGGACCTCGAGACACTGGGCCTCGAGCGAATCGACGCCGAATCGGAGCCCACCGGTACGAATCGGCTGAGCGTCCCACTCGATCCCGCGGTCGCCGAACTTGCGCGCACGGAAGGCGTCTCCCTCTTTGCCGTTGTCCATGCCGCATTTGCTTCGTTGCTGTCGAGATCGACCGAGCGCCGGGACGTGCTGATCGGAACGAGGACCGAGTGGGGAACTTTGCCCCTGCGCTGCGAGGTCGATCCGGCGGCACCGTTCGACGAGTTCGTGAGTTCTCTTGCTCGAGAACGCGATACGTTGTCGATTCGATCGGCGGCAGGTGTCCCCGCACTGCCCGAGTTGCACGTCCACCTCAACGACGGCTCGCAGGAGACCACGATTGCCGGCCTCGACGTGGCGATCGACGTCCACGCAGATACCGGCGCCCTCGAGGTTGCGTACTCCACGCAGCACTACGCCGAATCCACGGTCCGAGCCTTCCTCTCGCGACTGGTGCGGATCCTTGCAGGCGCAGCAGCAGCCCCGCGAACGCCGGTCGGAGACCTCGATCTCCTCGACGACTTCGAGCGTGAGTCCCTGGTACCGGCGCGGGGAGCGACCGCGTCCTCCCCGTTGACCCTCCCCGATATTCTCCGCCGGGCCTCGGCTGTGAACCCCGATGCCCCAGCGCTCGTTTTCGGTGATCGTGAGGTGAGCTACCGGGATCTCGACGCCGAGTCGAACACACTCGCCCGTGAACTGATCAACAGGGGAGTCGGCCCCGGCACCTATGTCGCCCTTGCGCTGTCGAGGTCTCTC
Source organism: Rhodococcus sp. KB6 (assembly GCF_001445685.1). NCBI lineage: Bacteria > Bacillati > Actinomycetota > Actinomycetes > Mycobacteriales > Nocardiaceae > Rhodococcus > Rhodococcus sp. KB6. Next base: position 787,056 of record NZ_LNAK01000134.1, on the reverse strand, counting down.
GAATCGGTGACCGCGACGTGGGCGGTGGCCAAGACCGGCGGTGCCTTCCTCCCGATCGATCCGCACTACCCCGAGGATCGTGTTCGGCACATGCTCACCGATTCGGGAGCTGTAGTCGGAATCAGTGTGGGGGAGCACCACGGCGGGCTCGCCGATTCGGTGGATTGGCTGCTCCTCGACGAACTGGACACCTCGCACCATTCCGATGCACCGGTCGACGACGCCGAGCGGCGTACGCGCCTGAGCTACGACGATCCGGCATACCTCATCTACACGTCCGGCTCCACAGGTGTCCCCAAAGGCGTCGTGGTCAGTCACCGCGGGCTGAGCAGCTTCGCCGACGAAGAACGAGTCAGGTTCGGAGTCGAACCTGGAGACCGCACCCTGCATTTCTCTTCGCCGAGCTTCGACGCTTCGGTCCTCGAACTCCTCCTTGCCTTCGGGGGCGCGGCAACGATGGTGATCGCGCCGCCCACCGTGTACGGCGGCGACGAACTGGCACAGGTGATGCGTATCGGACGGGTCACCCACGCTTTCGTCACCCCGGCCGCGCTGGCAACAGTCGATCCCGCCGGCCTACCGGATCTACGAGTGGTCGTGACCGGCGGCGACGCATGCTCACCCGCGCTGGTGGATCAGTGGTCACACGGACGCTCGATGTTCAACGCGTACGGACCGACCGAAACCACCGTCGTCGCCACTCTGACCGGACCGCTGAGCAGCGATGTTCCCGTCACCATCGGGAAGCCGATGCGCGGAGCCGCAACCGTCCTCCTGGACTCGCGGCTTCAACCGGTGCCGATCGGTGTCGCCGGCGAGCTCTATGTGAGCGGTGTCGGTTTGGCGCGCGGGTACCACGCGCGTGCCACGATTACGGCCGAACGATTTGTTGCCGACCCCAACGGTGTTGCGGGAGAGCGCATGTACCGCACGGGTGACCTCGCGCGGTGGAACGGCGAGGGTGAGCTGGAGTACCTCGGCCGGAGCGACTTCCAGATCAAGATCCGCGGTTTCCGCGTCGAGCTCGGCGAGATCGACGACGTGCTGCGCCGCCACCCGAGCGTCGCACAGGCAGTCACCGCCGGAGTTGCGGGCCCGAGTGGGGAAACACTGTTGGCGGCGTACGTCACGGCGGCTGCGGGCACACACATCGACAACTCCGAGCTGGTCGCCCACGCGAGATCTTCGTTGGCAGCCCACATGGTTCCCGCGCGGATCGTCGTCCTCGACTCCATTCCGTTGACTCCGGCAGGAAAGATCGACAGGAAAGCGTTACCGGACATCGATTCTGTGGGCGGGTCGGCGGAATACCGTGCCCCCGAGACCTCGACCGAGAAGCGAATTTCGGCGGTGTTCTGCGATCTGCTCGGTATCACCCGGGCGGGAGCAGACGACAGTTTCTTCGACCTCGGCGGTGACTCGTTGATCGCGACCCGCGTCGTGTCGCGGGTCAACGGAGCTCTCGGAACGACGCTGAGCGTTCTCGACCTCTTCGAGGCGCCGACCGTCTCCGCTCTGGCAGCACGTGCCGACCTCGCGGACTCGCGGAACACACGTGCCCCGGCACTGACGCGTATCGATCGCCCTGACCGGATACCGGTATCTCTGGCGCAGCAACGAATGTGGCTGACCAATCAACTCGATCCGAGTTCGCCGGCGTACAACATTCCGATCGCGGTTTCGATGACCGGCGATCTCGACGTCGATGCACTGTTCACCGCGCTGCGGGACGTCATCGTTCGACACGAGATCTTGCGGACCGTTTTCCCCGAGAGTGCGCGTGGCCCCGTCCAGCACGTTCTCGGTGTGGACGAGATGTTCGATCATCTCGAGGTGGAAACGGTGCCTGCCGCAGCGACCTCGGCGCGGGCGAGTGAGCTCGCGCGAGAGGGATTCGACGTCAGCGAATCGGTGCCGATCCGCGCGACTCTGCTCGAGGTGAACGAACGCGAGCACACCTTGGTCCTCGTCGTGCACCACATTGCAGCAGACGGCCTGTCGATGGCGCCGCTGGCTCGTGACGTGATGGTGGCGTACGCCTCGCGGGCGAGCGGACGCGTGCCGGCGTGGCTGCCACTCGAAGTGCAGTACGGCGATTTCAGCGAGTGGCAACGCGGAGCGCTCGGTGAAGCGTCCGACCCGGATTCGATTCTTGCCGAGCAGTTGCGGTTCTGGTCGCACACGCTCACCGAACGCGGTGAGCTCGCGGAACTGCCGATGGATCATCCGCGCCCTGCGGGTGTCTCGCTGCGCGGTGACGATCTCGATTTCCGGATCGACTCCGCGACGTACCGCCGGGTCGGCGAGATCGCGGCGCGCAGCGATGTCAGCGTGTTCATGGTGATCCACGCCGCGCTGGCCGTCCTGCTCAGCCGAGAATCCGGAGCGAACGACATCACGATCGGCACTCCGGTGGCCGGGCGGAGCGAGCGCGCTCTCGACGACGTCGTCGGAATGTTCGTCAACACGGTGGTGCTGAGGACGGTTCTCGAGGGGGGACTCACCTTCGGTGAAGTTCTCACCCGCGTCCGCGACGTCGACGTGGCGGCCTTGCAGCACACCGAAGTGCCGTACGACGTACTCGTCGAATCCCTCGCAGACAACCAGGCGCCGCTGTTCCAGGTGATGCTGGTGATGCAGGGCGCCGCTCCCACCGAGGTCACTTTGCCCGAGCTCGAGGTCACGGTCGACGAACTGTCGACGGGCGCGGCAAAGTTCGATCTTCAGGTCATTCTCACCGACCGCGGCGACCATCTCGACGGCCAGTTGAACTACGCCAGCCAGCTTTTCGACTCGGACACCATGTCCGGCCTCGCTGATCGCTTCACGATGCTCCTCGACGCGGTAGCTGCCTACCCGGAATCCGTCGTCGGCGACGTCGATCTCACAGCTCCGGGCGAGGCGGAACTGGTCCTCGAGCGTTGGAATGCCACCGAACACGCCGTACCGATCACCACCCTCTCGGACCTGGTGGCGGAGCAGGCAGCCCGGACACCCGAGGGGGCCGCGCTGGTCTACGGCGAGCGGACACTGACCTATGCGGAGTTCGACGCGAGGGTCGGTGAACTTGCCAGAACCCTCATCGCCCGCGGGGTCGGCCCGGACATGCGCGTCGCGGTGTCGATTCGACGGTCACCGGAACTACTCGTCGCGGTCCACGCCGTGATCCGTGCCGGTGCGGCATACGTCCCGGTGGATCCCGATCATCCCGCCGAGCGCATCGCGTACGTCTTCGACATCGCGGAACCGATCTGCGTGCTGAGCCGGCCCCAGGACCACGGCGCTCTTCCCGCGCGAGTCCCGATCGTGGACGTCGATCTCGATCGTCAGGTGTCCACGACGGCGCCGATCACCGACGCTGATCGGCTCGGACCCCTGCGCCCGGACAATGCTGCTTACGTGATCTTCACGTCCGGATCGACGGGTCGACCGAAAGGTGTTGCAGTATCACACCGTTCGATCGTCAATCGCCTGCTGTGGATGCAGGACACGTACCCCCTTCACGCGTCGGACGTGGTGCTGCACAAGACCCCGGTGACCTTCGACGTCTCGGTGTGGGAACTGTTCTGGCCCCTGCAGACCGGCGCGCAGTTGGTGATCGCGGAACCGGACGGGCACCGTGATCCCGGGTACCTGTCGGCGTTGATTGCCGACAGAGGCGTCACGACGGCGCACTTCGTTCCGTCGATGCTCGCGGAATTCGTCGCTGCCGCGACTGCCGGGCAGTGTGCGAGCCTGCGTCAGGTGTTCTGCAGCGGTGAAGCCCTCGCGCCTACCACTGCGGAGGCGTTCACCCGTCTGAGTTCTGCGGGACTGTTCAACCTGTACGGACCCACGGAGGCTGCCGTCGACGTCAGCGCCGCCGAATTCACCCCCGACATGACCGTCACCGTTCCCATCGGTGCGCCCGTGTGGAACACCCAGCTCTATGTCCTCGACGGGCGGCTGCATCCGGTTCCGGTCGGCGTTCACGGCGAGCTGTACCTGGCGGGAGTGCAACTGGCGCGTGGATACCTCGGGCGCAGCGATCTCACCGCCGACAGGTTCGTGGCCGATCCGTACGGCCCTTCGGGCACCCGGATGTACCGAACCGGTGATGTCGTCCGGTGGCGCGCCGACGGGCTGCTCGACTATGTCGGTCGACGCGATTTCCAGGTCAAGATCCGCGGCCAGCGCATCGAACTCGCCGAGGTCGAAGCAGCGTTGCTCAGGCTGCCCGGTGTCGCGCAAGCTGCTGCTCTCGTCCATCACGACGACGTGGTCGGTGACAGTTTGGTCGGCTACGTCATCGCCGAGACCGGCACCTCGATCGACACGGACGGCCTACGCACCGAGTTGAGAGGTCTCCTTCCGGCCTACATGGTTCCCGCTGTGGTCATCGCCCTCGACGTGTTCCCTCTCGGTTCGACCGGCAAGCTTGATCGGAAGGCTCTGCCCGCGCCCAGCTTCGACAGCTCGCAGACGTATCTGGCGCCGCGAACACCGCTCGAAGCGCAGTTGGCGGCGATCTTCGAGGAACTTCTCGAATCCGGGGCAGTCGGTGTTCACGACAACTTCTTCGAGATCGGCGGAAACAGCCTCGTCGCTGCACGCGCTGTGGCGCGCGTGAACGATTCGCTGTCGTTGAACTTGTCGATCAGAGAGTTGTTCGACGCGCCGACCGTTGCGCAGTTGGCGGTCGAGTGCGCCACGGCTCGAGGGGGAGCGGCAGTCCTTCCGCTCGAGGCATTGCCGCGGCCACAGACGATCCCGCTGTCGCTGGCACAAAAGCGCATGTGGTTCGTCAATCAATTCGACGTCACGTCCGCGGCGTACAACGTCGCCATAGCGATCAGGCTGAGAGGCCGGTTGGACGTTGCCGTGTTGGAGGGCGCGATCACCGACGTGCTTACTCGCCACGAATCGCTGCGCACGCTGTTTCCCATGATCGAGGGAGTGCCGGCGCAGGTGATCGTCGAACCCGGTGAAACGTTGGGCGCGCTGCCGGTTGTCGCCGCAAACGCCGAAGCGGTACTCGGGGAGATCGAACGTCTCACCTCGAGGGGCTTCGACGTCACGCAGGCTCCACCGATCAGGGCCGAACTGATCGAGGTCGACGAAGAAGATCACGTCCTGACCGTGGTCGTCCATCACATCTGCGCCGACGGATTCTCGATGGCACCGTTGGCGTTCGACGTGATGAGCGCGTACTCGGCAAGGCATCGAGGTGAGGCGCCCGACTGGTCTCCTCTTCCGGTCCAGTACGCGGACTTCGCCATCTGGCAGGAAAGGGCTCTCGGTCGGATCGACGAAGCGGACAGCACTCTTGCCGGTCAGCTCGAGTACTGGACACGTCAACTGGCGAGTGTTCCCGAACTTCTTGCGCTCCCCGCAGATCGACCGCGTCCGCGTGTGCAGGATCTCTCGGGCGGCGTCGTTCGATTCGACATCGATGCCGGCATCCACCGCCGTCTGAGCGAAACCGCGATCGAACACCGAAGCAGTATGTTCATGGCGGTACACGCCGCATACGCAGTGCTCGTGGCGAGATTGTCCGGCATGGAAGACATCACGATCGGCTCACCGATCGCCGGGCGCGGAAATGCCCTGCTGGATCCGATGGTCGGCATGTTCGTCGGCACGTTGGTCCTGCGCGCCGACGTCGACCCCGCCGCCTCGTTCACCGATCTGTTGGCCAGAGTTCGCAGCACCGACCTCGACGCCTTCGCTCACGCAGACGTCCCCTTCGAGCGCGTCGTCGATGCGCTGGCTCCGGAGCGGTCGACGTCGCATTCACCGTTGTTCCAGGTGATGCTGGAGTTCAAGAACACCACTCGGCCAGCAGTTCGTCTGACGGATTTGGACGTCGAGGTCCTCGAACTCGAATCCGCCGTCTCGAATTTCGATCTGCAACTCACGCTTGCCGAGACCTTCGACGACGACGGCCGGCCGGCCGGAATCGAGGCCGGGTTCACCTACGCCAGCGCCCTGTTCGACGAGTCGACCGTCGAAGGTTTCGCTCGATACCTGGTTCGGATTCTCGGTGCTGTCACCGAATCACCGCACACGCCGGTCGGCGACATCGATCTCGTGAGTGATCTCGACACGATTCGCGCCGTCGCACCGGAACTTCCCGAGCAGGTTCACTTCTCGACGTTGCTCGAGCGGAAGTACGTCGACGAACCGCAGAGGACTGCACTGATTTTCGGCGACCGCCATCTGACCTACTCCGATCTGGACCGCCGCGCCAACCGGCTTGCACGACTGTTGATCAGCCGCGGGGTCGGTCCGGAATCCGTTGTCGCCCTGGCATTACCACGCTCACTGGAATCCGTGGTCGCGATCTGGGCGGTTGCCCGGTCCGGCGCTGCATTCGTACCCGTCGACCCGGCGTATCCCGTCGACCGCGTGCACCACATGATCAACGACTCGGGAGCGGGCGTCGTTCTCACCACCGCCGAGCATGTGGGTGTCGTCCCCGACGAGGCAGACGCCGTTCTGCTCGATCAGGCAAAGACACTCGCAACCCTCGAACAGATCGGTGATCAGCGGATAGATGCCTCGGAGCTGCTGGCTGCGGTGTCCCTGGACAACCCGGCCTATGTCATCTACACCTCCGGTTCCACCGGCGTCCCCAAAGGCGTCATGGTCACTCACCGTGGGCTTTCGGCACTCGCCGAGCAGGAACGCAGCCGCTTCCGCGTCGAGTCGACCTCGCGCACGCTGCATTTCAGCTCACCGAGCTTCGACGCCTCGATTCTCGAACTCCTGATGGCTGTTGGTGCCGGGGCCACGATGGTCATCGCCCCACCGAGCATCATCGGCGGAACCGAACTGACGAGTCTGATCGCCGACCAGCACGTCACGCACGCCTTCATCACACCAGCCGCACTGGCCACGGTCGATCCGAGCGGACTGAACGAGCTGGTGTGCATCGGAACCGGCGGCGACGTCTGCCCACCGGACCTCGTCGCCGCCTGGGTCAGCGATCACCGGATCATGATCAATGCCTACGGACCAACCGAATCGACGGTCGTCGCCAGCATCACCGAGCCGATGTCCCCGACCGATCGAGTGACGATCGGTCGCCCGTCGACCGGCATCACCGCGTGGGTCCTCGACAATCGCCTGCACCGCGTCCCGGTCGGAGTGACGGGAGAGCTGTACGTCAGCGGCGACGGACTCGCCCGCGGTTACCGAAACCGCGCCGGCACGACCGCCGAACGATTCGTGCCCAATCCCGCGGGCAGTGCGGGCACACGGATGTACCGAACCGGCGACCTCGCCAGGTGGAACAAGAACGGAGAACTCGAGTACCAGGGTCGAGGCGATTTCCAGGTCAAGATTCGCGGATTCCGCATCGAACTCGGCGAGATCGAGGCAGTTCTGGCTCGCTATCCCGGCGTTGCACATTCCGTGGTGACCACGCTCGAACGTGACGGAGGCGCCGCACGGATCGTCGGATACGTCGTGCCTGCCAACGACGCTCAGACTGTGGATCCCGAGGCCGTCATCGCGTTCGCGGGCTCGGCTCTGGCCCCGTACATGGTTCCTGCGGTCGTGGTCGTTCTCGACGAACTGCCGATGACTGCCAACGGAAAGCTCGACCGCCGAGCCCTGCCGGTTCCCGACTTGCGAGCAACCCAGGCACGCTCGCGGGCCGCCGAATCCGATACCGAACGCACGCTGGCCGCCTTGTTCGTCGATGTCCTCGGTGTCGAATCGGTGGGCGTCGACGACTCGTTCTTCTCGATGGGCGGCGATTCGATCATGTCGATTCAGCTCGTCGCCCGTGCCCGCGATGCCGGGCTCGTCTTCACCCCGCGTGACGTCTTCGAGGTGAAATCGGTCGCCGGTCTTGCGGTTTTGCTGGCATCGACCAAGGACGACGAACCCGAGGTGCTCGAGGAACTTCCCGGAGACGGCGTGGGCCACGTGCCGTTGATGCCGGTGGCTCAGTGGTGGCTCGACCGGCTCGGCTCCGATCTCCGAGGTCTCGATTCGTTCTCCCAAGCGACTCTTCTCAACGCGCCGCACGGGCTTCGCAGTGTGGAGCAGTTGACCGCGGCTCTTCAAGTTGTTCTCGATCGTCACGACATCCTTCGCGCACGCCTCGAGCTCGACGGCGAGCGCAGGCTTGTTGTCGGCGAGCCGGGATCTGTTGCAGCCGAGAATATTTGCCGGGTGATCGAGGTAGAGGCCGAGCCGGGCACCGCGGTGTTCGACGCGGCGATCGTCGACGCACTGGGCGTTGCGCGTCGAGAACTCGACCCCGGCCGGGGCGTGATGGTGCGGGTCGTCTGGTTGTCCGGCGTGCGCAACACCGGCCGGCTGCTCCTGGTGATCCACCACCTCGCCGTCGACGGTGTCTCCTGGCGCGTCCTCGTGCCGGAACTTGCGTCGGCTTTCCACCGCATCGATGCAGGCGAGGAACCGGAGCCGTCGTACTCGGGCACGTCGGTTCGTCGTTGGTCGCATGCGCTCCGCGACATCGCGCCCGATCGAAGAGTCGAATTGCCCCGGTGGCGTTCGATACTCGAAGGTGCCGACCCGCTGATCGGAACCCGGCCGCTGGACCCGCGGCTCGACACGTTCGATTCGGTCGGCCGAGTTGTCGCCGACGTACCCGTCGAACTGTCCGACACAGTCCTGACCACGCTTCCGGCGCTTTTCGGTGGATCAGTCAACGACGGTCTCGTTGCTGCTCTCGCACTGGCACTGACGCAGTGGAGGCAGGCACAGGGCATACGAACCGACAACGTACTCATCTCGATGGAGGGCCACGGACGCGAAGCTCACGTGGTGCCCGGTGCGGACGTCCTGCACACGGTCGGCTGGTTCACCAGCGTCTTCCCGATGCGGATCGACCTCGCCGGCATCGACATCGCGGAAGTGATGAGCAGCGCCCCAGAGGCAGCGGTGGTGCTCAAGCGTGTCAAGGAAGAACTCTTGGGTGTTCCGGACAGCGGCATCGGCTACGGAGTTCTGCGTTACCTCGACGAGGTGGGTCGAGCGGAACTCGAAGACCTCCGCCAACCGCAGATCTCGTTCAACTATCTGGGCCGTTTCTCCGGCACCGAAGCAGGAGAGTCACTGGGGGACTGGGCACTGGCCCGGGACGTCGATCTGGAAGCGGCAGCGCGGTCCGAGATGCCAGTGGGTTCGGTCCTGGACGTCAACGTCGTCACCACCGAGATCTCGGGCGCACCGCACATCGGTGCCACTATCGCCTATCCCACCGGCGTGCTGGCAGAGCGCGATGCTCGCGCCATCGCCGACCTCTGGGTGCAGGCGTTGCGCGCGCTGGCCACCTATGCCGAACACAGCGAACGCGGGGGACTCACCCCGTCCGACATCGATCTGATCGAACTGGACCAGGAGTCCATCGACCACCTCGAGCGCGAGTTCCCGACACTGACCGACGTCTGGTCCCTCTCACCGCTGCAATCCGGACTGCTCTTCCACGCCCGCTACGCCGAACACACTGTGGACGCGTACACCGTCCAACTCGCACTCGAACTCGACGGCGTCGACGCGTCCCGGTTGCACCGCGCCGCACAGGCACTGCTCGACAGACACGAGAACCTACGCGCGGCGTTCACGACCGACACCGGTGGACGATCGGTGCAGGTGATCAACGCAGACGTTGACGTGCCGTGGACCGAGATCGACATCTCTCCGTTGGCCCCCACCGAACAGGCGACCGAGATACGCGAGCTTCTCCATGCGGATCGGGTCCGCGGCTTCGACATGGCCACTCCGCCCCTGCTGCGGTTCCTGCTTCTGCGAACCGGTGACGACGCGTATCGGTTGATCCTGACCAACCACCACATCCTCCTCGACGGATGGTCGATGCCGCTGCTGGTCCGCGACCTACTGACGCTCTACGCGACCGACAGTGATCACAGTGCCATCCCACGCGTACACCCCTACCGGGACTATCTGAGCTGGATCAGCACTCGCGACGACAGCGTGTCGATCGAAGCCTGGGGCCAAGCACTCCGCGGACTCGACGACCCGACGCTGCTCACCGGAACTCACGCCGTCGACGAGGACGGCGCTACCTCACGCTCGACGACCACAGCGCTCGGAGAACGTGAGACGGAACTTCTGCGTGGATTCGTCCGCTCCCGTGGCCTGACGACAGCCTCCTTGATCCAGGTGGCCTGGGGAATCGTGCTCGCCGAACTCCTCGGCCGCGACGACGTCGTCTTCGGTGGAACCGTCTCCGGCCGACCACCCCAGGTGTCCGGCGTCGAGTCGATGGTGGGTTTGTTCATCAACACCGTCCCCGTCCGAGTTCGCCTCGATCCAAGAGAGTCCCTGGCGGCGCTGTGCGTTCGCGTCCAAGCGGAACAGGCGCGGTTGTCCGATCACCATCATGTCGGGCTTTCGCACATCACTTCGGCTGTGGGGTCCGCTGCATCGTTCGACACGCTGACTGTGTTCGAGTCGTATCCCGTCGACCGCGGTGGACTCTCCTCCGGCACCGACATAGCCGGAATGCACGTTCTCGACGTCCACGACGCCGAGGATGCCGCGCACTATCCACTCGCGATCGTTGCCTCTGCGGCAGACGGGCGACTGCGGCTCAAATTCGAGTATTTCCCGGGAGTCCTGGGCGATCACGACATCGACGCGATCGCCGACCGGCTGCTCCGCACCCTCGAGCTGATCACCGCGCAACCGGATCTCCCGCTGGCGAAACTGCGCCTGATGCCGGATTCGCAAGTGCAGCAATTGGTTCCCGCGCGCGGCCGGCAGGGCCGCTCGGTCAGGACACTCGATCGCATCTTTTCGGACACCGCGAGCAGATTCCCCGAACGGGTCGCACTGTCCTGTGGTGAGAGAAAGATGACCTATCGAGAGCTGGACGAGGCGTCGAACCAGTGGGCGCGCGTGCTCATCTCGGAAGGCGCCGGCCCGGACTCACGGGTGGCGATCTGTGTGGAACGCTCCTTCGAATCCGTCGCAGCGGTCTGGGCGATCACCAAGACCGGCGCCGCCTTCGTGCCGATCGATCCTCGCTACCCGAGTGACCGGATCTCGTTCATGCTCGAGGACTCGGCATCCTCGCTCGGATTGACCACGGCTGCCCACAGACCCGGCGACGGCGGTGTGACGAAGTGGCTCGAACTCGACGACCCGACGAGCAGCGCTCGGCTCTCCGGAGTATCCGCGGCGCCGCTACGCGAGGACGAGCGTCGAGGAACCCCGCGGTTGGAGAACACTGCCTACCTCATCTACACCTCGGGCTCGACCGGCCGACCCAAGGGCGTCGTCGTCACGCACACCGGTCTCGAGAACTTCGCCGACGAACAGCGTCATCGCTACGGTCTCACCGAGAATTCACGCGCACTGCATTTCGCCTCTCCGAGCTTCGACGCCTCCGTTCTCGAGTACCTGCTCGCCTTCGCCGTCGGCGGCGAACTGGTCGTAGCTCCCACCACCGTCTACGGAGGAACCGAACTGGCCGACGTTCTCCGCGAGGGACATGTCACCCACGCGTTCATCACGCCTGCAGCGCTGACGTCGGTGGATCCCGAGGGAATCGACGAACTGACCACCATCACGGTGGGCGGCGAGGCGCCCTCGGCGGACCTGGTGCGCACCTGGGCGCCGGGAAGATCGTTCGTCAACGTCTACGGACCCACCGAAACCACCATCTCCTGCAACCTCAGCGACCCCATCCCGGCCGGCGAGAAGGTCTATCTCGGACCGCCGAACCGCGGATTCAGCGAGGTCGTCCTCGATCGCAGACTTCAACCGGTGTCCGTCGGAGTTCCCGGCGAACTGTATGTCGCCGGAGTCGGACTCGCGCGCGGCTATCACGGGCGCTCACCACTGACGAGCGAACGATTTGTCGCCAACCCGTACGGCGAGCCGGGGGAGCGGATGTACCGCACGGGCGACGTGGTGCGCTGGCGCAGCGACCGCACCATCGAGTACCTCGGACGCAGCGACTTCCAGGTCAAGATCCGCGGCTTCCGTATCGAACTCGGCGAGGTCGACACGGCGTTGGGTCAGCTGCCCGGCGTGGAGTACGCGGTCACGTTGGCGGTGCGCGGACCCTCCGACGAGCAGGCCTTGGCGGCATATGTCGTCTGCGACGACGAACGCCGGGTGAGCGCCGAGGACATCCGGGCGGCGGCACGGGAGCTACTGCCGGCACACATGGTGCCCGCAAGCGTCGTCGTGCTCGACGAACTACCGCTGACCGGCGTCGGCAAGGTCGATCGGGCTGCTCTCCCGGCGCCTCGTTTCGACACCGATGCCGAGACACTCACTGCACCGGCCACCGAGTTGGAACGGCTGGTGGTGGGCGTTTTCGAGGACGTGCTCGGAGTGTCTCCGATCGGTATCGACACTCACTTCTTCGACGTCGGCGGAAACTCACTGACCGCGACCCGCGTCATCGCCCGCGTCAACGCACTTCTCGGCACCGACATCGGCGTTCGAGGATTGTTCGAGTCTCCGACAGTTCGGCAGCTGTCTCGTCTGGCGGAGAGCGTCGGCCGCGGCGAGAACCCCAGACCACCGTTGACTCGGCGATCCCGCCCGGACCCACTGCCCGTATCACTGGCACAGAAGCGGATGTGGTTCCTCAACCAGTTCGACGTGACGTCCCCCGCCTACAACGTTCCCCTGGCAGTGCGCCTCGACGGCGATCTGGACTTCGCCGCATTGCAGGCCGCGGTAGCGGACGTACTGGGGCGCCACGAGAGCTTGCGGACGAAGTTCCCCTCGATCGACGGACAGCCGGTTCAGCAGGTGATGTCCAGCGACGAGGTCATGCCGATCCTGGAGCCGGAAATCGTCACTGCTGCCAGAGTGTCCGATCGAATCCTCGAGCTGGCCTCGGCAGGCTTCGACGCCTCGGCCGAAGTTCCGATCCGCTGCGCGGTCCTGCGCGTCGACGGGGACGAGCGCAGGCACGTACTCGTGATCGTCGTCCACCACATCGTCGCCGACGGGTTCTCGATGAACCCCCTCGCAGCGGACGTGGCAGCGGCTTACGCGGCCCGCAGTGCCGGCAGTGCGCCGAACTGGTCGGAACTGGCCGTGCAGTACGGCGACTTCGCTGTGTGGCAGCACGAAGTGCTCGGCTCCGAGGAAGATCCGGACTCGGCTCTGACCCGTCAGCTCGATTACTGGAAGGACCGACTCGCGGGACTGGGCGAGCCGATCGCGTTGCCGACGTCGTTCCCACGTCCGGCAAAGCCGTCCATGGTCGGCTCGGTCCACCGGTTCGCGGTATCGCCGCAGACCCATCGGGCGCTGACCGACCTGGCACGTGAGCACGGCACCACCATGTTCATGCTCATGCACGCAGCACTGGCGGTACTTGCGGCGCGCCTGGCCGGTACCGAGGACATCGCCATCGGGACACCCGTCGCCGGCCGCGGCGAGGCCGAACTCGATCACCTGGTCGGTATGTTCGTCAACACTCTCGTGCTGCGAACACAGATCACGCCCGACGCGTCGTTCGAGGACGTCCTCGCCCAGGTTCGCGAAGGCGACCTCGGCGCGTTCCAGCACACCGATTTGCCCTTCGAAAGGTTGGTCGACGCACTCGACCCGGAACGCTCGACTTCGCACACTCCGTTGTTCCAGATCCTCATCGAGTTCCGCAACAATGCACTCCCACAACTCGAATTGCCGGGGCTGTCGGTCTCGGGAGTCGAGTTCGACCTACCCGTCGCCAAGTTCGATCTGCAACTCTCGGTCACCGAGCGTTACGACGCGGATGGCGGAACGGATGGCATCGACGCCGAATTCATCTACGCCACAGACCTGTTCGACGGTGACTTGATCGATTCGTTCTCACGCAGACTGCTCACCATCCTCGAGGCGGTCTCCCGAGAGCCGTCAACTCCTACCGGTGACATCGACGTCGTGAGCGCCGACGAGCGTCGACAGATGCTGACCGAGTGGAACACTCACGCCGAACCGGCTCCAGCGGACAACATCGCGGACCGATTCTTCGAGGCTGTTGCAGCACATCCGTCGTCGACCGCGGTCAACGACAGCGACGGCGCCATGACGTACGCCGAACTGGACGGGCGCGCTAACCGCCTGGCCCGACTCCTGATCGGCCGCGGTATCGGTCCGGAATCCGTGGTTGCCGTTGCAATGCCCAGAACCACCGATCTCGTGCTCGCCCTCGTCGCCGTCATCAAAACCGGAGCGGCATACCTGCCGGTCGACATCACCTACCCGGCCGAGCGCATGCGGTTCCTCTTCGACGACGCGCGGCCGGTATGCCTGGTCACGACCGGAGACTTCCGAAGCGACCTACCTTCGGAGATCATCGAATCCGGCATAGACGTCGTCGAACTCGGATCGCCGGAGATCGCGGTACGCCTCGATCACTCCGCGCCCCATCGCATCACCGACGCGGACCGGACGACACCACTTCTGCCCGACGCGATCGCGTACATCATCTACACGTCCGGATCCACAGGGCGCCCCAAAGGTGTCCAGGTCAGCCACCGAAACGTCCTGACTCTGATGGACAACACCGCCCCGACGTTCGGGTTCGACGACACGGACGTGTGGACGATGTTCCACTCGTACGCATTCGACTTCTCCGTCTGGGAGTTGTGGGGGCCGCTGCTACACGGCGGCCGACTGGTCGTCGTCGACTACTACACGACCAGATCACCGGACATGTTCCACGAACTGCTCCGCCGTGAGCGAGTGACGGTCCTGAACCAAACGCCCACCGCCTTCTACCAACTCGCCGAAGCCGACCGTGCGTACTCACCGAACGGCACCGGTCCCGACCTTGCACTGCGTTACGTCGTCTTCGGTGGCGAAGCGCTCGACCTCGGGCAGTTGCGCAAGTGGTACGACAGGCGGGCCGACACGGCTCCGACGTTGGTCAACATGTACGGGATCACCGAGACGACAGTGCACGTCAGTCGAATCGCACTCGACCGCAACGACAGCGAGCACGCGTCGGCGAGCATCATCGGGCGAGCAGTACCGGGATTGTCCGTCTACGTACTCGATCGGCGACTGAACTTGGTACCACCAGGTGTCGTCGGCGAAATGTACGTCGCCGGTGATCAGGTGACTCGGGGATACCTCGGGAAACCCGCATTGACTTCGGTGCGGTTCCTTCCCGATCCATTCGGTAGTTCGGGGGATCGAATGTATCGGAGCGGGGACCTGGCGAGGTGGAACGACGCGGGGCAGTTGGAGTACGTGGGCCGCAGTGATTTCCAGGTGAAGGTGCGTGGTTTCCGCATCGAACTCGGAGAGATCGAAGCCGCAATGCTCCGCTGCCCCGGCGTCGCTGCCTCGGTAGCACTTGTTCGAACGGAGGGAGCGTCACCGCGGATCGTCGGGTACGTGGTCGCCGAAACAGGCAGTACCGTCGATTCAGCGACGGTGACCGACTTCGTCGCCGCCGAACTCGCGGAGTACATGGTGCCCACCGCGATCGTCGTCCTCGAATCGCTTCCACTGACGGTCAACGGAAAGCTCGACCGACGCAGCCTCCCGGCTCCGGACTTCACCGTCACGGGAACAACCGAGGCGACGCGGGCGCCGGCCACCGCTACCGAAGCGGTCCTCGCGGACCTCTTCGCGGAGGTGCTGGGTCGGGGCAGTATCGGAGTGGACGATTCCTTCTTCGGTCTCGGCGGCGATTCGATCATGTCGATCCAACTCGTCTCACGGGCGAAGTCCGCAGGCCTCGTCTTCACTCCGCGGGACGTCTTCGAAGCGAAGACCGTGGCCGGCCTCACCAAGGTGCTCCTCATCGAATCATCGGAAACGGCACCGGTTCTCACGGAGCTACCCGGCGGGGGAGCCGGCCCGCTACCGCTCACGCCGATCATGGAGTGGCTCGTCGAACGCAGTCGCGGTGACCTGAGCACGATCCGCAGTTACAGCCAGAGTGCGCTGATCGCACTGCCCGCGGATGTCTCCGGCCCCGCGCTGGAACGAGCATTGCAAACGATCCTCGATCGTCACGACGTGCTGCGGGCGCGCCTGGACGCCGCGACTCACCAACTCGAGATCCGCGAGCCAGGGAGCATCACCGCCCCCGACATCCTGCGCCGAACCCCCATCGTGTCCACCAGCGGCGAAGAATTCGTCGCCGCTGCGGAAACCGCGATGCAGGACGCATCCAGCCGCCTCGATCCCGAGCACGGGAAGATGATCAGCGCAGTCTGGTTGGATCCCGTCAGCTCGAACGGCAACCGGGCCGAAGCCGGACGGTTGCTCCTGGTCCTTCATCACCTCGCGGTCGACGGTGTGTCCTGGCGCATGCTCGTCCCGGGCCTGGTCACTGCTTATGCCTCGGCGTTCGACGGAGAAACACCGATACTTCCGCCGGGTGGAACGTCGATACGTCGCTGGGCGACAGCGCTCGCCGAGACCGCTGCGCAGCGACGCGACGAGATCGACCTGTGGTCGAGAATGCGGACCGACGAGCCATTGCTCGGGGCACGCGGGCTCGACCCAGCCGTCGATGTCGGAGCCACCGTCGACCGCGTCAGCGTCGACGTTCCGACCTCCGTGACCGAGAACGTCATCTCGACGGTGCCTCAGCATTTCGGAGGCTCGGTGAACGACGGGCTGCTCGCTGCTCTCGCGATTGCCGTCACCGCCTGGCGTCGATCGCGCGGACAGCGCAGCGGGGACGTGCTCGTCAACCTCGAAGGGCACGGCCGCGAGGAGAACGCCGTACCGGGCGCCGACCTCTCGCGCACGGTCGGTTGGTTCACCACCTTGTTCCCCGTCCGGATCGATCTCACCGGACTCGATGTCGTCGATGCACTGGCCGGGGGATCAACCGCCGCCTCCGCCGTGAAACTCGTCAAGGAAACGCTGCTCGGCCTGCCCGACAACGGAATCGGGTTCGGCATCCTGAAGTACCTCGATCGAAACGAGGAACTTCGTGAGCTGCCCACGCCGCAGATCTCGTTCAACTACCTCGGACGATTTGCCGGCTCGGATCCCGAGCACGGCGAAGTGCCGTGGCTGCCGATCTCGGAAGTGACCCTCGACGAAGCGCACAGCGGCGAATTGGCCGCCGCGTCGGTGCTCGACATCAACGCCGTCACGACCGATACCGCACACGGTCCGATTCTGCGCGCTACGTGGTCCTTCCCCCGCGGCATTCTCAGCGAGGCCGAAGTCACCGAACTGGCGGAGCTCTGGGCCCGAGCACTGGGCGCACTGAGTGAATACGTGGAGGAACACTCCGAGCGCGAGCTCACGCCCACCGATCTCGATCTCGTCACCGCGGATCAACAGAGCATCGAACAGCTCGAGCGCAGATTCCCCGACCTGACCGACATCTGGTCACTGTCACCTCTGCAGTCGGGCATGCTCTTCCACGCCCAGTTCGACGAAACCGAAATCGACCCGTACATGGTGCAACTGACCCTCGAGCTCGGGGGTCGGGTGGAGGCGCCGCGCCTGCGCCGCGCCGCGCAGGCCTTGGTTGATCGTCATCCGAGCCTGCGCGCGGGATTTGTCTCCGCACCGGGAGGGCGGGCACTGCAGGTGATCCGTTCCGGTGTCGACATCGGCTGGGCCGAGATCGACCTGTCCGGAGCCGAAGACAGCGAAGTCGCGTTCGGTCAGCTGCTCGAACGCGATCGCGCTCATCGTTTCGACATGGAAACAGCCCCGTTGATCCGCTTCATGCTCGTGCGAATCGGACCGGACACAGCACGCCTCGTCGTGACGAACCACCACATCCTGCTCGACGGCTGGTCCACCCCGCTGTTGCTTCGAGACCTGCTCACTCTCTACGCAACCGACGGTGACCCCGAGATTCTGCCCCGAGTTCAGTCGTATCGCGACTATCTCTCCTGGATCTCGAAGCAAGAACCCGAGACTTCGCTACGGGCGTGGCAAGAAGCGCTACGGGGCGTCGACACGTCCACCCACCTCTCGAGGGCAGACACCGCCGCCGAAACCGTGGCAAGTGAAATCCACTCGTACTCGCTGCCGACCGAACGAGCCGAGACTCTTCGGGCGTTCGCGCGAAGCCGCGGTCTGACCATGGCGACCCTGGTACAGGTGGCATGGGGAATCGTGCTCGCCGAACTTCTCGGACGCGACGACGTCGTCTTCGGCGGAACGGTCTCAGGACGCCCACCACAGGTGCCCGGCGTGGAATCGATAGTCGGCCTGTTCATCAACACGGTGCCTGTCCGAGTCCGCCTCGACGCCCGAGAAACCCTCGCCGAACTGGCCATTCGCATCCAATCCGAGCAAGCGTCATTGCTCGACCACCACCACATCGGACTGTCGGACATCGCCGGAGCAGTCGGCGCCGCCGGTTCCTTCGACACCCTGACGGTATTCGAGTCGTATCCCGTCGACGAGACAGCCCTGACCGCCGAAACCGACATCGCGGGAATGCACGTTCTCGGCATCGACGGACGCGACTCGGCGCACTATCCGATTGCCGTGGTGGCGTCCGAAAGTGACACGCTGAATCTGAAGATGGAGTACTTGCCGACGCACTTCTCCGCCCGCGAAGTCGCCAAGATCACCGAGCGCGTGGGCATCGTCCTCGGGCAACTCGCCTCGGCACCGGATCAGCCGCTGGCCCGTCTGCAGGTTCTCACGGAGTTCGAGAGCCGTGATCTTGCGCCGGTCTTCGGCTCCCCGGGGCGCTCCGCGCGAACGCTCCCAGAGATTCTCGCCGACGTCTCTGCCACCTATCCCGACCGCATCGCGCTCTCGGCCGGCAGCCGTTCCATGACCTACGCCGAACTGGACCGGCGCTCGAACCAGTTGGCCAGAGCCATGATTCGCCGCGGCGCCGGGCCCGAGACGTCGGTTGCCATCGGCATCGAAAGGTCCGTCGAATCCGTACTCGCGGTGTGGGCGGTGGCCAAGACCGGCGCAGCGTTCGTCCCCGTCGACCCCACCTATCCGGCTGACCGAATCGAACACATGCTCAGCGACTCCGAGGTGTTGTTCGGGTTGACCGTCGTCGACGCCATCGACACACTTCCACCCATCGTGTCCTGGTTGGTGCTCGGAGAAGAGGCATTCGACGACGACGTCGCCACCAGTTGCACGCTGCCGATCACCCAGGACGAACGGCGTGCACCGGTGGTCATGGACAACGCCGCCTACGTGGTCTACACCTCGGGATCCACCGGCCGACCCAAGGGAGTTGTCGTCACCCACACCGGACTCGACAGCTTCGCACTCGACCAGCAGCGTCGATTCCACGCAGATCACCACTCTCGAACCCTGCACTTCGCCACCCCCAGCTTCGACGGAGCCGTCTTCGAGTACCTGCAGGCATTCGGTGTCGGAGCCACCATGGTGATCGTCCCGACCGACATCTACGGCGGCGCCGAACTGGCAAGTCTCATCCGCCGCGAACACGTCACTCACGCGTTCGTCACCACGGCAGCGCTCGCCACCGTCGACCCGGCCGGCCTGGACGAGTTCCGGCACGTCGTCGTCGGGGGAGAGACACTACCGCCGCATCTCGTCGGCCTCTGGGCTCCCGGACGAGAATTCGTCAACGCCTACGGCCCGACCGAGACAACCGTCATGGCAGACATCAGCGAACCCATGACAGTGGGCGCACCCATCACGATCGGTGGACCGATCCGCGGCGTGCACGAGATGATCCTCGATTCGCGCCTGCAACCCGTACCCGTCGGAGCTCCCGGTGAGCTGTACATCGCCGGCATCGGCCTGGCTCGCGGATACCACCGGCGTCCCGGCCTGACCAGCGAGCGATTTGTCGCCGACCCCTTCGGCAAGCCAGGCGACCGGATGTACCGCACGGGCGACATCGTCTCCTGGCGAAGCGATCACACCATCGAATACGTCGGGCGCAGCGACTTCCAGGTCAAGATTCGCGGATTCCGCATCGAGCTCGGCGAGGTCGACGCCCAGATCACCGCAATGGCGAGTGTCACGAATTGCGTGACACTCGGCGTCGACGGACCGGCCGGCGCCACAGTTCTCGCGTCCTACCTCACCGTCGAGGAAGGATCGACGCTGACCGGGGCAGAGATCACCGCGCACCTCGCCGGACGTGTTCCCTCGCACATGGTTCCGGCCAGCATCATGATCGTCGACGAGCTACCGCGCACCGCGGTCGGCAAGCTCGATCGAAAAGCGTTGCCGACGCCGGAGTTCACCGGAACCGGTGTGGAATTCCGGGCGCCCGGCACCAGCCTCGAACGTCGGATCGCCGATGCGTTCATCGACGTACTCGGCGTCGAACGGGTCGGCGTCGACGACAATTTCTTCGAGCTCGGCGGCAACTCGCTGATCGCCACTCGCGTGGTCTCGCGGCTCAACTCCGCACTGAACATCGACGTCGGGGTGCGCGTGCTGTTCGAGGCACCGACGACGGCTCAGCTCGCCGAACGGCTCTCCAGCGCTGTCACTGCCGTCGGCGCTGTGCCGCTCACTCCCATGGAGCGCAGTGGCAGCGTCCCGCTCTCGTTGGCGCAGAAGCGCATGTGGTTCCTGAACCAATTCGACACACGCTCAGCCGCGTACAACATCCCACTAGCTGTTCGCCTTACCGGTGACCTCGACGTCACGGCCATGCAACAGGCCATCGCCGACGTCGTCGAGCGGCACGAAACACTGCGGACGGTGTTCCCCGCCGTCGGCGGCGATCCGATTCAGCAAGTGCTCACCGTCGACGAGGCAGTACCGCCGGTCCGTGAAATGACGTTGGGGGAGGACGAGCTCGCGGAGCGCATGCAACGACTCGCCACGACCGGCTTCGACGTGTCGGTGGACCTGCCGCTGCGCGTGGCACTGTTCCGACTCGACACCGCTGAACCCGTTCACATTCTGTTTGTCGTGGTCCATCACATCTGCGCCGACGGATCGTCGATGGCGCCGCTCGCACGCGACGTGATGACGGCCTATCTGGCGCGTACGGCAGGGACCGAGCCCACGTGGGCGCCACTCGAGGTGCAGTACGCAGACTTCACGTTGTGGCAGCATCGCGTCCTCGGATCGGAAGACGACCCGGAATCCGTCATCAGTCGCCAATTGCACTACTGGAGTGAGCAACTCGCCGGACTCGACGACGTCATCGCACTGCCCGCCGACCACCCGCGACCCGTGCAACAGACCTTCCACGGTGACCGATTCACCTTCGACATCGACGCGAACACCCACCGCGCCCTCGCGGACCTCACCAGGGCAAACGGTGTCACGATGTTCATGGCGCTGCACGGCGCGCTCGCAGTGCTGATGTCCAAGTTGTCGGGCGCCGACGAAGTCACCATCGGCACACCGATCGCCGGCCGAGGTCAGGCAGCGCTCGACCATCTCGTCGGAATGTTCGTCAACACACTGGTCCTGCGAACCAGCGTCGATCCCGACATCACGTTTGCCGACCTGTTGGAGCACGTCCGGGAAATCGACCTGGCCGCATTCCAGAACTCGGACCTGCCATTCGAACGGCTCGTCGACGTCATCAACCCAACCAGATCCACGTCGTACTCACCGTTGTTCCAGGTCGCCCTCGAACTTCAGAACAACGAACCCGCACATTTCCACCTACCCGGCCTCGACATCGACGGACTGACCGTGGAAACCAAATTCGCGAAGGAGGACCTGGAGCTGATCGTCGACGAGAAATTCGACGAGTTCGGCATCCCGGCTGGGATGTCCGCAGCCTTCGACTTCGCAACCGATCTCTTCGAACCCGCCACCATTCGTCGGTTTGCCGACCGACTGCGCCTGATCCTGGACGCTGTCGGACGCGAACCCGCAACACGTATCGCCGACATCGGCATCCTCGGCGCCGACGAAACAGCTGCCCTGGTGCCGGCATCCGGTGCCGCCGCGACTCGAGCGCGGGTGTGGCCGGAGATCCTCGCCGAAGCAGTCGCCTCGAACCCGGATGCCCCAGCCCTCTCGAGTCGCGAGAGGTCGATGACCTACCGCGAGCTCGACGAGGAATCGACGAAGCTGGCGCGCGCGCTGTGTCGGCGCGGCGTCGGTCCCGAAGATTTTGTGGCGCTGGGTCTGCCGCGGTCCACCGCGGAGATCGTCGCGATCTGGGCGGTCACGAAAACCGGTGCAGCATTCTTGCCGGTCGACCCGAACTATCCCGACGATCGCATCAACCACATGCTCGACGATTCGCGGGCCGTACTCGGCATCACCGACGACGCTCACCGCAGTCAACTTCCCGACACGGTCGAGTGGATGGTCCTCGATGAAGCCGAGACCGTCGACGAGATCGACGCCCAGAGCGCAGCCGCGATCACCGATCGCGACCGCACGATCCCCTTGCATCACGGGCATCCCGCGTACCTGATCTACACCTCGGGTTCAACCGGGAAGCCGAAGGGCGTCATCGTCACCCACCTCGGGTTGTCAAACCTCAATGCGGAGGAACATCAGAGATTCAACGTCCAGCCCTATTCGCGGATCTCTCACCTGGCATCACCGAGCTTCGACGCCTCGGTCTTCGAACTCATGATGGCGTTCGGCAGCGGAGCGTGCCTGGTCGTCATCCCACCGACGGTCTTCGGCGGATCCGAGTTGGCCGAAATCTTTGCCGACGAACACGTCTCACACGCGTTCATCACTCCGACCGCGCTCAGCTCGATCGAAAGCTCCGCGCTACCCGAACTCCGCGTACTCGCAGTCGGCGGCGAAGCCTGCCCACCCGAACTCGTGGACATCTGGGGCCGCGACCGTCGCATGTTCAACGGATACGGACCCACCGAATCCACCATCCAGGCCAGCGTCAGTGAACCCATGCGGCCGGGCAAGGACATCAACATCGGACGACCGGCCATCGGCTTCGCCGGACTGGTCCTCGACGGGCACCTCAAGCCCGTGCCGGTGGGAGTCATCGGGGAGCTGTACGTGACCGGCCCCGGACTCGCCCGCGGATACCACAATCGTCCCGACCTCACCGCCGACCGATTTGTCGCCGATCCGTTCGGCGAACCAGGCCAGCGGATGTACCGCACGGGCGACCTGGTGCGCTGGCGCTCCGACAGCACCCTCGAATACCTGGGCCGCAGCGACTTCCAGATCAAAGTCCGCGGATTCCGCATCGAGCTCGGCGAAATCGACTCTGTCCTGATGGCACACCCATCCGTCTACTTCGCCGCCACACTCGGGCACGAAGCGCCGTCGGGGGAGACGATGATCGCCTCCTACATCCAGCCCGTGGAAGGACAGATCGTCGACGACTGGGAGCTTCGCCGCCATCTGTCTTCTCGCCTGCCCGCGCACATGGTTCCCGGCGCGATCGTCGTCGTCGACCGCATTCCGGTGACACCGGTCGGCAAGCTGGACCGCAAGGCACTGCCGACCCCGAGCTTCGAGCGACGCACGGTCCCGTACGCACCGCCGACAAACAACACCGAACGAACGGTCGTCGACATCTTCGAGACCGTGCTCGGGCACGAGCACATCGGCGTCGACGACGACTTCTTCGAACTGGGCGGAACGTCGATCGTGGCCACTCGCATCACCATCGAACTCGAGAAGCGTCTCGGGATGCGAGTGCCGTTGCAATCGCTTTTCCTGGACCCGACACCTGCCGGAGTCGCCCGGGCTGCCGACGGAATGGACGCACACTCGCCGGACGATTCGTCGGATCTTCTCGCCCCGATGATCACGCTGCGCGCCGGATCCGATCGTGCACCACTGTTCTTCGTCCATCCGGGTATCGGATTGTCCTGGGGTTACGCAGAATTCGTCAAGCATCTCGAGCTGGATCAACCCGTCTACGGTCTTCAGCTACCGTCCCTGAGCGGCGGGCCCAGCTTCGACTCGCTGACCGAACTCGCCGACGACTACGCGAATCGCATTGCAGCCGTGGCATCGACCGGCCCGATCCATCTGGCCGGCTGGTCGCTCGGCGGCGTGATCGCACACGCCGTGGCACACAGCCTCACTCGGAGCGGACGTGACGTGACTCTGTCGATACTCGACAGCTATCCGTCGTCGGATTCCGATCAGCCCGCAGAACTCTCGGTCTCCGAACTACTGGCCGGGCTCGCGATGCCGGCGGGATCCAAGACGGTCGAGACCTTCGAAGAAGCGGCGGAATTGCTGGAGCAGACCCTGGGTGCCGGAATCGGAATCGAAGCGGAGCATCTGGCGGGGATCAGTCGCGGTTACTCCCACTCCGTCGAATTGACGAATCGGCACCAACCGCCTGTCCACGTTGGAGCCATCGAGTTCTTCGTAGCCGGAAGATCTACGGAGAACGGACACGATGTCGCCGAATGGCGAAGGTTTGTAGAAGGGGACATCCGAGTCACCGTAGTCGATTGCGAACACAACCAGATGATCGAACCGGGTCCGGCGGCAACCATAGCTGTACGATTGCGAGAAGTTATCGCTCAGTGGGGTGTCTGAACCAGGTTCGACATGGGTATGAGTGAAACACACAGGGTGATGGACCCCGGGTGGGTCCGGACGAGGGGAAAACGTTGAAACTGCGAACCACACGCGTGTTTACCGGATCGATGCTGACTGCCGCTGCACTGACTGCCGCATTGCTCTCCGGGGGGACTGCACAGGCCGATCCCGCATATCCGGCACCGGACCCGGACCCGTTCTATTCGCAAGCAGCGGCCGAGGGGACCGCCGGCACGCCGATCTCCGTGCGCCGGGCCCCTGACCTGATGACCTTTCCCGGCGTCGCGATCTGGCAGGTCAGTTACAGGTCCACGAACTCCGAGAACAAGCCTATTGCCGCGGTCAGCACGATCCTGGTCCCGCCGAATCAAGCACAAGACGGCCCGTTGCTCTCGTATCAGCACATCGTCAATGCACTCGGTACGGGATGTGCGCCGTCTCGCGCGCTTTACGCATCGGATCCCAACATCGTCATCCGTGAAGCGCCCATCCTCAACGTCGCGCTGCAACGTGGATGGACCATTGCCCTTCCCGACCATCTCGGACCCAACAGTGCGTACGGCGCCGCGCGCCTGGGCGGACAGATCACGCTCGACGGTATCCGCGCCGTTCAGAAAGTCCCCGAATTGCGTAGTGGCGCCAGCCCTGTCGGTATTGCCGGCTACTCCGGCGGCGGCATGGCCACCGCGTGGGCGGCCGCACTGGCCCCGAGCTACGCACCCGAGGTCAACCTTGTCGGTGTAGCCGAGGGCGGCGTCCCGATGAATCTGTCCAAGATGGCAAACGGCCTCGGACAGGATCCGCACCCGGCATTCGGCCTCGCCTTCGCCGCAGCCATGGGCCTCGAACGCGAGTATCCCGACCTACTGCCGCTGAGCAACCAACTCAACGACCTCGGACGGTCGATGCGGGCCGAACTCACCAACGCGTGCACCAACGACATCCTCAGGGTCGGTGCCGGGCGCAGTGCCTCTCAGGTGTCGACGTCGACATCCTTGCTGTCCAGCCCTGAAGTGCGAAAGGTGATGGACGACAACAGCGTCGAACTCTATCCGGGTGTGCCGACTGCCCCGGTGTTCGAATGGCACACGCCCGACGACGTTCTGATCCCCATCGATTCGGTGGTCAACACGATTTCGCGGTACTGCGCCGCCGGAGCCACGATTCAATCCCAACTGTTCCCCAGCCCGGACCACCTCACCACTGCGGTCCTCGGTCTGCCCACCGCATTCGAGTACCTACAGGACCGATTCGACGGAGTGCCGGCCCCGCGTTCGTGCTGAATGTCTCCGGAGTGACGTATCGAGCAGGCGCGGCACATGGCCAACTCGGTGTGCCCGTGGCATCGTTGATCGTATGAGCGACACGGATGACACCGGCGCGGCCGGCAATGGCGATTACAGTCTCGATCCCGACGACCAGCTTCAACCTGAAGACACTCTGATCGATCGAGGCGTCGACGACATTCTCGACGAGGGAATCTCACCACCGGAACGCCCACTGGGACTTGATGCCCACGGGTTGACCGGCAGCGAGGAATCAGCGGGGGAGACCCTCGACGAGCGCCTGGCCGAAGAAGAACCCGATCCGTACGCGTCGCTCGGAGATCCTTTGAAGGATCCCGCCGATGCCGACGAATTCGAACGGGAAGAAGAATTCCCGAACGGTGACGAAGTGGGTAACCGTCGGGTCGGGCGTCTCGTTGCCGAAGACGAGGGCAGATACGAGGACGAGGAAAGTGAACTCATTGCCGGAGACGTCGGAATCGACGGCGGCGCAGCGTCGGCAGAGGAAGCCGCGATGCATCTGATCGACGATTCAGAGGACTGAACGACCGCCTGACTGTTGTGGCTGTTGTAGCTGTTGATCGGTGAGAACGATGGAGTGGACGTGATTTCCACCCATTCTCTTGCTTTCGTACATCGCCGAATCGGCGAGGCGATGTAGATCGTGAACGCCACTTTCTGCTGCTTGTACGTCCGGCCAGGCGCCGTTGTGGATGGCTATGCCGATGCTTGTCGTCGAGATTGGTTCGCCTGTAGGGGAGTTCATGATGGGCGCGATCCGGGCCAGTAGATCGCCGACGTACGGCAACGGCATCATCTGAACGACGACGAACTCGTCACCGCCGATGCGCGCTATCGCCGCGTCCGATCTGGCCCAGTCGTGTAGTCGATAGGCCGTGCGCAGTATGACTCGGTCGCCGACGTCGTGACCGTAGGTGTCGTTGAAGTGTTTGAAATTGTCGATGTCGATCACCACCACCAGCAAGGACTGGTCGAGGCTGGATTTCGCTTGTAGTAATTCGGAAGTCCGCCGTGCGAGTCCGCGCCGATTCAGCAGGTCCGTCAACGGATCGAGTTCTGAGCTTTGAGCGTCGTTGCTCAGGAGCGCCAGAGCAATCTGCGTGACCACCGGTATGACAGTGATGACAGGAATGGCAAAGGCAATGCGTCCCAGGACGTCTGGAAGGCCAGAAGGTACATCGGTGAACACGCCGATGCTGGCAACAACGATGACCGCCCCGGAAAACAGCAGGTGCCACAGCTGAGTTCGAAGATTGTGAAAGAAGGCTATGTACGAGCCGACGAGCCCGAAGACGAGACATCCAAGCAATCTCTGATCCGGATTCGCCTCGGCCAGCACGATCACCGCAACAGCGAAGTCCCCGGCAACGACGAAGAAATACGACCTTTCACGGGTGGTCGCTATGACAGGCAAGGCAATTCCGCCGATCATCACAAGCACTGCGACGACGACGTCCAACGGAAATCCGATGGTCTGTACCGAATGAGTGCCCAGTCGCTTCAGCAGAATCGTGATACCCAGGAGGAAAACCAATACGCCGATGCCTATCCGAGTCGGCATGAGAATTCCGTTGTCGCGCAAGAATCGCGTGAATCGGTCAAACTGGTCTGGCACTGCGAGCCAGCGATGCACGACCTTGGGTGTGTCGCTCATCGCGGCCACTGACCATGAGAAGCGGCCGGTCGAATACAACACATGCGGCGATAGTAGTCCGTGGCGATGACAATGGAACTGAACTCGCCTCCAGCCTGTCAACCATAATACGTCACAGTGACGAATTGAGGTGGGGTAGCCGGGAAGTCGGTGAGACGTGTTTATCGGCATCAATCCACATCAGAGCACTTATTGGTCGTTCCTGATGTCCAGGTCGCGCGGCGTAGCCGCAGTCGCCGGCGAGGCCAGGCGGTGATCGGCAGCAATTCAGCCGGCGATCGCGGAGTCGCAATAGTCGAGTCGCGCAAGCCGGTCGCAGATCTCGGACGGAAACGCAGGAAAGCCGGCAAATGTACCGGCAGACAGACATAGGTGGGCGGAAACAAGGAAGGTTGCACGAACAAGGCGTGAGCCGGATATCGCCAGGTCGAGAATTTGCCGATAATCTACATTATGTCAAGTAATGGATATTCGAACGTCCCCCGTCAGCTTGTCCGCTAGCTTTACCCACATGGATTCCGTTGCACTCGTCCTCGGTTCACCACGTGGCCGTCGCTTCTGTGCGAACGTCGGTTACGCATGCCGCGCCGGCGCACGCACATCCGGTGGACACTGGCCTCAATCGCCGGACGATGCGCTCCAAGTTCTCGGCGCTGTTGATATCCGGGCAATCGGCGAGATGTCCGAACTCGAGATTCTGCACTGTCTTGCGTATGCCGTAGATTTTGCACGCTACTGGGAGCCGCCGGACGAAGAAGATCTGATCTTCGTCCGCCCTGAGGTGATCGCGGCATTGCGACCGATTGCCGAAGCACTACTCGACTCGCCACACACTGCCTGGTGGGCCGAGCCTGCTGACCTTCTGAACCAGAATCTGGTTGAAAAGCGAAACCCTATTTACGGCTGGTCGGACCTTCCCTTGCGGATTTACCGTGCAGAGGACGGCCTCGAACAGTGGCGTGCTGAGGCACTCGACTACGAACGCCGGTTTCTGGAATACCAGATCGAAGATCCGGACCGTCACATCGGAGGCGAATGGTGGTCTATCCCGTTTGCCAACGGCACAACCGAAACAACCAGGGCCCGCGACGGTATCGGGGCCCTCGGGGTGTTTCTCGAAGAAGACAGCTCCTCGAACGAGGCGCGGGTGCAGCCGGTAAGGATCTACGGCGCGCCCCGGATCTACGAGATCACCGGTCCGCAGGACTGGGCGAATCTGGTCGATACCTATCCCCTGCCAGTGCCCGCTTCACGTCGCTCCGTGTGGTACGACACGACCGGTGAATACCGTGACTGGTTCATTCCGGACTGGGTTTCGGTGTCCGCGGATTACGACGCCGTGCACCTGACCATGATGGCTTATCTGACCACGCCAGGTGTCGCGATCCCGTTTTCGGCCAACGCGGGGGCCACTGTGCTCGCCGGGTGGAATCCGGACGCCACCTTCTGGCTACGTAGCAACAACATCACCGTTGACGACGACCCGACGGGCTGACGTTCGGCTACACCGAGTTGAGCAGGTGCGGCCGCACTGCCAGCCACCGCGCGGTGTCCTCGATCCCCTGTTCCAGGGTGAATGTCGGAACCCACCCGAGTAGTCGCAACGCACGATCGTTCGACGCATAAGCGCCGGCAGTGTCACCGGTGCGTCGGCCGGCAGCGACCACGTCGATATCTTCACCGAGCACGTTCTCGAATGTGTGTACCAATTCCCACACCGTCGTCCCCCGCCCGCTGCCCAGATTGACCACAGTCATGCGTGATGATTCAGCGGTGACCCGGTCGAACCTTTCCAGTGCTCGAACATGAGCGTCTGCAAGGTCCCAGACATGAACGTAATCACGCACTCCGGATCCGTCGCGCGTCGGCCAATCCGTTCCCGTAACCCTGAAAGGCGTTCCTGTCGAATATGATTCGAACAGCTTTCCGAGTGCGTGGGTCGGGTGTGCCGATGGTGTACCACTTCGCAGCTCCGGATCTGCCCCGACCGGATTGAAGTAGCGTAGAGATATCGCCGATAATTCAGTGGCCGCCGCAATGTCGTCGAGCATCGTTTCGAACTGAGCCTTGCTGTGCGCATAGGGACTCTGCGGTGCGATCCCCCAGCGTTCGTCGACACACCCACCGTCGCTCGGCGCATACACCGCCGCAGAGGAACTGAACAAGAAGCGCTCACACCCGTTCCGAAGGACACTCGATACCAGCGTCAGCGACTTGGATACGTTGTTCTCGTAGTACCGTGCCGGGCTACTCACGGAATCTCCGACCACGATCAAGGCCGCACAGTGAACTGTCGCATCGATATCGGAATGATCTGCGAATACCTTGTCGAGCAGTTTCTCGTCCGCGATGTCGCCGCAGTAGAACGGGAATCTGTGCGCAAATTCGGCGCGGCCGGTCAGCAGGTTGTCGAGAATCACGACATCGATCCCGGCGTCGACGCACTTCGACGCTACGGTGCTTCCGATGAATCCCGCTCCGCCCGTGATCAGTACTTTCACGCCGCTCCCCCGGCATCTTCGACGGCAGTCCTCGCACGACGGACGAAGTGGGACACGCGTGAGCGGGCCAAGTCCCATCCACGTAGGTCGCGCCCGTCCCGGATGGAAAGCCGATCACGGTCGAGAAAGAGCGGCACCATGACCAGATCGCGGTAGAGCGAGTGCAGGCGTGGGCGATCCGCCAACCACAGCGTCCATCGCCACCACCAACGCGCCGAGATGGTCGTCATTCCGGTACTGACGCCGAAGATCGATTCCACCGCCGCCCAGTGGACGTTCACCGCCCGACGGACATCGCGTGGCAACTGGCGTCTGGAGAGCGTCACAGCGAGTTCCGGTTCGGAAGTGAGCAGGTACCCCACGTCGAAGACACTGTTCAACGACAAATCGGCTCGAATCAAGGCCCGATCGGCAAGCCGCGCGTGAGCGATGACGTGCAGCGTCACGTCGGCCATCGCAAGGCGGGATTCTTCCGCCTCCGCGCTGATTCCTCGGACTGCGGCCTCCCGGGTCAGCGCGTGACGGGCGAACCTCGGAAGTAAGTGCGAATGGATTTCGACGGAGCCATGACGGTCGTCGCGAAGGAGTGCCGGTTCCTGATGATCGTCGTGATCGATGGAGTCGGAGTCCACTTCGTCGGGGCGGACCATTCGGTAGCCGAAATCGAGGATCGCGTCGTTGGCCGGAACGGCATGTGCAGGGTCGACGACCAAAAGGTCGATGTCCGTCATCCGTCGAGCTGCCGGGTTCGGCCAGATTTTTCGCTCGAGAAGGGCGGCACCCTTCAGTGCAACCGTCGGAAATCCGTTGCTGTGTAACAACTCTTGCAGTTCCACTCGCTGCGCGTCGAGGTCCGAGATCCTTATGGTGTTTCGGTGATGGACAAGGCTCAGCGTCAATTCCGGACTCGATGCGGTGGCCGAGGATTCCGACAGCATTTCCGCGAAGCTCGCAGGTAGGACCGATGCGAAGCCGGCCTCGACCGCTCGGGAGGCGAGCAGCGGCAATACCTTGTGCCTTACAGCGGCGTCGATGACTCTGGGCCAATCCTGCTGCGAACACAAGCGGATGACGTCGGCCCCACACTCGGGTTTCAACATGGAAATCAGGTACCGGGTGTCACGCATGACGCCACCAGTTCCTCCACGGTGTCGGCGCCGGTATCGCCGTGATGTCGAATCAGTCTGTAGCACGGGGCATTCGAGAGTAGAGCAGCGATGTTTCTCAGGGTCAATCCGTGGTTGTCGGACCACAGTGCGGATTGCTCGGCTAGCGACTGTATCGCTTGGGGTACGGGCATCGGAGCGAGTCGAGTCGGCCCCTCGTCCCATCCATCGAGGATCAGCACCAGATCGATTCCGCGAACCGCCGAGCTGACGTTTCGTTCAGCAGGCAAGGTTGACGGGTCCAACGCCCACACCGGCGGGGCGTACGGAAGATACAGCGAATCGTGCGCTTTGATCTCCGGGAGGACGTCGAACGTACCGGCTTTGAGGTGGACCCGCCGTGGTAAGCCCACAGCTTCGGTACCACGAATGAAGACGCCTTCGTCAGCACGCAGTTGTGCACCCCGTAAGGCAAGGGCGAGCGCCAAGGTGGTCTTGCCCGCCCCGGAATGCCCGGCGATCGCCACTCTCACACCGTTGCAGTCGACCAGAGCGGCGTGCAGGCGTGTCCAATGTCGGGCGTGCGCGGCCGTCATGACATCCCGGTGCACCGTGCGGTACACGCTCTCCGCGAGCTGGAGACCGTCCAGACCGATCAGCGTTTCACGGCTGCCGCTGATGGTCGATTCGATGGTGACGTCCCAGCGACCGAATGTCGCTCGATTCCGCTGAATCCGAACTTCGACGTTGTTGTCCGCAGGCCACGGGCTGGCAATCCGATGCTCGACGACACCGACCTCGGGTATGCGGAAACCGCGCACAATCGCGTCAACCCAAAGGTAATGCGCCCGGAATTGTGGTACGTGGTTGCCTGTCACGGAATTCTCACACCAGCAGACGAGAGGTGCTCAGCTGTCCGTACGTCTCGTTGACTACCGACTTCGCCTCGTCGTCAGGGATCTCGAGCACTTCTGCCACGGCCTGGACAATTTCGCTGACGGTCCGGCCGTCACACAGTTCCCACACCAACGTCGCGACCGGGTTGAGGTGATGGGCAACCTCGCTGGAACTGTCGTACAGCACAACACCGTCGGTGAGATCGTTGCTCTCCACCGTCTGAGAGCGTTGCGGTCTCACACCTTCGAGTAGTTCGGTCAAGATATCTCCTTGATTCAGCGAATCCGATTTCGTTTCGGTGGTGGTCTCACAGTGCGAAGCGTCGTGAGTATTCGGATTCGATTGCGCCCGAACGAATCAGGCTGCGTGTGGAGGCGATGCCGGGCGACAGCGTCAGGCACGTGAGCGCTCCCCCGGCACTCGCATCCACCAGGTAGTCGCCCAGAGTTCGGTAGTGACCCGCCCATTGTCCGAATGCTTCGGGATCTGACTCCGGATCCGCAATCTCATCGAGAATTCGCTCGAAGGCGCGCGAATGTACGAGAACGGCGTGGACGCCACAGTTCTCAGGACTGGTGCGCAAGAGTGCCGAACCGTCGAGCAGAGCTCCGTCCCTCGATTTCGGGTCGTGTCCGAGGTGGACGACATCCCAATCGCCGTGATCCAACTCTTCGCGGGCATGGCCAAGGATCGATGCGGCGGCATCCAGCAAACTGACGTCGTCAGCAGCGATGAGGACCGAATCCCAGCCCTTCTCAGTCGCCCGAGCGAGCGCACGACGCCACGAGACGGTGAAGGCCGCGTCCTGATTCATCGCGTCCTCGAAAGCCGACACTCTTTCCACCGCTGTTACGCGCGGTAAGCGAATGAATCTATGCCAGGACGCTTTCCATCTGTCGATGTCAAGATCGAGATTCACGACGGCAACACCGAGGTCCGACTGAGAATCCTCGACAACGGGGTTGGGTTCTCCCCCTACTCGGACAGGCGACAGTGGGCGATCGAGCACAACGTCGACTGCGCCTCGCTCGAGCAGATAAGCCGCCAGTGAGAAGTCGGACGGCACGGGTCCGTTGATCCTTCGTGAGAGTTCGTCTCGCAAAGTTCCGTATGTCGCCGCGCGAACAATCAGTGCAGCTCCGACCAGATCTTCGCCGTGTGCGTGGATGACAGCCGTATCGGCTTCGGCGGGGAGGTCGTCGACGATGTTCCGTAGCTTGTACATAACCGCGGGTTCGATCACGCGCGCCTCGTCCAGAAAAACCACCGACTTCCAGCCCAGCAGAATTGCCTTGTCGAGTCCGGCGACGAACGCAGAGGCCGTCCTCCACCCATCCGGACCGTCGTCCTCCGCCGGAATGGCACGGTGAACGGTCAGTTCGATCGACTCGGCCTCCGCCAGGCATGAACGCCACGGAGCGACTCGGCCGTCGTCGCTGAGAACGACCACCCCACCGAAGACCAACTCGGGTCGCTGGACGCTCAGCTCGGCACGGTGACGAATCTCGGGATACGAATCACCGAGGTACCTGGAGAACTGACGATGGAGTGAGTCGAGATCCCATCCGACCTCACTCCAACCGAGCAGGTAATTGTGAACACGATCTTCCCAGTTTATTCGATACGGGACACCGGCCGGGCGCTCGAATCGATGGTGCCAACCAAATGTCGGAAGGCAGACGACCTTTCCGCCGTTGATCCGGAACTTCTCGTGGATGTATCCCTCTTCACCGCCGAATCCGGTGAAGTGCGAGTTCAATCCCGGCCATGCCTCACGCCTGCAGGCAAATGAGCCGAGGCCCTGCATGACGATCTCGAAAGGCACGTCAGGGTGTTGCTTCGCTCGCGGATCAACTCCCCACGAGCCGAACATCCCGTTGCGCCACTTGGGGTCCATGTGGGTGGCCGCGATGTGCGAGGAATCCTGGGAGAGCATCGGTCCCTGGATCAGATCGTCGGTTTCCGGGTCCGCATCGAAATACGCCAGCAACGCCGACAACGATCCCGGTGCCAAGATCACGTGAGAGTCGAGGACAAGGACATACTTTCCGGTGGCCTTGCGGAACAGGACGTCCCGCACCGCAGTCGATCGAACGTCGGTGAACGGGATGTAGCGGAACCGACCGATGTAACCGGCAAACGATTCGAGCATCGGCGCCGGCAACCCCTCGGGGTTGTTGTCCAACAAGACGAATTCGACTCTGTCCAGAACCTCGCGATGATGGACCAAGATCGAGTGGATCGTGAAGTACGCGCCGTCGAAATCGTCGTAGGTCGCGATAGCGACAGTCAGATCGGCCGGTTCTCCGTGTGGCGGAGTCTCCTTCACCTGAACCGACCCCGCGCTCTGAAACTTCTTCAGAGCGCGGTGTAGCGCGACGTCGAACTCTGTCATCGTCGGTGTTCCCCCTCGGAACCAGTCGCGTCGTGTCGGCTACGTAGGTTCCGTGGGATTCGTCGGCTGGGTCGGAGGGGTCGGGAAGGTCGGCTCGGTGCGAGTGGTCGGTACCGTCGGTACGGTTGGCACAGTCGGGACGGTCGGCTCCGTCGGCGCTGTCGGCCCGGTGGGCTTGGCGGTCGTCGTTCCACCCGAACCTGACGAGCTACCGGTTGATCCGGAACCTGTGGAACTTCCGGACGGTCCCGAACTTCCCGATGATCCGGGATTGCCCGGCTCGTTTCCGCCCGGCTGATTCCCTCCCGGAGTATTACCACCGGGCTGATTCCCGCCTGGTTGCTCGCCGCCTGGTTGATTCGGATTCTGCTGGCCACGACTTGGCGCTCCGGAAAGATTCGGCGTGTCACCGGCTGCGAAGGCCGGCGCCGCACCACCGAGGCTGATCGACGTCACGACTGGCACAGTTACCGCCGAGGCCGCTAGAACTGTCTTGACGAACTTGCGTCGATCAACTGGAACATTCTGAAAAGCGTCGCCGCCCATAGCGTTTCTCCCATGCGTCCGAGACGAGGTCGTCCTCACTCGATGTCGGGCAAAACGCTAGCATCCTTCTGGCAACTTTACAGACTGAACGCGCCGATATTTGACGGTTATGCGAATTTGAGTCCGGACTGGGCCGACTGTTCGGACAAACGTACGGCGATCTCCTCCTGTTCAGGGGACTCGTTTGTCCCGGTCGACAACCGTCAACCGACCGGCATCTCCCACGGCGCCACCGGAAGAGTATTTCCGGTCTCGAGGTAGGACTTCAGATTCGACAGCACCGCCGACCATCCGCCGGCCACCTCCATGCGAGCCGATTCGTCCGCCAAATCGGTGTGCTTGACGGTCAGTCGCACGATCGCGCCGAAGGCTTCGATGTCGAAACTCACCCGAGAGATGTCGACGCCCGGTTCGCCGTTCGGATCAGCCCAGGTGGTGACCAACCTCGACGGAGGGTTGCTCTCGACTACGGTGCCGACTACATCGGCAATGTTCGAACCGTCGATCCGGCGGTGCTCCCAGGTCGATCCCGGCTGCCAGTCGGAGACGTTGCTGTGTCCCCAATACTCTGCGGTGGCCTGTGCGTCGGTGAGCGCTTTCCAGACGTTGTCCGCCGTGCTCGCAATGTAGGTGACGTACACAAAACTGGGCTTGTCGGTCATGGCTTCCTCCGCGATTTTTTTGACGGTACTGAGCGCACGAAGGCGCGGTACCTCGAACTTGTTGATCCACCGCTCTCGAATCTCCTCGAGCGCAACGGGATTGAGATAGTGAAGCTTTGCCCTCCCCTGTCGGACCGTGCTGATCAGATTGGCGTCCTCGAGCATGGTGAGGTGTTGAGTGACAGCTTGCCGACTCATGTCGAGGCTGTCGCACAGCTCGCCGAGCGACTGACCGTTGGCTACGAACAAGCGGTCCAGGAGAAGCCTTCGTGTGGGATCGGCCAGTGCTTTGAAGGCTGCATTCATCCGGTCGTTCACAACTTCACAATATGCAAGCATTTACTTGCATGTCAACGGTTGGGCGTGCCGGGTTTCGAAAGTTGGGACAGATGAGGTGTGATGTCTCTAGGCAGATGTGATCTGAATCCCGGATTACACCGTAAGAGAGGTTGGGCACATGGACTGGGCAGCAATTGGAGTGGGTGTCGGGTATGCCTCGGTGGCCCTGTCGATCCTGGTTTTCGTCGGCGGGTGCATCGCACTGTTCATCTTGTCCGTCCGCCAGTAGCCGACACCTCGACAAAGTGGTGATCACCCCGGGGTCCGGCCAAGCCGATCACCTCGGGAGTGATCACCCTCGAGGCCGCTTGATCGATTCGGACACACCGGCGCGCGTCGAACTGCTCGCAGAGAAGCTCGGCCGCGGTGGGACTACCGTAGGACTGTCGCCTAGAACTCGAGGAGTACGGAATGAGCATCCAGTCGGTTGAACCGCACCGCCACCGCGTAGTGGTGATCGGTTCCGGCTTCGGAGGATTGTTCGGCACTCAGGCTCTCAAAAAAGCCGATGCCGACATCACGATGATCGCGCGTACAACCCACCATCTGTTTCAGCCGCTCCTCTATCAGGTTGCGACCGGCATCCTCTCGGTCGGTGACATCGCTCCCGCCACGAGACTGGTGCTGCGCAAGCAGAAGAACGCACAGGTACTGCTCGGTGAGGTCGAGACCATTGATCTCGAGAATCAGACCGTGACCTCGCGCCTGCTCGAACGCGTCACTGTTACGCCGTTCGACAGTCTGATCGTGGCAGCCGGTGCCGGTCAGTCGTACTTCGGCAACGACCAGTTCGCGGAGTTCGCCCCCGGAATGAAAACGATCGACGACGCCCTCGAACTGCGCGGACGAATCCTCGGGGCCTTCGAACAGGCCGAACTGTCGGACGATCCCGCCGAGCGTGCGCGCTTGCTCACCTTCGTCGTTGTCGGCGCCGGCCCCACCGGCGTGGAGTTGGCCGGGCAGATCGCCGAGCTTTCCCGTCGAACGCTGGACGGCGCGTTCCGCAAGATCGATCCTCGTGAAGCGCGCGTCGTGCTCCTCGACGGCGCCCCTGCCGTGTTGCCCGTGTACGGCGGGAAGCTCAGCCGCAAGGCTGCCGAGACGCTCGAGAAGCTCGGCGTCGAGATCCAGCTCGACGCGATGGTCACCGACGTGGACAACGACGGTCTGATCATCAAGGAGAAGGACGGCACGCTTCGCCGTATCGAGTCGCAGTGCAAGGTGTGGTCCGCCGGCGTGCAGGCCAGCCCCCTCGGCAAGCAGCTCGCAGAACAGAGCGGCGGAGAAACCGACCGCGCTGGCCGCGTCATGGTCAATCCCGACTTGTCTCTGCCCGGGCACCCCAACGTCTTTGTCATCGGCGACATGATGTCGCTCGACAAGCTGCCCGGATTGGCTCAGGTTGCCATGCAGGGTGGCAAGTACGCGGCCAAGCAGATCAAAGCGTCACTGGACGGCAAGTCCCCGTCGGAACGAGTTCCGTTCAAGTACTTCGACAAGGGCAGTATGGCAACGATCTCGCGCTTCAGCGCGGTAGCCAAGGTGGGCAAGCTCGAGATCAGCGGCTTCATCGGGTGGGTTGCCTGGCTGGCAATTCACCTCCTCTACCTCGTCGGATTCCGTTCCCGTGCCTCGACGCTGTTGTCATGGGCGGTGACGTTCTTCGGGCGTGGCCGTGCTCAGATGGCGTCCACCGAGCAGCAGGTCTTCGCGCGAAACGCGATGGGCGAATTGGAGAAGAAAAACAAGGAAGCGACGGAGTCCGGCAGCGCTTCGAATGGCGAAGCCAAGAAGGCTGCCGGCAAGCAGCAGAAGGCCGCCGGCTGATCAACACCTGAGTGACCGGCGGAGGGCGGCTGTGGAGTTCAACTCCACAGCTGCCCTCCGTCATTCGATCGACTGCCGTGTTGTCAGTTTCCGATCTTCGCCACCTCGGTGATGTTCGCGAGGCGAACCTGTCCCTTGGAAACGAGTCGGTCGTTCTCGTCGGTGATGCGAACTTCCCAGAGTTGCTGGGTGCGTCCGCGATGAATCGGGGTGGCTTCAGCGGTGAGAGTGCCCTCCCGCGTTGCGCGCAGGAAGTCGGTGTTGTTGTTGACTCCGACCACGTGTCCTCGCTCACCCAGCCACACGGTGCCACCGACGCTGGCGAGAGACTCCACCACCGAGCAGTACACACCCCCGTGCTGTATCCCGGCGGGCTGGTGCAGCGTGGGCTTGACGGTCCATTGCGCCCGCACGCGATCTGGGCTCAGTTCGGTGTATTCCAGGCCGATGGTGGCGTCGAAGCCCGTTCCGAGCCGTTTCATCATCTCTGCGGTCTCAGCAGTGTCGACCATGCCATCT
>NZ_LNAK01000134.1:545008-748813 GCF_001445685.1 Rhodococcus sp. KB6 | reverse complement strand
ACCTGATTACACGAGAGGTAACTCGAGCTTGGAATCAGGTCTGGAAAAAGAACCGGCGGGTTTCACATCATTCGATGTGAAACCCGCCGTGGGAAGGACCGGGAGTCTCTGCAGCCCTCAGGACTCCGGCGCGGTCCGGCAGTTTCGTCACTCTCGCGGGGTGTAGCTCTCCGCGCGGTGTTCCACAATCATAGGCAAGGCTGACCTAATTTAGCAAGCCCTTCGTCGAACTGGTTCCAACGAGGACGTAGCGAGACCTTGCGGCGTGCACGCACGGGCAGTCCGGCGGCGACAAAAGCGTCCAGCAGCCCCTGCCCGCGGCGCTGAGCGGCTGATTCGCCCCCGCCGGCCAAGATGGGGACATATGCCGCTGCGCCCAGGATCGACTCCCCTACCAAGCCCCAGAATCTGAACTGGTCGACGGGCGCACACCTGGAGACGGCGTCGTAGATCGCCCGTAGCGAGGTCAGGCAACGGTGCGCGGTCCAGACGAGGAGCGCTTCTTCGCACGGCATGTCGACGACGCCGTCACTGCCGGACTCCCGTCCGTTCGGCGCAACTCGCAGAGTTTCGTCGATCACCCCGGCCCAGTCGATACCGCCGTCGCTGTCCATGTGGATGAACAGGTTCTCGAGGCCTGGATCCCAAGCGGCACCTTCGGAGACGATCGATGCGGCAACCCTGCCGACCACAGCGTGAATCAGTGATGTTGCGACCTGTATCGCCGCAGCTTCGGCACTGTCGAGATCCTGGAGCGAGCGGGCGAACATCTGATGCACCCGATCCCCGCACAAGCCTTCACTCAACTGCCACCAACGCCGTTTGCCTTCACCTGACATGGCGGCAACCGCGTAGACGCGCGGGTAGTCAGGGTTGAGTGCTCGTAGGCGAACGCTGGTGCGGCTCAATGCGTTCGACCGGAGTTCGAATTCACGAACATCCGCATGCTGGGTGGTCAAGGTGATTGTCACCGTGCACTCCAATCGGCCGAAGTTGTCTTGTGGTTCTTAATGTAGGTTAGCCTCACCATAATTCAAGAGTAAAGAACTGTGACGCTGGGCACCGCATATTCACAGGAACTTGCCCCGCAGGGAGCACACCCACATAGGGTTCCGTAACCTAAGATGCGGATTCCCTGCGCACAAAGACCAGGAGCTCGAACCGCCAGTGACGATGATCAAACCGCTCGGGAACGGACATCCCCGAGGACCCAGCGAGACGTACGGACGGCGCATAGTGCCGCGCGGCCCGGCTCCTGTCCGAATGCGTGTTCTAGCTGGGATTTTCGACGCGGGGGTGTTCCTGCTTCCGTTGCTCGTCGGCTGGTACGTCGTTCAGTCGCTCCGAGACGAGAACGGTGGCGGCGAAGCCGACCGCGCAGTATTCGGTGGGACGGCAATAGCCATTGCCGTTGGTCTCCTCGTGTGGAACCTGGGATTCCGCGAAGGTGCCACAGGCCGGACCTCGGGAAAGGGATGGGTAGGTCTGGTCACGCGTGACGCGAAGACAAAGCAGCCCATCGGTGTTCGCCGGGCTCTGCGCAGGCCGTTCGATCGAACCGGTATCGAGGTGGTCCGTGAAAGCACGGCGCGCGAAGAAGGGTTCGAGGAACTCGCGCGCGACAACAGCGTCGGGGCAACTCGTCGACGCCGGCTGATCGGTCTCGCGGTGCTCACGGTTCTTCTCGCGCTCGTCATGCTCGCGAGCATCGCGGTGGGCGCACGTCCGCTGACGTTTGCCGAGATCTTCCACGCCATCTTCAGTTCGGACGGCACCCAGACGGACATCATCGTGCGAACGTTGCGCGCTCCGCGGACCATCCTGGGTCTTGTCGTCGGCATCGCACTCGGTATCGCCGGCGCCCTGATTCAGGGACACACGCGTAACCCGTTGGCAGATGCCGGACTACTCGGCCTCAACGCCGGCGCGGCTTTCTTCGTAGTCATGGCGATCTATCTCTTCGGCTTCACCGCACCGAGTCAGTACCTCTGGTTCGCGTTTGCAGGATCGTTCGTCGCCAGCATCGTCGTCTTCGGCTTGTCCTCCATCGGAAACGGCGGCGCGAGTCCTCTGAGTCTGGCTCTGGCGGGCGCGGCCGTCGCGTTCTTCCTGCAAGCCATGACCAACGCCGTGATAATCCTCGACCAGACGAGCCTGGACGCCTACCGTTTCTGGGTAGTCGGGTCGGTGTCCGGTCGCGGGTTCGACGTTCTCTGGCAGGTCCTCCCCTTCCTGATACTCGGATTGGTCATCGCCCTGGCAAGTACGCCTGGTCTCAATGTCCTCAGCTTGGGTGAAGACGTCGCAAAAGCCTTGGGAACGAACATCGCGTTCAGTCGCACACTCGGCATCATCGCGATCACCCTGCTGACCGGCGCCGCGACCGCAGCGTGTGGACCTATCGCGTTCATCGGATTGGTGGTCCCCCACGTGGCCCGGGCCATCACCGGACCCGACTACCGCTGGCTGGTCCCGTACGCGGGCTTGCTCGGTGCGGTCATGCTGATCACCGCGGACATCATCGGTCGCGTAGTCGTGCGCCCCGGCGAGTTGCAGGTCGGAATCATCCTGGCCCTCTTCGGCGCCCCGTTCTTCATCGCTCTCGTACGCCGCAGGAAGTTGGCAAGTCTGTGACGCTCAAGCAAGAACTCCGGGTACTCCCCCGGACCGTCCCCTCACGTAAGTCGATTCGTATCGGTGGATTCTCGCTGGTCTACCGTCCACTCGCGGTGTCGGTGTGCATTGCCCTCGCGGTCGCACTCTTCCTTCTGCTCTGCATCAACATCGGACGCGGCGACTATCCGATCTCGATCCCCGATGTCATTTCCGTCCTGCTCGGTAATGGAAGCAAGACACAGAACCTGATCGTCTTCGACCTCCGACTTCCTCGATCGCTCACCGCACTCTTCATCGGTATGGCACTCGGCATTGCCGGTGCGGTCACCCAGACGATCGCTCGCAACGCCCTCGCCAGCCCCGACATCCTCGGAATCACGGCCGGATCGAGTGCTGCCGCGGTTGCTCTCATCGTGCTCGGTGGTGGCGGGTCGTTCGTGGGACTGCTTGCCACACTGGGGATTCCGTTGGCTGCACTCTGCGGCGGCCTACTGACAGCAGTGGTGATCTACGCCCTGGCGTGGCGCAAGGGCGTCGAGGGGTTCCGCCTCATCCTGATCGGTATCGGCATCAACGCCATGCTGGTGGCAGCGACGGGATGGCTCCTCATCTCGGCGGACATCAACGACGCTTCTCGCGCACAGGTGTGGCTCAACGGTTCACTCAACGGTGCCACCTGGAATCAGATGTGGCCGGTCGCCATCGCCGTCGCAGTAGTCGGCGGCTACGCGGTGATCGCTTCGTTCACCATGGGAGCACTGCGGTTGGGCGACGACAACGCAACCTCACTCGGTGTTCGCTTGCAATCCTCCCAGGCCAAGCTGTTGCTCTCCGCCGTGGCGCTGGCCGCCATCGCAACCGCCGCAGCAGGTCCGGTCGGCTTTGTCGCCCTGGCTGCGCCACAGGTCGCCATGCGTCTGGTGCGCTCTGCCGGCCCGCCCATCGTGGCGTCCGCGCTGACCGGTGCTGTACTGGTGGTCGGCAGCGACGTCATCGCTCGAACAATTCTGCCTGTGGAACTCCCCGTCGGAATCGTGACTTCCGCACTTGGTGGTCCGTTCCTGCTCTACCTGTTGGTTCGTAACAATCGGAAGGTCACAGCATGACCACCATCGCCCAGTCCACCGATACTCCTTCGCGTCTCGTCGCCAAGAACCTGACGCTCGGGTACGGGGACCGCATCATCGTCGACGGACTCGATCTCGAGATCCCTACCGGCGTGATCACGACGGTCATCGGCCCCAACGGTTGCGGCAAGTCGACGCTCCTGCGTGCGCTCGGTCGTCTGCTCAAGCCCAAGGGCGGAT
Organism: Rhodococcus sp. KB6; assembly: GCF_001445685.1. Taxonomy (NCBI): domain Bacteria; kingdom Bacillati; phylum Actinomycetota; class Actinomycetes; order Mycobacteriales; family Nocardiaceae; genus Rhodococcus; species Rhodococcus sp. KB6. The sequence goes on along the minus strand of NZ_LNAK01000134.1, from coordinate 744,890 downwards.
CGGTCGTCCTGGACGGCAAGGCGATCAGTTCGATGAAGACCAAGGAAGTCGCACGGGTGCTCGGAATGCTCCCCCAGACTCCGGTTGCGCCCGAAGGACTCACGGTCGCCGATCTGGTCTCACGTGGGCGCCACCCGCACCAGTCGTGGATCAGGCAGTGGTCCGCGGACGACGAGGGCGAGGTCGCCGAAGCGCTGGAGCTGACCGGTGTCTCGGATCTCGCCGATCGACCCGTCGATCAATTGTCCGGCGGTCAGCGCCAGCGGGCCTGGATCTCGATGGCTCTCGCCCAGGGAACCGACATTCTGCTTCTCGACGAACCGACTACCTATCTGGACCTCGCGCACTCGATGGAAGTCCTCGACCTGGTGGATCAACTCCACGAGGAAATGGGGCGCACCGTGGTGATGGTTCTGCACGACCTCAATCTCGCGGTCAGATACAGCGATCATCTGATCGTGATGCGCGACGGCGCCGTCGTCGCTTCTGGTGTCCCCAAGGACATCATTTCCGCGGAACTTCTGCTCGAGGTGTTCGGTCTCGAAGCTGCGGTCATCGACGATCCCGTCTCGGATCGGCCGCTGATCGTTCCGATCGGTACCCGGCACGTGTTCGGCGCCGTCGGCGGGCCGGCAAAGCCTGCGTGACGATCGCGAATCAGCGACCCAGAATCGTCCGAACAAGTTTGAATCCCTGACCGATCGTCACGGTTGGCAGGTACGCCCGTCCGACCGCGTTCCCGATGCTCGGCAACGCGGCTGGATCGGCGAAGGTCATGTGCATCGGCACGTACCGCGGCTGGAACTTCGATTTGAAGGCCAACAGCGAACGAAATCCGTACACCGGTTCCAGGGTGCGACCGAGTAGGTCGAGCACGCTGTCCATCATCGCCGAGAAAGTCGTGGCCTCCGGTTCGTTCGCATTCCTCTCGGAGTCACCGGCGATTGTTGCCAACGGTGCACCGGACAGACTGAGGAACTCGACGCCCTCCTCCTCCAATTTCAGTGCAGCGGAGGCGATGAGGAACTCCATCGCGGGACGGAATCCTTCGGAGCGTCGCCTCATGAAGTCGAGTGTCCACCCGACGACTTTGCCGTCGCGGTACACCGGTAGCCACGACGTGACACCGTGCACGGTGCGATCCTCGTCGACGGCGATCAGGCACCGCACTTGTTCGTCGTCGACCTCGTCGAGTCCGCCGAGGGTGAATCCCATCTCGGGCATCCCCTTGTCCGCCACCCATTCCTCCGAGATCGCAACTATCTGATCCTTGATCGCGAGAGGTGCATGAGGGAAGGAAATCCACTCGGCCGTGATCCCGGACTTCTTCGCGCGGTTCAGTGCTGTTCGCACATCCTGGAACCGCTTTCCTGTGAACGCGACCTGTCCGAGGTCGAGCACGGTTTCCTCGGCGACCTGCAGGCCGCTCCAGCCCATGGAATCAGTGATGCTTCGGGCGTCGTCGGTCACTGAATAGAAGCAGGGAATCCAACCGTTCGACGAAGCGAACTCGGCAAACTCCTCGATCGCCGTGCGCATGCGATCTGGAGGACCGACCGGATCACCGGTTGTGAGAGCAACACCGGCGATGACGCGATACGCGACGTAACTCGAACCGTCCGCGCTGAACCAGTATGTGTTTCCCTTCCAGGTCGTCATCCAGGACAAGGGGCTGCCGGTACCGGCGATCAACATGGATCGCGCTCGTTCGGCGGCTTTGGGATCGGCGGTCTTGACCGGCTTGAGGAAACTCACGAACACCAACACGGCGGCGACGCCCCAGAACACGACGCCGGTCCACTCGAAGAGCAACGTCGACTCGATGTCCACGGGAAGCAGACGCGGATCGATCAACTGCAGGTACACGGGCGGTACAAGGCGCTGAGGGAAGTCCGCGAGCAACATCGTTACGGTTGGCTCGCGATCGAACCCGTGCCTGGCGAGCATTCCGCCGCCGACGTAGATCACGGCGAGGACCGCGAGCAAGGTCACGATCGCAGCACCGAGACGTCGGTATGTCTTGGCCGGGGCCGCGACGTCGAAGTATCGACGTGTCGCGATCAGCAGGATCAGTACGAAGAGCGGTGTCAGGAACGGCACCAGAGTTCGGTACACGTTCGGATCGCTGATTCCGTAGAACAAGCTGTCACTGTCGACGGCGTCGACGAACCGGATGACGAAGTTCCCGATCGAGAGGACGAGTAGGACTACCTGAGCACACACTGTCGCAATCCAGGCGAATCTGCGGCCACGACGGAGCCCGTCACTCAACACGAGAACGAAGATCGACGGCATCAGCGAGAGCAGAGTCGGGCCGATACCGGAGAGTCTGAGCTCGAGGAGTCCTCGTCGGCAGTCCGGATCCGACGAGGACTCCTCGCACAGTTCTCGAACCTCGGCGACAGTCCAGGGAACTCCGCGGAAGAGGTCACGGAGGACCGCGAGTGGGCCGACCGCCTGCGGGGACAATGCGGCGATCATCGGGCCGATCGCACTCGCCGCGACGACGATGGCGACCAGGACGCGACCCTCTCGCTGTGTCCCGGCGATGCGCTCACCGCGCGCCGATCGTCCGACGATCCACTGTCCGATCACCAAACCCACCACAGCGGCAAAGAATCGGATGACGTCTTGCAGCTGACCACTGAACAAGGCCAAAGTGATCGTCAACGCCAAAGTTCCGACGCGAATGCGACGGCGCCACAGGGTGCCCATGTTCGAGCTGGCGGCCATCGCAGCGCCGACGATCCATGCACTGGCTCCGACCGCGGAGCCCACGTGGAGGCGGAATCCCCAACTGGAATCGAACACCTTCGCAAACGACGCCCAGCCGAGCCCGAGCAGGACTCCCAAGATTTGAGTGCTTGCGCCGGCGATCGCAAGCTTGATCGTTCCCATTCGGCGTTCGAGGGGTGCGGCGACTGCGATCAGGAGCACGGTCGCGCCGAGGTACCCGAGCAGGTTTCCTGCCCACAGCACGGACGTGAGCGGAGTCCAGATGCGGCCGTGCTGGATCGAGCCCATTCCGGCACCGATCGTGTGCTCGAGATCGCGGGACGGTCCGTGAACGAGGCTGCCGGTTGCGGCACCCACGATCCACATGGTGAGAAGTAGAACGACCGTCAACGGTGCGTCGCGAATGCCGAAACGGATGATGCCGACAGCTTTCTGCGTGACTACCCGCGCCCGTGATGTCGATTCTTCGGTGCCCGGCGAACTGTCGATCGTCATCTACGTGCGGCTACTTTCTGCGGATCGACTGTTGGCTTGCAATTATCGGGCATCGTCATTGTCGGGAATTCCGTCGTCTCACACCACCGTAACCGTCACGCAGATCACTATGGCCAATACCACACCCCCACCGAGGTGGTTACTACTACCAGTAGTACGTATTTCGTCGTGGAAGTCCGTAGAATCGAAGAATGGCAGGTCTAGGTGAACTCGAACGCGCGGTGATGGATCATTTGTGGTCCACATCGGAACCGCAAACTGTGCGACAGGTGCATGAAGCACTCGCGACGCATCGCGAATTGGCGTACACGACGGTAATGACCGTTCTGCAGCGCCTGGCGAAGAAGCATCTGGTGATTCAGCAGCGTGACGATCGCGCACATCGCTATCTTCCCGTCAATAAGCGCGAAGAACTGGTCGCGAGTCTGATGGTCGACGCGCTGGCCCAGGCTCCGGAGTCCGGCGGTCGCGCTGCGGCGCTCGTCCACTTCGTGGGACAGGTCAATGCTGACGAAGCCGATGCTCTCCGCGAGGCGCTCGCTGCCCTCGAGGTGCGCGAGTCCGCGAAAAAGGCTGCGCAGCCCGGAATTTCTAGGCCGAACTGATTTCGTCGTGCATGATGTGTAGGACATGAACGCCACTACTGCACTGGTTTTCGGACTGCTTGCCTTGTTGCTGGCCGGTCCGGTTCCCGCACTCCTGAGCCGCTCCACGTGGCCTTACCGCGCTCCACGCGCGGCGTTGGTTCTGTGGCAAGCCGTCGCAATTGCTGCGGTGTTGTCGGCATTCAGCTCGGGCCTGGCCATTGCCAGCCAGCTGCTCGTTCCCGGCGCTGACGGTAGGCCGACGACGGCCCCGACCGCCGAAATCGATGCACTCGGGCTCCCGCTGTGGATTCTGTACGTGGTTGTTTTTGCCCTGACGCTTCTGATCGGCGCGAAGCTGATCTTCTCGATCATCCAGGTCGCTGTGAGAACCCGACGTCGCCGTGCACGTCACCGCGTGTTGGTGGACCTTCTCGACGACTGCGCCATGCCCGCGTCGGTGGAACGCACACCCGATCTGCGGGTACTGGACGTCGACGAACCGATCGCATACTGCCTGCCAGGTCTGCGTCAACGCGTGGTCCTCAGTCAAGGCACTCTGCAGAACCTCGATCATGCCGAGGTCAAAGCCATCCTGACGCACGAGCGTTCCCACCTGCGAGCTCGTCACGATCTGGTCCTCGAGGCTTTCACGGCCGTCAATCACGCGTTCCCCCGCTTCGTCCGTAGCAAGTCGGCGCTCGGATCGGTACAACTCCTGGTGGAGTTGCTCGCCGACGATTCAGCCGTGCGGGCTACCGGTCCCACTCCCCTCGCGCGGGCGCTTGTCGCGTGTGCCGGATCGACGGCACCCCGCGGGGCAATGGCAGCGGGCGGGCCGTCGACGCTCATCCGGGTGCAGCGCCTCTCGGCCGACGACGCAGATCCCCGCATCGCAGTTTTTGCGTATCTCGGGGCGGTCGCGATTCTCGTTGTTCCCACGGTTGCGGTGGCTGTGCCCTGGCTCACCGAACTTCGACTGCTTTTCAACGCATACTGAGTCTTGACCTGCGTAACCCCGTGTAGTAGTGCAGGTCACAGGCGGGGCTACCTGACTTCGGTGTCCCCGGTGGCGTAGAGTGGATCACGGCCACCATCGTGGTCCGTCAACATATAACGGCACACAGCCCAATTCCCCGCAGTATGCGTTCGGATTGCCAGGTGACATGTGCCCTGGCTCGTCCCTTTGCGAACTGTGTCGTGTATTTCAGCATGGCTTCTTCCGCTCCGCGACGTGCCCGTAGTCCGGAGAGGTTTCCGCGTGACCAACGCTGTCCAAATGTCGTCTTCCGAGAACATCGAAGACCCCACCGTCAACACCCCCGCTGCCGAAGAAGCAGTCGCCACCGAGCCGGGTATCACCTTCGCCGAGATCGGCCTGCCCGAGCAGCTTGTTGCCGCATTGGCGCGCAACTCCATCACCGTCCCGTCCCCCATCCAGGCGCAGTCCATCCCGGACGCGCTCGCCGGAACCAACGTTCTCGGCCGCGCACAGACCGGATCGGGCAAGACCCTCGCCTTCGGCCTGCCGATGCTGACCCGCCTCTCACGCCACGAAGATCGCCCGGCCGCCAAGCGTCCCCGCGCACTCGTGCTCGTCCCCACCCGTGAGCTTGCTTTCCAGGTGGTCGACTCCCTCAACTCCTACGCCGGCGCACTCGGACTCACGGTTCGTCCCGCTGTCGGTGGAACGCCGTTCGCCAAGCAGGTCGATCAGCTCCGACGCGGCGTAGACGTCCTCGTCGCAACGCCGGGTCGTCTCGGCGACCACCTGCGTCAGGGCACCTGCATCCTCGACTCGGTGGAAATCACCGCACTCGACGAAGCCGATCAGATGGCAGACATGGGCTTCCTGCCCGAGGTTCGCTCGATCCTCGGCGAGACCCCCGCAGACGGACAGCGTCTGCTGTTCTCGGCAACCCTCGACCGTGAGGTCCAGTCGCTGGTTCGTCAGTTCCTGGCCAACCACGTCACCCACTCCACCGAAGACGGCCGCGCAAGCGTCGACACGATGGAGCACTACGTCCTCCTCGTCGATCGTGGACAGAAGGATTCAGTCCTCGCCGAGATCGGTGCCCGCGACGGACGCACCATCATGTTCGCCCGCACCAAGCTCGGTTGCGAGGGAATCACCGACCGCCTCCGCGCAGTCGGCATCGCTGCCGAGTCGCTTCACGGCGGCAAGGCACAGAACCAGCGCACCCGCGTCCTCGAGCGTTTCAAGAACGGCCGCACCCCGGTCCTCGTCGCAACGGACGTCGCAGCACGCGGAATCCACGTCGACGGCATCGACCTCGTCGTTCACGTCGATCCCCCGGCCGACCACAAGGACTACCTGCACCGCGCTGGTCGTACCGCTCGCGCCGGCGAGAAGGGCACCGTTGTCGCCATCGTGCTGCCCAACCAGAAGCGTCAGTTCAAGCGGCTGACCGGAATGGCCGGCGTCAATGCCGCAGCCGTTGCCGTCACCCCGGGTTCTGCTGAACTTGCTCGAATCACCGGTGCCAAGAAGCCGACCGGAGAACCGTTGCGCGAGAGCTCTTCTCGTGGCGAGCGTTCCTTCGGTGATCGTGGTGGAAGCCGTGGCGGATACCAGGGCAACCGCTCGTCCGGTGGATACCAAGGCAACCGTTCTTCGGGTGGCTACCAGGGCAACCGCGACGGCGAGAGCCGCGGCGGATACCAGGGTGATCGCTCCAGCGGTGGTTACCAGGGCAACCGCGACAGCCGCCCCTCGACCGGATACCAAGGAAACCGCTCTTCGGGTGGCTACCAGGGCAACCGCGACGGCGAGAGCCGCGGCGGATACCAGGGCAACCGTTCGTCCGGTGGTGGATACCAGGGTGATCGCTCCAGCGGTGGTTACCAGGGCAACCGTGACAGCCGTCCGTCCTACGGAGACCGCGACAGCCGCCCGTCGACGGGTTACCAGGGCAACCGCTCGTCGGGCGGATACCAGGGAAGCCGTGACGGCGAGAGCCGCGGCGGATACCAGGGCAACCGTTCGTCCGGTGGTGGATACCAGGGCAGCCGTGACAACAACCGCTCGTACGGCGATCGCGACAGCCGCCCCTCGACCGGCTACCAGGGCAACCGCTCCTCCGGCGGATACCAGGGAAACCGCGAAGGCGGCGACAACCGTGCAGCCTCGACCAGCGGTGGCGGCTTCCGCAGCCGCACCGACCGTCGTAGCTATGACGGATTCGACGGCCCGAAGCGCGATCAGCGGTAATACCTGCGCTGAGCTGCGGCTCGACAACTGAACACTGAGAACCTTCCGGCTGTGCCGGAAGCTGTATCGAGACGGATGCAGGTCACTGCAATTAAAGTGATCTGCATCCGTGTTTTGTATGCACGGTCTGATGTTCACGCGCGTCGCGGCCGCACCGTTTTCGGCTGCGCACAGCGCAGGATTTCACAGCCGCGGACCGAGAGGGAAAGCTGTAAGCATGTCAACCACTAGCACCGAATCACCCCGAGCTCAGATCGGCGTCACCGGCCTGGCCGTCATGGGTTCGAATATTGCCCGCAATTTCGCCCGCCACGGTCACACCGTTGCCCTGCACAACCGCAGCATCGCGAAGACCGATGCCCTGATCGCCGAGCATGGTTCCGAGGGCGATTTCGTGCGCACCGAGACCGTCGAGGAGTTTGTTGCCGCACTTCAGAAGCCGCGACGCGTCCTGATCATGGTCAAGGCGGGCGCCCCGACCGATGCTGTCATCGAAGAGCTCGCGAACGCCATGGAGCCCGGCGACATCATCATCGACGGTGGCAACTCGCTCTACACCGACACGATCCGTCGTGAAGCGGCGATCCGCGCCCGCGGTCTGCACTTCGTCGGCGCCGGTATCTCCGGTGGCGAAGAAGGCGCACTCAACGGTCCGTCGATCATGCCGGGCGGCCCGAAGGAGTCCTACGAGGCTCTCGGCCCGCTTCTCGAGTCCATCTCCGCTCACGTCGACGGCACCCCGTGCTGCACGCACATCGGCCCCGACGGCAGCGGTCACTTCGTCAAGATGGTGCACAACGGCATCGAGTACGCCGACATGCAGCTCATCGGCGAGGCGTACAACCTCTTCCGCGACGCTCTGGGCTACGACGCCGGTCAGGTTGCCGACGTCTTCACCGAGTGGAACAAGGGCACCCTCGAGTCCTACCTGATCGAGATCACCGCCGAGGTGCTCCGCCAGGTCGACGCCGAGACGGGCAAGCCGTTGGTCGACGTCATCGTCGACGCTGCCGAGCAGAAGGGAACGGGCCGCTGGACGGTCAAGTCCGCTCTGGATCTGGGCGTGCCGGTCACCGGTATCGCCGAGGCCGTATTTGCTCGCGCACTGTCCGGTAGCCGCAATCAGCGCGCCGCAGCTCAGGCGCAGGGTCTGGCTGCCGGCTCTCTCGGCGACAAGCCTGCTGACGCCGAGCAGTTTGCCGCCGACATCCAGGCCGCGCTGTACGCGTCGAAGATCGTGGCGTACGCGCAGGGCTTCGATCAGATCGCTGCCGGCAGCGCCGAGTACGACTGGAACCTCAAGCCTGCCGACCTGGCGACGATCTGGCGCGGTGGCTGCATCATCCGTGCGCAGTTCCTCAACCGCATCAAGGACGCGTTCGACGCCGATCCGAGCCTGCCGAGCTTGATTCTGGCGCCGTACTTCCGCGAGGCCATCGAGGCAGGCATCGACAGCTGGCGCCGCGTGGTCGCCACCGCGACGATGCTCGGCATTCCGGTACCTGCGTTCGCGTCCTCGCTGTCGTACTACGACGGTCTGCGCGCGGAGCGTCTGCCGGCCGCCCTGACTCAGGGTCAGCGCGACTTCTTCGGCGCGCACACCTACGAGCGCATCGACAAGCCGGGCAAGTTCCACACACTGTGGAGCGGTGACCGCAGCGAAATCGAGGCCTGATTCACAGCGGGTATCGGTAGATGCGGTCATCTGCGTCTACCGATACCCGGTAGCCTGGACAAATGCAGGAATCGACGATCGACTCGCCCACCTCGACCGAAGGGCGTTCGTTCGTCGACCTCGGAATCCCCGCCGTGATGGTGCACGCGTTGCGCCGAAGCGGCATCGATGCCCCCTTCCCCATTCAGTCGGCAACCATCCCCGATGTTCTTGCCGGTCGGGATGTACTCGGGCGCGGTGCGACGGGTTCCGGAAAGACTCTGGCCTTCGGGCTTCCGATGCTGGTGCGCCTCAAGGGTGGGGCGAGCAAGCGGAATCGTCCGCGCGGTTTGGTGCTCGCTCCCACCCGTGAGCTGGCGATCCAGATCCACAAGGCACTCGACGACGCCGCTACCGAGATCGGTTTGCGTGTGGCAAATGCGGTCGGGGGCGTTCCGATCAAGCGTCAGGCCGACATCCTTGCCCGCGGCGTCGATCTGCTGATCGCGACCCCCGGGCGCCTGCTCGACCTACTCGAGCAGAAGTCGGTGATTCTCGACGACGTCGTGATCACGACCATCGACGAAGCCGACCACATGGCGGACATGGGTTTCATCGACGAGGTTGCGAAGATTCTCGACACGACTCCGAAAGACGGTCAGCGTCTTCTCTTTTCGGCGACACTCGACGGCAAGGTCGACGATCTGGTCGCGGGTTACCTGCGCAATCCGGCGTCGCACTCGACTGCTCCCCCGGTTGCGACCGTCTCGACCATGGAGCATCACCTGCTTTTCGTCGACCGCGACGACAAGAGATCCGTTGTCGCACATATCGCTTCGCGTGCGGGGCGGACCATCATGTTCGTCAAGACCAAGCACGGTGTGGATCGTCTTGCGCAGCAACTGCATTTGATCGGCGTCTCGGCGGGGGCTCTGCACGGCGGCAAGACGCAGAACAATCGGACCAAGACCCTCGCGTCGTTCTCCGACGGGACAACACCGGTCCTGGTCGCCACCGATGTCGCCGCGCGCGGAATCCATGTCGACGACGTGACGCTCGTCGTTCACGTCGATCCCCCGGCCGAGGCGAAGGACTACCTGCACCGGGCCGGCCGGACGGCACGCGCCGGCGAATCGGGCGTCGTCGTCACCATCGTCACCGACGAAGAACGTGAATCGGTCGAGAAGTTGACCAGGCAGGCAGGCATCAAGGTTCACGGTGTGCGGGTTCGTCCTGACGATCTTGAGCTCACGCGCATCACCGGTGCGATGGAGCCGACGGGAATTCCGGTCGAGGCTCCCGATACGACGGTTGCCGTCAAGCACACCGCCAAGCGTGGCCGTCAGGAACACGACACTGCAGGCCGGACCGCTGCCGGAGGCCGGATGAAGAAGGACGGCGACAAGCGCGCCGCCTCCTCGCGGCGCGTCACCGATCCGAAGAGTGTGAAGAAGATCCGTGCGGACGGCACTCCGGTCCCGACCCGTTCGGAGCGTCTGGCGTCCAAGGGCTTGACCCCGCGTCGCGGCGCACCCGGCGCAGGAAAGCCGTCTGCCGGAAATCGGGCGGGCAAGCGCGCACACTGAGGGAATGGGTGATCTTCCACTGATCTCGGTTCTCTGCGCACTTCTCGCTGCACTGCTCTTCGCGTGCGCTTCGGTCGCTCAGCAACGGGCGGCGTCCGCGGTTCCCGAGGGCGAGGCGTTGGTGGCGTCGTTGATTCGCAGTCCTCGGTGGTGGGCCGGGCTGATCGGTGACGGCGGCGGGTACGTCATGCAGGCCGTTGCACTGTCGTTGGGTTCGGTGTTGGTGGTGCAGCCGCTGATCGTGACCTCGTTGCTGTTCGCGCTGCCTCTCTCGGCCAAATTCTCGGGAATCCGCATCACCCGTTCCGCGTGGTCACTGGCGATCATGCTCGCGATTTCCTTGGCGATCTTCCTCGTCGTCGGCGATCCCACCGAGGGAGACAGCAATGCTCCATGGTCGGATTGGGCTGTGCCCCTGACGATTACGGTCGCAGTGGCCGTGGCCGCAACTGTCGGCGGCTTGTCCAAACTCGACGGCGGCTGGCGCGCACTGCTTCTCGGCTCTGCGGCAGGCATCTTCTACGGCGTCGCCGTCGCATTCACCAAGTACGTCACCGACCTACTCGGCCACGGCGTCATCGGGGTGATTTCGGCATGGCAGACGTGGGCGCTGATCGCCTCGGGCGCAATCGGGGTCTACCTGCAACAGCGCGCGTTCCAGGTCGGGCCGCTGTCGGCGTCGCTACCCGCCCTGACGATCGGCGAGCCGATCGCGGCCATCTTCCTGGGGATGACAGTGCTCGACGAACGCCTCCGCGTCGACGGTCCCGGAATTGCTCTCATCGGGTGCGCCGTCGCCGTCATGATCATGACCACGATCGCCCTTTCCCGCTCACAAGCGCGCGATACCGAGGGCGCTACGGCGGAATCGACGGTAGGCTCGTGAAACGTGCAGTTCCTCGAAGGGCAACGCCCCCCATACGACCTGACCTACGACGACGTCTTCCTCGTCCCTAACCGGACCGAGGTCACCTCTCGGTTCGACGTCGATCTCAATTCTTCCGACGGATCCGGAACGACCATTCCCGTCGTGGTCGCCAATATGACCGCAGTCGCCGGCCGCCGCATGGCGGAGACTGTCGCCCGCCGCGGCGGACTGGTCATCATTCCGCAGGACGTCCCCTCCGAAGCTGTCGCCGAGACCGTGGCGTTCGTCAAGAGCCGCCACCTCGTCGCCGATACGCCGGTCACGCTGAGTCCGGACGACGCCGTCTCCGATGCGCTGGCGCTGCTTCCCAAGCGTGCTCACGGCGCGGTCGTGGTGGTCGAGGACGGTAAGCCTCTCGGTGTCGTCACGGAGGCTGCCTGCGCGGATGTCGATCGGTTCACTCGCCTACGTACCGTCGCGATCACCGACTTCGTCACGGCCCCGGTCACCGCCACACCGCGTGAGGTCTTCGAACTGCTCGAAACCAAGCACGATCCGCTGGCGGTCATCGTCAACGAAGACGGGACTCTTGCCGGCGTCCTCACCCGCACCGGCGCGATCCGTGCCGGCATCTACGACCCCGCAGTCGACGAGCGCGGCGCACTCCGGGTCGCTGCGGCGGTCGGTGTGAACGGTGACGTGGGCGCCAAGGCCAAGGCTCTCGTCGACGCCGGTGCAGACGTGATCGTCGTGGACACGGCTCACGGTCACCAGCAGAGAATGATCGATGCGCTCACCACCCTCAAGGCGCTCGATCTCGGCGTCCCGTTGGTTGCAGGCAACGTGGTCTCCGCACAGGGAACCCGTGATCTGATCGCCGCAGGCGCGGACATCGTCAAGGTCGGCGTCGGGCCCGGAGCCATGTGCACGACTCGCATGATGACCGGCGTCGGACGCCCGCAGTTCTCGGCCGTCGCGGAATGTGCTGCAGCGGCACGTGAGCTCGGCAAGCACGTCTGGGCCGACGGCGGCGTTCGACACCCCCGCGACGTTGCACTCGCCCTCGCGGCGGGCGCGTCGAACGTCATGATCGGCTCGTGGTTCGCCGGCACATACGAGTCCCCCGGCGATCTCAAAGTCGATCAGGCGGGCAACGCGTACAAGGAGAGCTTCGGTATGGCCTCCAAGCGCGCTGTTGCCGCTCGCACAGCCACCGAAACGGCTTTCGATCGCGCCCGTAAGGGATTGTTCGAGGAAGGCATCTCCAGTTCGCGGATGCGTCTCGATCCCGAGCGCCCCGGAGTCGAGGACCTGATCGATCAGATCTGTTCCGGCGTGCGCAGTACCTGCACGTACGCGGGTGCGCGTTCTCTCGAGGAGCTGCACGAGAAGGCCGTTCTGGGCGTGCAGTCCGCCGCCGGATTTGCCGAAGGACGGCCGCTTCCGTCTGGTTGGTGAACCACGTTCTGTGACTGTCGGCGGGTGCTCGGGTCCCTACTCCCGGGCACCCGCCGGTATCATTGGATCCGTAAACAGAAAACAAAACTCGGTCGGGTGCCCTTCGGCGACCCGACCGAGCCCGCTACAGCCGAGAACTACTCGGCTCTGACGAAAGGAACCCGGTGCCCGAGGCACCCACACACTTACCCGGCGCTACACCCGTCGTCTTATCCGAGGAATCTTCTGATTCCGCCGGTTCGGAGGGCTCCTCTAGCGAGCCGGGAGACAAACCCGGCGGCCCCCGTGCACATCTCAGGTGGCGATGACACATGGACATCGTTTTCACCATTCTCAGCCTGGTCGGCTTCATCGCGCTGACTGCAGGCACCGCCCTCTTCGTGGCGGCCGAATTCTCACTGACCGCGCTCGAACGCAGCACCGTCGACGAAGCTGCTCGTGGCGGCGACCGACGCTCGCGGCAGGTTCAACACGCGCACAAGACTCTTTCGTTCCAGCTCTCCGGCGCTCAGCTGGGCATCACGATCACAACCCTGATCACCGGTTACCTGGCCGAGCCGGTCCTGGCACGGTTCATCACACCGGTCACGAAGGCCGTCGGGCTCAGTGAATCCGCGGCCTCGACAACGTCTTTGATCCTGGCGCTCGTGATCGCGACCTCGTTCTCCATGATCTTCGGTGAGCTCGTACCGAAGAACCTCGCAATCTCCAAGCCGATGCCCACCGCCCGCGCGACTGCGGGCCTGCAAGCAGGGTTCTCGCTGATCTTCCGGTGGGCCATCAACGGCCTCAACGGAACCGCCAACTGGATCGTGCGACGCCTGGGCATCGAACCCGCGGAGGAATTGCGCTCCGCGCGATCACCGCAGGAACTCGGGTCCCTCGTGCGGACGTCCGCGCAGCGCGGGTCCATCGACAAGGGCACGGCGATGCTCGTCGACCGTTCACTGCAGTTCGGTGACCGCACGGCAGAAGAGCTGATGACTCCGCGAGTGAAGATCGAATCGCTGGAACTCTCGGACACCGTCGCAGACCTGATCGTGACGGCGTCGCGGACCGGCTATTCACGCTTCCCGGTCGTTCGCGGCGATCTCGACGACACGGTCGGCGTCGTACACATCAAGCACGCGTTCACCGTTCCGGCCGAACGTCGGCGCACGACGCGCGTCGACAGTCTGGCTCAACGTGTTCCCGTCGTGCCGTCGAGCCTGGACGGGGACACCGTCATGGAGCGAATCCGCTCGGACGGTATGCAGGTTGCGCTCGTCGTCGACGAGTACGGCGGAACTGCCGGCATCGTCACGATGGAAGACCTCATCGAGGAAATCGTCGGCGATGTGCGCGACGAACACGACGAACCCGAACTCGACGTGCAGCGCGTCGGCGACGGATGGTCGTGCTCCGGTCTCCTGCGCATCGACGAGGTCACTTCGGCTACCGGGTACACCGCTCCCGAAGGCGACTACGACACGCTCGGCGGCTTGGTGCTCACCGAACTGGGCCGCATCCCCGACGAGGGTGACGAGGTGGAATTGCCCGACGTCGACTCGTCCGGTGATTCGCGCGGAAAGTGGATTGCACGAGTGACCGGCATGGACGGCCGCCGTATCGACCGGGTGACCATCACGCCGGTCCCCGCTTACGTCGAACCCGAATCCGCAGACGACAGCAAGAAGGAGTCCGACGATGAATAACCTCTTCGGTGTACTCCTCACCGTCGTGCTGCTCGCCGGCAATGCATTCTTCGTCGGTGCGGAGTTCGCACTGATCTCCGCACGACGTGACCGTCTCGAAGCACTGGTCGCGCAAGGCAAGAAGCGGGCGCTCACAGTCATCAAGGCCGGTGAGAACCTCTCGCTCATGCTTGCGGCGGCTCAGCTGGGCATCACGATCTGCTCGATCCTCCTCGGTAAGGTCGCCGAGCCCGCCATTGCGCACCTCCTCGAGGTGCCGATGGAAGCCGTCGGCCTGCCCGACGGATTGCTGCACCCGATCTCGTTTGCCATCGCGCTGTCGCTCGTCGTCGTGCTGCACATCCTGCTCGGCGAGATGGTGCCCAAGAACATCGCGTTGGCCGGCCCCGAGAAGACGGCCATGCTGCTCGTTCCCGTGCATCTGGCGTTCATCAAGATCGCTCGCCCGATCATCGCGTTCTACAACCTGTGCGCGAACGGAGTGCTCAAGCTCCTGCGCGTCGAACCCAAGGACGAACTCGACGTCACGGTCTCGGCGGTGGAGTTGTCCGCGATGATCGGTGAATCGCGATCTGAAGGTCTGATCGACGCCGAAGAACACCGGCGGTTGAAGCAGGCACTCGAATCGACCGATCGGACCGTCTCCGAGGTCCTGATCACTCTCGACAAGGTGCGGACCATTCCCCTCACACCGTCGGGAACAACACTGGGTGAGATCGAGCGTGCGGTCATCGAGACCGGATACTCGCGTTACCCGGTGCGAGCGAGCGACGGATCGCTGGCTGGGTACGTGCACCTCAAGGACGTGCTCGACGAGGTGCTCGACGAGGCCGCTGGACCGGACACCGTCGTTCCGACGTCGGATATCCGGCCGCTGCCCATCGTTCCGCTCAGCACACCGCTGGCCGAAGCGTTGGCCGGCCTTCGTCGGGCCAGCTCGCACCTCGGCGCTGTCACGGACGCTGACGGAGTGGTGATCGGTATCGTCGCGCTCGAGGATCTCCTCGAGGAGTACGTCGGAACGGTCCGCGATGGCACGCATCGCGGCACGGATGCTGTTCCCGGACAAAGAAACAGCTGATCGATGACACGTTCGGTGCATTCACTCGCACTCGCGCAGAGCGAGTGGACGGCTCGGCGGGCACTTCACCTCGAGGAGGTGGAGAAGCTCGTCGAGCCGCACCGAGCGCGTCGTAGCGCCGGTATCTCTCACCCGGTGCACGACTTCCTCTTCACGTACTACAACTTCAAACCCGCTCAACTGCGCCGCTGGCACCCCGGGTACGGAGTCGCGCTCGAGAACGCCGCCGAATACGCAGCCTTCTCCGGCTACCGCGTCGACGAGTCGGGTACCGCGACGGTCGAGGCCTCAGTGCTGGAGCGTCGGCGTCACACAGTCGAATTCGTGTGGAATCTGTTGAATCAGACGTCTGCGCGGCCCGCTGTGCTGGGTTGCTTCGGCCTCCACGAATGGGCGATGGTCTATCGCGGGGGCGAGGACGCAATCCGTCACCAGTCGGTGCCGCTGCGACTCGGGTTCGCCGGTACCGACGCGGTCGTCGAATCCCTGCCACTCAAATGCACGCACTACGACGCGTTCCGGTTCTTCACACCGGACGCGGCCCCCAAGAACTCGCTCCCGCTTGCACGCGAAACTCAGATCGATCACGAACAGCCGGGCTGCCTGCACGCCGGTATGGATCTGTACAAGTGGAGCTTCAAATTGTTGCCACTCGTCGATTCCGACCTGGTGATGCGGTGCTTCGAACACGCGCTCCTGGCCCGTGAACTCGACATGCGCGCGAGCCCATACGACCTCGCCGAGTACGGGTACTCCCCCATTCGTATCGAAACTCCCGCGGGCCGCGCCGAATACGTGCGTGAGCAACAACAGTTGGCGGATCGTGCTGCGCCGCTCCGCGATACGCTGGCAGAGAAGTGCCGGGAGCTTCTCGGCCACTGAACTGCCGAAAGGCGTCGCATGGATCACGGGTACGGGTTCTATCTCGACGAATACCAGCGTGATGTCGGGGTGCACACCGACGACCGCCGCGGGCACATCGAATGCCCGGACTCGGCGGGTTTCCTTGCGGCGCACTTGCCGGTGTTCGACCTCGCTGCGGGCTCGGTAGCGGCGTTCGCCTCGGCGATTCATCGGTCAACCAGCCCGGGCGACGGACACTGGACCCTCGATCCCGAGCGCATCGCCGCGTCCTTCTCGAGCGATCGACTGTTCCGGATCGGCGGCGAGCCGATCAACGGGTTCTCCGAGCACTCGGGGTTCTTTGCCGCCCGCGACGGTTGGGTCCGCACGCACGGCAACTATCCGCACCATCGCGACCGCCTGCTCGCCGTCCTCGAGCTCGATGATGGATCACCCAAAGATGCAGTGGTGCAACGGATATCCGAACTCAGCGCCATCGAGATCGAGCTGCAGGCCGCCGAGATCGGAGCCATCGCGGTCCGTGTTCGTACCGAGACCGAGTGGCGCCTGAGTGAGCAGTGCGCAGCTGCGAGGTCTGCGCCTCTGGTATCCATCCGAGCACGCGACGAGGGAAAACCCCGCACGCATCCGACGCGCCCACGCGTTCTCGACCTGACCCGCGTCATCGCCGGTCCGGTCGCGACGCGTGCCCTGGCGTTGGTCGGCGCTGACGTTCTGCGGATCGATCCCCCGGCGATCCCCGAGATCGGATGGCAGCACCTCGACAGTGGACAGGGCAAGCGGTCGGCGCTTCTCGACCTGAAGTCCTCGGCGGGAGCGACAGCGTTCCGAGAACTCCTCGAAACCGCAGACGTACTGGTCACCGGCTACCGGCCGGGTGCACTCGAAGCGCTCATCGGGCAGGATCTTCCCGCCCACCTGATTCACGGGCGCGTCAGCGCATGGGGATGGGAAGGTCCGTGGGCGAATCGCCGCGGCTTCGACAGCATCGTGCAGGCCGCGTCCGGCATTTCGTTCCTCGCGGGTGGTGAGAACCCTGGTGCGCTTCCGGCGCAGGCACTCGACCACTCGACCGGATACTTCTTGGCAGCGGGGATCCTCGACGCGTTGACGCTGCGCTCGCAGGACGGCCGTGGCCGCGATGTCGACGTGTCGCTGGCAAGCACAGGCGCTCGTCTTCTCGACGCACCCGGCCGAACCGTCCATCCTGGTCTGCCGACGGCTCCCGGCCTGAATGTTGTTGTCAACCATGCCGACGTGACCACCGCACGACCCGCGCTGGCAGAGTTCGAGGACTACCCCGAACCAGCCCATCCGTGGGGATCGGATCGCGCGGAGTGGGCACACTGAGGGACCGGCACATTCAGGGCAAGATGGACCTGTGAAGTCACATACCTACACACTCGACCTTCAGTGGACGGGCGATCTGGGAACCGGAACGTCCAGCACGCAGGGATATTCGCGCAATCATGCAATATCCGCGGTCGGAAAGCCGGAACTTCTCGGCAGCTCCGATCCCTCGTTCCGCGGTGACGCGCAGCGATGGAACCCCGAGGAACTGCTCGTTGCCTCCCTCGCCCAGTGCCACATGCTCTGGTACCTCGGGCTGGCAGCTGCCGCTGGGGTCGTCGTTCTCGACTACAGCGATCAGCCGGTCGGCAGCATGATCGAGGAATCCGATGGCGGCGGCCAGTTCATCGAAGTGACGTTGAATCCGACGGTGTTGGTCGCGGAGGCGTCGATGGTCGAGAAGGCCCAGGAGCTTCACGGCCCCGCACACACGAAGTGCTTCATCGCTCGGTCGGTGAACTTCCCCGTCCTGCATTCCCCGACGATCCTGGTGGCCACCGATGAGTGACATGCACAAGCTCATCGTCGACGTCGACACCGGTATCGACGACTCGTTGGCGCTTCTCTATCTCCTTGCCAGCCCCGAAGCCGAGATACTGGGGATTGCGAGCACCGCCGGCAACGTTCCGGTGGAACAGGTCGCGGCCAACAACTTGAACTGGCTTGCGCTCTGCGGCGCCCCGGACATCGAGGTTGCACTCGGCGCCCGCGAGCCATTGGTCATACCGTTGCGCACCACCGAGGAGACTCACGGTCCGCAAGGAATCGGCCATGCGGTCCTCCCCGATTCGGGTCGCAAGCGCTCGGTCCGAACCGCCACCGACCTCTGGGTGGATCTCGTCCGGGAGTACCCCGGACAACTCACCGGGCTGGTGACGGGGCCGCTCACCAACCTGGCCTTGGCGATCAGACGTGAACCCGATCTGCCGTCTCTGCTGAAGCGACTGGTAGTGATGGGTGGGTCGTTCAACTATCCGGGCAACACGACGCCGACCGCGGAGTGGAACGTCTCGGTGGATCCGCACGCCGCCAAGGAGGTGTTCGACGCGTTCTCCGTCGTACCCGCGCACCGGCGCCCGATCATCTGCGGCCTCAACGTCACCGAATCCATCGAGATGTTCCCCGAACATGTGCGTCGGCTCGCCGAAGCTGCCGGGAGCACCCCGGAAGAGATCATCTCGCCTGACGACGGTCCCGACGTCCGCAGTTCCGCGTCCAACAGCGTGATCAGGCATATGTCCGACGCAATCCGGTTCTACATGGAATTTCATCGTGAATACGACCAGGGATTTCTTGCTCACATGCATGATCCCTTCGCTGCTGCCGTCGCGCTCGATCCGAGCCTGGCGACGCTGAAACCGGCAACGGTAGATGTCGAAACCGAGAGTCCACTGCTGATCGGAACGACGGTTGCGGACTGGGTCGGGCACTGGAAGCGTGAGCCCAACGCGGATATCGCGGTCAGCACCGATCCGGCGGAATTCTTCGATCGACTTGTCCACCGAGTGGGAAATTACGCCCGCGTCGTGGGTTGACCGAGCCGGGCACCGGCTATGCTCGCATGGACAGAACACCAACGTACGAGAACAAAGGACCTGACGTGCAGATTTCCAGCCACGATGCCTCCCCGGCATTTGCGCTCGGATTGATGGCGTTCTGGCCCACTCGTCGTAGCGCATGCTTCGATCAGGCGTGTTGCTGAGCGGCGATTCTCGCTGCCTGCACCCCTGACTTTGTCGCTTCTTCGCTCGGAGTCTGTCTTCTCATGTTCAATCTTCTTTTGTTCACCCTTGTCGGCGTCGGCGCCCAGCTCGTCGACGGCGCCCTCGGTATGGCCTTCGGTGTCACCGCAACCACTCTGTTGATGATCGGTGGCCTCGGTCCGGCTCAGGCCAGCGCCGCTGTTCACCTGGCCGAGGTCGGCACCACCCTCGCTTCGGGTGTGTCGCATTGGAAGTTCAAGAACATCGACTGGAAGCTCGTCGCCAAGCTCGGTGTGCCCGGCGCAGTCGGTGCATTCATCGGCGCAACTGTGCTCTCGGGTCTGTCCACCGAAGCGGCAGTCCCCATCACGGCGACGATCCTGCTGGCCATCGGTATCTATGTGGCACTACGCTTTTCGGTCCGCCCACCGGCCGTCGCGGACGCTCGTACCACCCCGCACACTGCACGTTTCCTGTCCCCACTCGGCCTGTTCGGTGGTTTCATCGATGCATCCGGCGGTGGTGGTTGGGGTCCGATCACCACCAGCACGCTGCTCTCACGAGGAAAGACCGCGCCGCGCACCGTGATCGGCTCGGTCAGCGCCTCGGAGTTTCTGGTCGCGTCAGCCGCGTCGCTGGGATTCCTTGTCGGATTGGGACGTGAGTCGGCGGGAAACCTCCTCGTTGTCGCCGGTCTCGCGCTCGGCGGTGTCATCGCAGCTCCGTTCGCGGCGTGGCTGGTCAGCCGCGTACCTGCAACCTTGCTCGGAACGGCGGTGGGCGGCGTCATCGTGTTGACCAACGCACAGAAGCTGTTCAAATCCTTCGACATCACCGGGGCGGTCACAGTGGCCGGTTACCTGACCATTCTCGGCGCGTGGGCAGCGCTGCTGTTCTACGCGTGGAAGCGGTCCACTCTCACCCCGGCCGAGGCAGAAGGCGATTTCACGGGAGTCGAACTCGCTGTCGAGACCGAACTCACCGAGCCTGCAGTCAAACGCGAACGATAGCTCGTCACAGAAGAAATCCCGGGTATCCGCGCTCGGATACCCGGGATTTCGTTCTTTCCGCGCTAGTTGCTTCCGTCGAACGCGTCGAGAATTCGCCCCGCCGCCAACGCTGCCGTCAGCGAACCGTCACGCACGCTCTGCTCGACGTCGGCCCGGATCGCACGCACCCGATCGTTGCTCGAGAGCCTGCGTAGCAGCTGATCGTTGACCATCGTCCAGGTCCAATCGACCTGTTGCTTGCGACGCTTCTCCTCGAACTGTCCCGCTTCGGTGAGCACCTCACGGTGTTTGGTGACAGTTCCCCAGAACTCGTCCAGCCCGACACCTTCGAGACCGCTCATCGTGATGACGGGCGGCTTCCAGATGGCGTCGTGCGGGTAGATCAGGCGAAGCGCACCCGCCAATTCACGGGCAGCGCCCTTTGCCTCGCGCTCATGCTTGCCATCGGCCTTGTTGACCGCCACCAGATCTGCGAGCTCGAGGACACCCTTCTTGATGCCCTGGAGCTGATCACCAGTACGAGCGAGGGTCAGGAACGTGAAGCAGTCCACCATGTTGGCAACAGTGACTTCGGACTGGCCGACACCCACCGTCTCCACCAGGATGACGTCGAAACCGGCAGCTTCGAGAAGCACGATGGTCTCGCGGGTTGCCTTGGCAACACCACCGAGCGTGCCGGACGTCGGTGACGGCCGGATGTACGCATTCGGTTCGACGGTGAGCCGAGCCATGCGTGTCTTGTCGCCGAGAATCGAGCCGCCGGTGCGGGTGGACGACGGATCGACCGCCAACACCGCAACCCGATGTCCCTTGCCCAGCAAGTACATTCCGAGCGCGTCGATGAAGGTCGACTTGCCGACGCCGGGAACGCCGGTGATGCCGATCCGGTGCGCTCCCCCGGCCTCGGGCAGCAACTTCAGTAGAAGCTGCTGCGCGAGGGCCCGGTGGTCGTCGCGAGTGGACTCGACGAGGGTGATCGCCCGAGCGAGGCCGGCACGCTGATTTCCACGTACCGCCTCGGCGAGGGAATCAATGTCGATGGGCTGACGTGCCATCTTCAGTGACCCCCTTCTCAGCTGTTGTCGTGACCCAGTTGGGCGGAGAGCTTCTCCAACAATCCGCTGGCAGCGTCGGCGATGACGGTTCCGGGCGGGAAGATGGCAGCAGCGCCGGCCTCGTAGAGTTCGTCGAAGTCACCGGGCGGAATGACGCCGCCGACGACGATCATGATGTCGGGACGACCGGCCGCAGCCAGAGCCTCCCGCAGCGCCGGCACCAAGGTGAGGTGACCGGCTGCCAACGACGACACACCGACTACGTGGACGTCGTTGTCGGCCGCCTGATTGGCGACCTCTTCGGGGGTCTGGAACAAAGGTCCGACGTCGACGTCGAATCCGATGTCCGCGAAGGCCGTGGAGATGACCTTCTGGCCACGGTCGTGACCGTCCTGGCCCATCTTCGCGACGAGGATGCGGGGACGACGTCCCTCGTCCTCGGCGAACTTCTCGACCAGTTCCATCGCCTTGCTGATGTTGCTCACCGTTCCTGCCTCGTCGCGGTACACACCACTGATGGTGCGGATCTCGGCCTGGTGGCGTCCGTACACCTTTTCGAGGGCGTCGGAAATCTCGCCGACGGTAGCCATCGCGCGGGCGGCGACGACAGCGAGGGCGAGGAGGTTGTTCTCCATGCCGCCTTCGGTGGATGCGGCAGCGCGAGTGAGGTTCGCCAGTGCGGCCTCGACGGCTTCCGGATCACGTTCCGCGCGAAGACGAACCAACTTCTCGAGCTGTTCCTTGCGGACCTTGGAGTTCTCGACCTTGAGAACTTCGATGGTGTCGACCTCGTCGGGAACGTACTTGTTGACGCCGACGAGCGGCTGCCGACCGGAGTCGATGCGTGCCTGGGTGCGGGCGGCAGCCTCCTCGATGCGCAGCTTCGGGATGCCTTCGTTGATGGCCTGAGCCATTCCGCCGGCTTCCTCGACCTCTTCGATGTGCTTACGAGCCCGGTTGGCGAGTTCGTTGGTGAGCCACTCGACGTAGTACGAGCCTCCCCACGGGTCGATGGGACGCACGGTGCCGGATTCCTGCTGCAGCAGCAACTGGGTGTTACGGGCGATTCGGGCGGAGAAGTCCGTCGGCAATGCGATCGCTTCGTCGAGTGCGTTGGTGTGCAAGGACTGAGTGTGCCCCTGGGTGGCAGCCATGGCTTCGACGCAGGTACGCGGCACGTTGTTGAAGACGTCCTGCGCGGTCAGGGACCAGCCGGAGGTCTGCGAGTGGGTACGCAGCGAGAGCGACTTCGCGCTCTTGGGATCGAACTTGGCGACAAGCTCGGCCCACAGGAGGCGTCCGGCGCGGAGCTTGGCGACCTCCATGAAGAAGTTCATGCCGATTGCCCAGAAGAAGGACAGGCGAGGTGCGAACTTGTCGATGTCCATACCGGCGTCGAGGCCGGCGCGGATGTACTCGACGCCGTCGGCGAGGGTGTACGCCAGTTCCAGATCGGCCGTCGCTCCGGCTTCCTGGATGTGGTAGCCCGAGATGGAGATGGAGTTGTACTTCGGCATTTCCGCGCTGGAGTACGCGAAGATGTCCGAGATGATCCGCATCGAGGGCTTCGGCGGATAGATGTAGGTGTTACGAACCATGAACTCTTTGAGGATGTCGTTCTGGATCGTTCCGGCCAGCTTGTCCGGAGTGACACCTTGCTCGCCTGCCGCAGCGACGTACAGCGCGAGAATCGGCAGCACGGCGCCGTTCATCGTCATCGAGACCGAGACCTGCGAGAGGTCGATTCCGTCGAAGAGCTGACGCATGTCGAGGATGGAATCGATTGCGACACCGGCCATTCCGACGTCACCGGCAACGCGAGGATGATCGGAGTCGTAGCCGCGGTGTGTAGCGAGGTCGAAGGCGACCGAGAGGCCCTTCTGACCGGCCGCGAGGTTACGACGGTAGAACGCATTCGACTCCGCGGCAGTGGAGAATCCGGCGTACTGGCGAATGGTCCACGGCTGGTTCACGTACATGGTCGGGTACGGACCACGCAGGAACGGCGCTGCGCCCGGGAAGCTGTCGAGCGGGTAACCCGACTCGGCGGCGGCCGTGCGGTCCGCACCGGTGTACACCGGCTTGACGTCGATGCCTTCCGGGGTGGACCAGACAACCTGCTCGGCGGCGTAGTTGTTGGCGTTGGCGCCCTCTTCGATGAGCGCCTGGGCCTGCTCGACCGACGGCGGTGTGGGTGCCGGAGACTGCGGGTCCTCGAGTGGGACCTCGGCGAAACTGCCGATCACGTGCTTGACCTCTCGTGTCGTCACTTGGAGCTTCCCGTCTCGATGAAGTCGAGCAGTTCGGTCAGAGCCGACACTGCGTCGATGCGGGCGGTGAGGAATCCGTCCGGGCGAGAATCGCCGGTCGCGTCGGCGACTGCCTTCTCCGGTCCTGCGAGCAGCACCTTGGCGATGCCGGCGGCGCGAAGTTCGGCGACGGCCGCTGCGGCGCTCTCGCCGTAGCGCTTGTCCGTGCCGCACAGCACCGCGACGGTGGCACCGGAAGCCTTGACTGCAGCGGAGATGGCCTCGGCGCCCACCTCGAGCGGGCCGGGGTTGACTGCGTCGATACCACCCGAAGCGAGCAGGTTGGACGCAAACGTGGTGCGAACGTTGTGTTCTGCAACCGAGCCCAGCGGCGCGAGAAGCGCAGTGGGACGGGCGCCGCCGGCGGCGAGGAACGCGTCCGAACGGTCACGAAGCGCTTCGAATGCAGCTGCGTAGCGGGCGACGGACTGGCCGGGCTCGACGGCTTCGGCGGACAGCGGCGTTTCGCCGAGGTTCGGGAACTCGTTGACACCGGTGACCGTGGTCTTGCGGTGTGCGATGTCGGAGTCGCGCTTGGCCTTCGTGGCAGCGATGCGACCGGAGACGATTCCCGCTTCGAGTGCCGCCAGATATCCTCCGGCTGCTTCGATTTCCTGGAAGAACTCCCACGCGGTGGCGGCAATCTGCTGTGTCAGGTCCTCGACGTACCAAGACCCGGCCGACGGATCGAGGACACGGCCCAGGTGCGACTCCTCGAGCAGGAGCAGCTGTGTGTTGCGCGCGATGCGCGAGGAGAAGGACTTGCTGACGCCGAGGGTGCCGTCGGCCAGGGCGACGTCGAACGGAAGAACAGTCACCGCGTCTGCTCCGCCGACGCCGGCGCCGAATGCGGCGAGGGTCGTGCGCAGCATGTTCACCCAGGGATCACGCTGAGCCATCATCGCGGCGGAGGTGACTGCGTGCTGCGGCGCTCCACCGAAATCGGAAGCTCCGCAGACCTGGGCGATGCGTGCCCATACGAGACGTGCGGCGCGGAACTTCGCGATGGTCTGGAACTGATCGTCGGTTGCCGCGTAGCGGAAAGCCAACTGCGACAACGCAGCACCAATGGTCAGGCCGCTCTGGGCGGTGAGTGCACGGAGGTACTCGAGGCCGGCGGCGATTGCGGCTCCGAGTTCTTCGGCATCCCCGGCACCCGCATTGTGAAAGGCCGTGCCGTCGACGGTGATCGCGTGCACGGTTTCCGCACGAGCGGCGGCGAGGGCGGCCAACTCGACTGCGCCTGCAAGTTCGACGTCGGCTGCGCCGGAGAACGAACTGGTCAGCGGTGCTGCACCGAGGTGAACTCGGATACTGCTGCGATCGCTGACACCGTCGCCGGCTTCGCTGCGTGCATCGAGGAGTGAGAAGAGTGCTCGGGCTGCATCGTTTGTCGCTGCGCCTGCATCGAGCGTGAGCGGTGCGAGGTCGAGAAGCACGCCCTCGAGCGCAGCGGCGAGGTCGGTGACCGGAACGCCGTCGGCGCCCACCTTCAACCAGAGTGCGCTGACTCCGTTTTCGAGGGCGTCCAGGATGGCGCGATTGGTCTCGGCCGCCGAAGCGGTTCCGAAAGCAGCGGAAACCAACCAACCGGCATTGACATCACGGTGAGCGTCGACGCCACGCACGTACGGAAAAGTGCCCGGCAAGCTCTGCTCGGGACGCTCGTCGCGTGGGCTGTAGAGCGGTGCGACAGTGACACCGTCGTAGGTGACGGTTTCGAGCAGTTTCTGTGGCTCGGGGCCCAGTTCTGCCGCGTCGACTCTGCGGGACTTGGCGAGCACACCGGCTACGGAGCGCTGCCACTCCGCGTACGCCTGCTCGACAGCCTCGGCTTCTGAAGCTAATGACACTGTGTCCGCTCCCTCTCATTTTTTGCGTGAGCGCTTTACCGATAATCGGATTTGTTCGTTAGTTCTGTGATGCTAACCCGCGGTTGAGCCCAGATATCGTGAGGATCACGTCATGTTCTTCACAGGGCTGTTCGCGGCCACTTTCCGACCGGTCAGACGACGTGCAGATTCGGTCGTTCGTGCACGTGTGACCGGCCCTTACCTAGCGATTGTTCAGCATGTTTACGGGTTACCCGCGAGTTCGTTTCACTGGCCGGGACTGCAGGTGAAGGCCACTCCGAAAGCCTAGTGGTTTTCGTCACAGCGCCGTTTCATTGTCGCCTGGAGCACGTCGCTTTCCCGCCCCCGTGGCGATGTTCGACTCACGATTGCGGGTCGGCAGTCGGCCCGGTTCACCGTTCACAGGTAGCCTTGTGACCTGTGATGGGACGCCTGCTGGACCGAAGATTGATCGCAATAGTCCTGGTAGTGCTCGCTTTGTTCCTCGCAGCCCTCCTCGCCCCACATCCCACGGTGTCCCAGGTACGCGAGTGGGCGGACTCGGTTGGCCCGGCGTTTCCCCTCGTGTTCTTCCTGGTTCATTCGATAGTCACCGTCGCGCCGTTCCCGCGCACCGTCTTCACGCTCAGCGCGGGGGTTCTCTTCGGCTCGGCAACCGGCATCGCCCTTACTGTGGCGGCAACGACTGTGAGCGCCGTTCTGGCCCTCTACCTGGTCCGCGCCATCGGCCGCGACGTCGTGTGGCAACGGATTTCGAGTCCGACGATCCGGCGGGTGGACGAGCGGATCGAAAAGCGGGGGTGGCTGGCCGTCGGCTCTCTGCGCTTGATCGCGTTTGTCCCCTTCTCGGTGGTGAACTACTGCTGCGGCATTTCGTCGATCCGGATCGTGCCCTACATCCTTGCCACCGTCGTCGGCATCTTGCCCGGCACTGTTGGGATTGTCGTTCTGGGCGATGCGCTCTCCGGCGAAGCCGATCCTCGTCTCCTGATTCTGTCCGGGATCTGCATTGCGATCGGCATCGCCGGTCTGGTGTTCGACGCTCGCCGTCAGCCTTCACCGGGCGAAACCATCGTTGACAACGGTCAACCCCAAGAGGTTGATTTGATTGAGTCAACCCAAAACGATTGACTATTGAAAGTCAACTATCTAGCATTGACTAATGTTTGTACTGACGGTGGATCAGCGAGGTAGCCGACGGGATGTCGACCGCGTCGGGGACATCATCGACGACATGGCCGATTGCAGGCTCCTGCGGCCGTTCGAGCGCACAGCGGGCGACGAGATTCAAGCGGTGACCGACGATCCGGCGCTACTCGTCCTCGTCGCACTCGAGCTGATTCGGCGCGAGCACTGGAGTGTCGGGATCGGGATCGGTCCCGTCGAGCAGCCTCTCCCACGGCAGACCCGGGCCGGACGCGGACCGGCATTCGAAGCTGCTCGGATCGCCGTCGAGCGAGCCAAGCGAGCTCCGGCCAGAATTGCCGTCGAACAGGCGCCGGCGGATAGCTCACGCGACGAACTCGCCGCAGATGTCGATGCCGCGTTCACCTTGCTCGGAACGATCGTCACGAGACAGACGAAGGACGGACGCGAAGCCATCGCCCTGATGGACAGCGGACTCACTCAGGTCAGCGCAGCGGCCCACCTCGGAATCACCAAACAGGCCATGTCCAAGCGACTCCTGACAGCCGGGTGGCACGCAGAACTCGCCGGGCGCAGACTCGCAGAACGACTTTTGGTCAGACTCCAGCCCTAGACTGCTCACGCTCGCACCGGTACAAACTCGTCGACACAGCAGGGGGCTCGAATACATGGTCGTTCTGGCGTTGATCGCGCTCGCCGTCGCCGCCGCGGCACCAGCAGTTGCAGCGGCACTGGGACCGCTCAGTCGTGGTCGACTCGAAGTCCCCGAATGGGCGTCGTCCGTGGTGGCTCTTCCGGCGCTGGGTGTTGCCGCACTGGCATCGACCCGAACGACCCCGGTCACCGGTTTCGCTCTCGGGGCGACGCTTGTCCTGTGCGTACTTGCCGCCGCCACGGCCGGTGCACCGTTGGTACTTGCCACCTTCAAGATCGCTCGTCGCCAACCGGACGGGAGCCCGGCACCGGACGCCGGACCTCTTCGCGGCGGACGTGTGATCGGCATCCTCGAACGGCTCGCGGTGGCGGCATCGATTCTCGCAACCTGGCCGGAAGGCATCGCGATCGTCTTGGCAGTCAAGGGGCTCGCGCGGTACCCGGAACTTCGCGAACCTCATGCGTCCGAGCAGTTCATCATGGGAACCTTCGTCAGTGTCCTCTGGGCGATCGCCGTATGCGGAACGGGACGGGCACTCATCACGTAGGTGATGAGTGCCCGTCCCGATCAACGTTCGCTACGAGAGGCGTCTACTGGCGCTGGCCACCCTCGGGCGGCTGCCCCTGGTACGGGTACTTCTGCTGGAAATCTTCACGCTCGGGCGGCAGCGGCAACTGACCCGGCCAAGGATTTTCGCCCTGCTGTGGCAACGCGGGATCTACGAATCCAGGCTGCTCGGGCGCACTCTCACGGCGGTGCCTGACCGCAGCTGCCGGGTCTTCGACCGGTGTGCGTGCAGCAACTTCAGCAGCGCGCACTGCTTCCGCGATAGCCGGATCGGATTTGGTCTCGAACCACTCCGCCACCTCGGCTGAATCGTCCTCAGGATTGGGAAGATTCTCTTCGGCGGCCGGCGGCTCGTACCGGAAAACGCCATCCTGCCCTTGCGCGCCAAGCGTTTTGGCAAATCCCTTCAGCGCGTCACCGAAGTCGCTGGGTACGAGCCACACCTTGTTCGCATCGCCTTGCGCCATCTGCGGCAACGTCTGAAGATACTGGTATGCAAGCAATTCCGGAGTCGGCTTACCGGACTTGATTGCAGCAAAAACCTTCTCGATGGCCTTGGCCTCGCCTTGAGCCTGCAAGTACTTGGCCGCGCGGTCACCTTGAGCACGAAGGATCTGGGACTGACGCTCACCCTCGGCGTTGAGGATCGAGGCCTGCTTGTTTCCCTCGGCAGAAAGAATCTGGCTCTGCTTGGCACCCTCGGCGGTCTTGATAGCGGATTCGCGGTGACCTTCAGCCGTCAGAATCATCGCGCGCTTCTCGCGGTCCGCCTTCATCTGCTTTTCCATCGACTCCTGGATCGAGGGCGGCGGATCGATGCTCTTGAGCTCGACGCGGGCCACTCGCAGGCCCCAGCGACCGGTCGCCTCGTCGAGGACACCACGAAGCTGACCGTTGATGGAATCACGCGAGGTAAGCGTCTCTTCGAGGGTCATTCCACCGACGACGTTTCGCAGCGTGGTGGTCGCCAACTGCTCGACGGCAGCGATGTAGTTGCTGATCTCGTACACCGCAGCTTGCGGATTGGTGACCTGGAAGTACACCACCGTGTCGATGGACAGTGTCAGGTTGTCCTGGGTGATCACCGGCTGCGGTGGGAAGGAGACCACACGCTCACGAAGATCCACCTTGGCGCGCACACGATCGGCGAACGGGATCAAGAACGTGAGCTGCCCGGACACCGTCTTCGAATACCTACCGAGCCGCTCGATCACCGCGGCTTCTGCCTGCGGTACCAGTGCTACCGACTTCGCGACCACCAAGATCACGAATAGCACCAACACACCGAGCACTATGAGTGCTGCCATTAAGGTCCCCTCCAGACGACTGCTGTTGCGCCGTTGATTTCCATCACCGTCACCTTGGTGCCCGGCGGGTACACCTCGGTGGTGTCGTACGGCCTGGCAGTCCACACCTCGCCGTCCAACTTGACCTGCCCGGAATGCTCGCCCACTTCTTCCAGAACCAGAGCGTGCTTACCTTCGAGTGCCTGTATTCCGGTCGGGGTCGGCGGCGGACTACCGAAGCGACGCAACATGATCGGTCGCACGCCCAGGACGAGGGCGGCGGAGAACACTCCGAACATGACGGCGTCGACCCACACCGGGAAGTCGGTGACAGCACTGACACCGGCAGTAGCGAGCGCCCCACCGGCGAGCATCAGCAGGAAGAAATCCCCCACCAGCGCTTCGGCCCCGGCGAGCACCAGTGCTCCGATCAGCCAAATAAGTGCAGCCACAACACCATCTAACCAGAATGTGTGACCCAGGCCGCCGCTACGTCAGTTCGGCTCGGTAACGAAATCGACAAGTTGTTCGACGGCACCGATCAAGGGCGCTTCCAGATCGCGGAAGCTCTCGACCGAGTTGTAGACCCGCCGCCAGCCCTCCTGAGGTGTCCCCCAGCCCAGTTCGCGGCAGATTCCCGTCTTCCAATCCTCGCCGCGTGGAATCTTCGGCCAGGAGGCGATTCCGACAGATTTGGGACGAACGGCCTCCCACACGTCGATGTACGGGTGCCCGGTCACCAACACGTCCGGGCCGAGGCCCTGAGTCAGTTGGGTTTCCTTGGAACCGGTGACCAGGTGGTCGACCAGGACCCCGACGCGGCGGCCGGGACCAGGCCCGAATTCGGCAAGCCGCTCCCCCAGATTGTCGAGTCCTTCGAGATGTTCGACGACAACACCTTCGACGCGAAGATCGTGACCCCACACCCGCTCGACGAGGGCAGCATCGTGTACTCCCTCCACCCAGATCCGGCTGGGCAGTGCCGTGCGGGCGCGTAAGCCTTCGACTCGCGTCGAACCCGAAGCCGACCGTGCGGGTTTGGTGGACGCGGGCTTGGGGGCCGGGCGTACGAGGGTGACCGGTGAGCCGTCGATGAGGAAGGCCGCCTCGCGCATCGCGAACAACCGCGTCCGGGAACGACCGTCCTCGAGCCGCACGAAATCGCCGTCGTACGTGCGCTCGAAACCGACTACCGCACCGCAGAATCCCGTCGCCGCATCCTCGACGACAAGATCACGCTCGGCCGCCACTTCAGGCGTCACGCGCTTCTGTTTGCGGGTATGACCCGCAAAAATGTCACCGTATCCGTTGCCACCGCTCACGCCGGATCACGCTAGGTCACAACGCCGGGGCCGCGCATGTCGCCACGCCGAACTAAACTTCACGGTCATGAGTTCTCCCAGCGCAACCCTCACCGTGTGGGCAGCGTCATGGCTCGCCGGCGACGCTGCGCCGGACGACGTCATCGACGCCCTTGCCGCGTGGGCACCGATGCACCTGATCGGCGCCGCCGATGCGGAAACCGCGGTCCGCCACGATCTCGAATGGCCGGGAGTCACGGCTTCCGGTGTGCCCACCCTGCTCAGAATCGCGCGCTCGGAGGCTGCCGAGGTCCGCCTGGTCCTTCCCACGGCCGGTGATGTACGTGGTCTGCCCACCGGGACCGAGTTCGCGCGCGCTGCGATCGCAACGGGTGAAGGGTTACAGATCGGCGCCGTCGGCAAGCCGGGAGTCGGACTCGTGCCGTCGAAGGAAGGCCCGGACGTCCTGCGATGGACGGTCTTCTCCATTCCCACTGTGGCGGGCAGCGCCGAATCGATCGGACTCCGCGAAGCCGAATACGAACTGCGCCAAGCTGTTCGGGACGCAGCCGAGGTGCTCGGCGGGCTTCCGACCGTAGCCACCGGAATGCCTGGAAACGACGCTCGTACGCTGGTCGCCGAAGCCCTGCAGGCCCAGGCCGGACACCGCTGGCCGTCGACACTGTCACCTCGGCATTTACAGGTGATCGACACCGCCGACAACGTGGCAGCCATTCTCACCGTGGCTGCGTCGATATCGACCAATCAGGCCCCGAGCGTGTCCACTGCGCAGAGGCGTGACGACCTGCTGCGACGACTGTGGGACGTTGTTCGCACTGCCCGTGTCGCGTCGGCGAACAGCGTGTCGATCAGAGCTTGAGCACGAAGTTCCGGCGTTTCTCGGCAAACCCGTTGCGGTCACCGAACATGTCGATCTTCATCTCTTCGAGCTCACGCTCCTCGTAGGGCTCCACCGGATCACGTTCCAGTCGAAGACGTTTGCGCTCCAGCATCGATTCCAGCCGATCTCCTTCGAGCAAGTCGGTGGCGACCTCGCGCAACCACGCCTCGAACAGATCCGGCCGCCTGGGGCCGATCGCGTCGACAAGTCCGATCTCCAAGGCTCGACGGATGCCGATCGCACTGCACTCGGCCAGCAGACTGCGGGCCTGCTCCTCGCCGACCCGAGCCGGAAGTGTGTACGTGTGCAGTTCCGAGCCGAACAGGCCCATCGTGGCGTAATGAGGATTGAGAACCACACCGTCCCGGGCCACGACTACGTCGGCTCCAAGCGGGAGCATGACCCCGCCGGCACCGGCGTTGCCTGTGAATGCCGCCACCACAACCTGTTCCGTACAGGTGACGATCGCTTTCGCGATCTCGTTGATGGCCTTGATGTTGGCCCACGCTTCCCCGGCTTGATCCGACGCGGCCTCGATGACGTTGAGGTGGATACCGTTGCTGAATCTGTCGAAGTCACCCGTGAGGACAAGGATCTTGGTGTCCTGCGTGATCGCCCAGCGGAGCCTGGAGGCCAGTCGCGCGCATTGCTTCGTACTCATCGCACCGTTGTAGAAGCGGAACGAGAGATATCCGATTTCGCCGTCGCGGTGATAGTCGGTCTCGGGGTAACGACTCTCCCAGACCTGTGGAACGAACACGTCCGGACGTACGACCGCGGTCGACGGAAGTTTGACATTGCCGGCGCCGACGAGCCGCGCATGTCCGATCCATACGGAGCCCGCACCGGTGGCAACACGTATTGCCTGGTGGAAGTACTCGACGATGGTGCCGGGCGCTGCATCGACGTGGGTATCGAGGTGAGCGTCGTAGACGTAGACCCGGTCGAGCCCCAACTGAACGGCGACGCCGGGAAACCCGTCGGCGGCGTTGACGGCGCGGACGATGCTCGACGCGTCTTCCTCCCAGCTGAAAACGCGATCGGCCTGTTTCATGCTGGGCCTCGATCGGGCCGATGCCACGGGCCGCGCAACTCGGTCCGATGGGATCGCCTGGAAGTCAGGAGTACGGAAATGTTCGACGACCTCCGTAATGCACTCCATCGCCGCGTCGGTGACTTCCTCGTTGTATACCGAGGATTTGGTTGCCCCGTTCCGGAGTTCGAACGTCCGCCAGGCCCACACCGGCCCGGCGTCGAGTTCCTCAGCGGCCTGCAATGCCATGACACCCCAGATCGGTTCGCCATCCGTTATCGCCCAGTCCAGCGACGACGGCCCGCGATCTCCGGGCGGGCCGGGATGGATGATGATCGTTGTCCACCGCTGCCAAACAGATTCCGGGACATAGGCTTTCAAAAACGGGCAGATGACGAGGTCAAAATCTCCCGAAGAAGTCGCGGCCAGCACTGCGTCCGCGTCGGCGACGACGGCTGTACGGACTTGGTGTCCCGCCTCGCGAAGAACAAGACCGGCCCGCTGCGAGAGACCGTTGTCGGAGGTGACGAGAAGAAGCACGCTCAACGGTGGCGCGAAGGTCATACGTGGGCGTGAGCGCCGGAACAGCGCCGCCGTCGCCGCTCGCAGACGGCCCCTGCCCGATACACCTTCACGTAGCTTCGCCGTTGCTCCATCGCTGGAAATAGCCACAGAAGTCGTGAGCGCGGCCGATTTGGGCATCGGTCGTACTTCGGGGGTCGAAACCATGAATTCCTGCTCGCATGCTCGGGTATCTGCAGCGCAGACCAGACTCCCCCCAGAGCAGGACCGACGCACCGATAGATTGATTGAGGTATTTAGGGACTTTATACCTACCGTCGGTTTGTTTCAATAGCTATTTTCAAGCAAACCTTTTGATCGATCAACCCACAGTCTTGTGATTGATCGCGATATGGCGGTCGATGCGAATATGTTCATCCAGCGTCGGGTAGCGCAAACCGGTGTCCTGGCTGTACCCCTGACGGCGCAACCAATCCAGGACGTCGCCCCAGAACCAGATCCCCCCGGCAACCGAGTTGTACGGAATCGGGAAAGGCGTAGCCGCCTGCCGGACCCCTCGCACCCACTGCCCGACAGCTTGCCGCGTCACCCCCGCACGGTCGGCAATGTCCTGACGTGACACCAGATCGGGATGTGTCCGCTGGGGACGCACGCCTGCAGCCACCAACTGGTCCACCACGGTGATAGCCGTTGTCGCCGCTCGCATACCTTCCGAGGTGAGCGTCAGCAGCTGCAGCCCGCGTCGGTCCTCGACCCTTCCGCCCAAGCTCTCTTCGATCGCCTGCTCTTGCGAGACTGTCAGCATCTGAACGATGAATGTGAATTCGTAACGGTGATAGAGGTCTTCGGCCACGCAATGAACATAGCCGTAAGCTGCACTGTTTCCACATGGACACACCCGGATCCCGCCCCCGCACGCACAATGGGCAGATGATCGACGTGGACGACAGCCAGTTCGAGGACATGGTCAAGCGGGCGCTCGACAGCCTGCCACCGAAATTGGGTGCGGAGATGGCCAATGTCGCAGTGACCGTTCAACTCGAAGGTGGACGACCGGGGCTACTCGGGCTGTATCAGGGCATCCCACTGACCAAGAGAACCACCACGTACGCCGGCGTCCTTCCCGACCGCATCACGATCTACCGCAGGGCCATCTGTGCGATCTGCAGCACCGAAGACGAGGTGATCGAGCAAGTTCGCCGAACAGTGATCCACGAAATCGGCCACCACTTCGGGATCGGAGATCCCCGGTTGCGTGAACTCGGATGGTGACAACCGACTCATCTACAAGTCGGAAATCAGCTAGAGGTTGATAATCGGCGAATTGTCATGTCAGCTGTACCAAGCCCGCAACAATTGAACACTTACAGGAGTTCGCATGGTCAATTTGATCCAGATCGCCCCGAAGAATGCCCCGACGTTCGCGATGAGCCGACAGAAGGCCGCAGAACTGCTGGGCATCTCGGTCGACAGCGTCGCGTTTCTCCTCAAGTCTCGCTATCTCCCGGATCTGGACGCCGGTCGGTTGATCTCGATGGCCAACCAGCCCTGGTTGTACTCGGACGGCGACTTTCCCGTCCTTCAGCAGGGCGCATCCGAACTTGCACCCAAGAAGATGCTGCCCGCACGTAAGTACATCGGCGAGAGCGCAATTCACTCCGACGCCGAATGCGTGGAGGCCAACCAGGGGCAGTGGGCGGGATTCAACGTCGACCATGTGCTCGGCGCCCGCTTCCTGCCTGTGACGCTGCGCAAGTTTCCGGTGTCGGTGCTGCAGATCCACGACGTCAACGACGACGACGAAGAACGCGTCTCGTTTGTCGCGACCCTCGCCGGGCGAGTCCGCGAACTGGGCGCGCCCGAACTCAACTACATAGACCCGTCACTGAGCCCCGAGGATCGACAGATCGTCGAGACGCTCCTCACCTCGCGCAGCACGTCCACCGTTCCCGGGCCCTGCGGAAAGCTCAAGCATCCGAACACCTGAGCGCCGGACCGTCAGCGGGGACGCTGAACGGCCGCGCAGCAATTGACCGCACACGAGAGACCGTTGGTGGTCGAGCCGAGCAGCGGCTCGACCCCCAGTCGCAGTGGCTGCTCGGCCTCGGCCAGTTCCCGAACGAGCGTGGGCACCAGCTGCGCGAAACGCTGATCGCGGCCGGGCGTTGCTGCCCGAACGAAATCCATCCCGAGTTCGGCTGCCTTGTCCTTGGCCTCGGTGTCCAGGTCCCACACCACTTCGAGGTGATCGGAGACGAAACCGACGGGGCACACGATCACGGCGCGAACATCCTTGGCGGACAACGTATCCAGGTGATCACAGATGTCGGGGTCCAGCCACGGAACCTGCGGCGGGCCTGATCGCGACTGCCACACCAGATCGAAATCCTCGACGCCGACGGCCTCGGCAACCAACTTCGCGGCCTCGGCGACCTGTCGACTGTAGAGGTTTCCGCCCTCTGCCGGAGGCCCTGCATTGCGGTCTGCGGCACTCGGTACCGAATGCGCGGTGAACACCAGGCGCGCAATATCGCGAGTCGCTTCGGGCAACTCTGCGCGGGCCGCGCGCACACCGTCGGCGAACGCGCCGACGACCAGCGGATGGTCGTAGTACTGGCGAAGTTTTGTCAGCGTCGGTGCGCCGTCACCGACCGCCTCACGGGCACGGGCGATGTCCTCGTGGTACTGCCGACATCCGGAGTAACCACCCCACGCCGACGTGGCGAACACGGCGGCGTTGCGGACACCGTCCTCGCGCATCTTGGCAACGGTGTCTTCGACCATCGGGTGCCAGTTGCGGTTGCCGAAGTACACGGGCAAATCCACGCCGGCTGCTGCCAGCTCACCTTCGACCCGTTCGATCAGGTCTCGGTTGAGCGCGTTGATGGGCGAAACTCCACCGAAATGCATGTAGTGCTCGACGACAGCGTCGAGCCGCTCCGGTGGCACTCCCCTACCGCGCGTGACGTTTTCGAGGAACGGCCGTACGTCTTCGGGTTTTTCGGGACCGCCGAACGACAAAACGAGAAGAGCATCGAACTGCATGTCCATACTTACGGTCATGAGTTCAATCTTGCGCGATGCCGTTCGGCGGGAGTCACCCGGGTACTCACCTGCGTAGTAGAAGGGGTGCTACTAGCCGACCATCGCGTGGAAGCCGCCGTCGACGTAGATGATCGACGCGGTCGTGCCGGGCAACCAATCCGAGAGAACGGTGCAGACCGTTTTGGCGACCGGCTCGCGATCGTCGACGTCCCAGCCGATGGGCGCAGCACCGTCCCAGGCGGTGTTCAGCTTGTCCAACTCCGCGCCCGGACCGGTGCTGTCACCGGCAATGGCCTTGGCGGCCAGAGTCTTGATCGGGCCGGAGGACACCAGGTTCGAGCGGATGCCGCGGACGCCGACCTCTTTGGCCACGTACCGATTGACGGCCTCGAGGGTCGCCTTGGAGACACCCATCCAGTTGTAGAAGGGCATCGCGCGTGCCGGATCGAAGTCCATACCGACGATGGACGCGTTGTCGTTGAGCACCGGCAGCAAGGCCTTGGCCAGTGCGCTGTACGAGTATGCGGACACCTCGAGTGCGACCGCCACGTCTTCCCACGGCGCGTCCATGAACGGGCTTCCCAGGCAGGAGCGGGGAGCGAAGCCGATCGAGTGGACGACGCCGTCGATACCCTCGGGAGCCAGCTCGCGCACACGCTCGGCGAGAGATGCGAGATCCTCCGAGCTCTGGACGTTGAGCGAGATTGCCGGCGGCACGGGCTGCGGCAGTCGCTGGGCGATGCGGTCGATGAGGCGCAGACGATCGAATCCGGTGATCAGTACCTTCGCGCCCTGCTCCTGCGCGACCTTGGCCACGTGGAACGCGATCGACGAATCGGTGATGATGCCGGTGACAAGAATGGTCTTACCCTCGAGCAAGCCGCCCATGAGATGTCCTCCTGATTTCAGACGTACGAGAAAGGTGTGTGTGCGAAAAGCGGGTCAGTGCCCCATGCCGAGTCCACCGTCGACGGGGATGACCGCACCCGAGACGTAGGCCGAATCGTCGGAGGCGAGGAAACTGACAACTGCTGCAACATCTTCCGGCTTTCCGGTCCGCTGCAACGGGATGAACTCGGTGGCCTTGTCCTTGACGTCGTCGCCCAGTGCTGCCGTCATGTCGGTCTCGATGAACCCGGGAGCGACGACGTTGGCGGTGATCGAACGTGAGCCGAGTTCCCTTGTCAGGGAACGAGCGATACCGACGATGCCTGCTTTGGACGCGGCGTAGTTGACCTGGCCGGCTTGACCTGCCAGACCCACCACAGAGCCGAGGAAGATGAACCGTCCGAAACGCGCGCGCAGCATCGACCGGGTCGCACGCTTCGAGAGGCGGAACGTACCGGTGAGGTTCGCGTCGACGACGCTCGTGAACTGCTCTTCGCTCATTCGCATGATCAGTGCGTCGTCGGTGACGCCGGCATTGGCGACGATGACCTCGACCGGCCCCTGGTGCGCTTCGACCTCTTTGAACGCACGGTCGATCGACTCGGTGTCGGTGACGTCGCACACGACGCCGAACAACCCTTCGGGGACACCGGAACCGCGGTGCGTGACGGCTACCTTGTGGCCGTCTGCGGCGAGCCGCTGAGCGACGGCCAAGCCGATTCCGCGGTTACCGCCGGTGACGAGCACCGAGCGAGGTGTGGTGACGGTCCGTTCGGAAACCACTGTCGTGGGAGGGGTAGACATGGCGATCAACCTATCAATTCTCTGCGGGCCGCGTACCAGCGGTATTTGGACAATTCGGAACTGCTCTCGATCAGGGCAGACGCTGCCTGCGTACCAGGGCAATCGTCAGACCAGCGGTCGCGAACACGACGCCGAGAACCAACCACGGTCGACTCGCGTCTCCTCGTGTCGTCTCGAAACCGATCTGCTCTTCGAGCGTGTCGTACACCTGGCGCAGTTCTTCGAGGCTCGATGCCGTGAAGAAACTTCCGCCGGAAAGGTTGGCGATCTCCTTCAATGACGCGTCGTCGACCGGGACGGGGATTCGGTCTCCTTCGATCTCGACTCGCCCGTATGTCGTTCCGAAGGAAATGGTCGAGATCGGAACGCCCTTGTCCTTGGCCTGACGGGCAGCGGTGAATCCGCCCCGCGGATCGTCCGAGTTTTCGGGAACGGTCTGCTTACCGTCGGACAGCAACACGATGCGCGCCGGTGGCGCCTGGTCGCTGCCGCCGAGAACAGCCGACAGCGTGTCGATCGACTGCAACGAGGTGAAGATCGCTTCGCCCGTCGCCGTTCGCTCACTGAGCTTGAGGTTGTCGATGGCGACCTTCGTCGCGTCACGATTCGTGGTGGGCGACACCAGAACCGAAGCCGTTCCGGCAAATGCGACCAACCCGAGGTTGATGCCGGGAGTCAGACCGTCGGCGAACGACTTCGCAGCTTCCTGCGCTGCTGCCAATCGCGTCGGCTCGACGTCGGTGGCCTGCATCGACAGCGACACGTCGATCACGAGGATCACCGTGGCACGGTTTCGCGGGACCTTCTTGTCTGCCGTCGGACCGGCAAGGGCGACGGTGAAGAACACCAATGCGATGACCATCAGAATCGCCGGAATATGACGCCACCGCCCGGGCCGCGAAGGCGCGACCTTCTCCAACAGTGCGAAGTTCGTGAACCGAAGTGTGTGCTTGGCTCGCTGCTTCTGCACGAGTACGTAACCGACCACCAACGCGGCGATGACAGCGAGGAACAGCAGCCACCACGGTGCGGTGAATTGAGAAAGACTCACGAACGAACGCCCCCAGTTCCGGCGCCGGCACCATAACTGTGTCGGCGTGCCGAGATGAATCTCACGACGTCGGCGATCCAGTCCCGATCGGTGTGCAGGGACATGAGCGGTGCGCCGCAACGACGTAGAGCTTGCCTGACCTCGACGCGGTGCTCGGCGGCGACTCTGGCGAAGTCGGCGCGCAATTGCGGCGTCGTGGTGAATTCTCTGGTCCGGCCGGACTCGGGATCGTGGAGCACCACGTCGCCCACGTCGGGCAGTTCGAGGTCTCGCGGATCGACCACTTCGACACCGAGCACGTCGTGCCGTCCTGAAATGGCGCGCAGCGAGCGTTCCCAGTCGATCGGTCCGAGGAAGTCACTGATGACCACCGCGAGTCCGCGCCGACGCTGTGGGCGTCTGAGCGCTTCGATCGCGCCGACCAGATCACCGCGTACCCCGTCCGGCGCGTGCGGAGTCGTCGCGATCTTGCGGAGCATCGCCTGTGCGTGAATTCGCCCACCGCGGGCCGGAATTCGAGTTGTCTGTGCGCCGGTCGAGATGATGGCGCCGACGCGGTTACCGCCCGAACTGGTCAGGTGAGTGATCGCCGCGGCTGCGGCGACGACCAGGTCGCGCTTCTCGCATCCGGCGGTCCCGAAGTCGAGACTTGCGGACAAGTCGATGACGAGCCACGTCTCGAGCTCACGATCTGCGACCGACTGACGCACGTGTGGGTGCGTCGTCCGTGCGGTGACGGACCAGTCCATCTGCCGCACGTCGTCGCCCGGCTGATACTCGCGGGCATCTCCCGGCTCCGAACCCGGACCGGGAATCAGGCCGAGATGATCGCCGTGCAGCACACCGTCGAGGCGACGGCGAACCGTCAGCTCGAGGGTGCGCAGCGCAGCGGTGAGTTTGGGGTCGCTGAGCTCGCCGGATCGGAACGACGGCGGAGAACCGGTGGATCCGGCGGGTGTCGCCTGGCCACCGTCGCGGCCTTCGGTCACTGCGGGCGACTCATCGTCTCAGCGGTCGCGATCGGCGCGCCGTTGCCCTGCGGATTAGCTGTGCCCTGCGGATTAGCTGTGCCCGGTGCGTTGAACTGCGGTGCTTGCGGTGCGCCCTGCTGGGGCGGTCCGGGAACGGTAGGAACCGGCCGCGCGGCGATCTGCGGCAGTCCGACGGTCTGCAGCACCCGGGCGATGACGGCGTCGGGAGTCACCTCGTCGGCCATGGCGTCGTAGGAAAGAACGAGACGGTGACGCAACACGTCCGGGATCACCTCGATGACGTCCTGCGGCACTACGTAGTCGCGCCCGCGGACGAGAGCGAGGGCCCGCGACGCGGCGATGATGCCGAGCGTCGCGCGGGGTGAGGCGCCGTACGCGATCCAG
Organism: Rhodococcus sp. KB6; assembly: GCF_001445685.1. Classification (NCBI taxonomy): domain Bacteria; kingdom Bacillati; phylum Actinomycetota; class Actinomycetes; order Mycobacteriales; family Nocardiaceae; genus Rhodococcus; species Rhodococcus sp. KB6. The sequence continues at coordinate 704,783 of NZ_LNAK01000134.1, read as the reverse complement.
CCGGCGACGTCCTCGAGTCCGACCTCACGCGGCGTACGCGTGGCGGCGATGACCCGGACAACGTAATCGACGAGCGCGTGGTGAACGAAGACGTTGCTGGCGACGCGTTGGAGCCTGACCAACTCCTCCGGACCGAGGATCTGGTGCGGCTCCGGGGCCGCGACGCCCATCCGGTAGACGATTTCGCGTTCTTCCTCCACTGTCGGGTAATCGACGAGGATCTTGAACAGGAAGCGGTCGCGCTGCGCTTCGGGGAGCGGGTAGACGCCCTCGTTCTCGATGGGGTTCTGCGTCGCCATCACCAGGAACGGATCGGGCATGTGGTACCGCTTGCCACCGATCGAGACGTGGCGTTCTGCCATCACCTCGAGGAGCGCGGACTGCACCTTGGCCGGGGCACGGTTGATCTCGTCGGCCAACACGAAGTTGGCGACGACGGGTCCGAGTTCGGTGTCGAACTCCTCGCGGCCCTGACGGTAGATGCGCGTGCCGATCAGGTCGGTGGGCACCAGGTCCGGGGTGAACTGGACGCGGGAGAACGAACCGCCGACGACCTTCGCGAAAGTCTCGACGGCCAGCGTCTTGGCGACACCGGGTACGCCTTCGAGGAGGACGTGCCCCTTGGCGAGAAGTCCGACGAGAATGCGCTCGACAAGCCGGTCCTGCCCGACGATGACTCGCTTGACCTCGTAAATCGCTCGTTCCAAGGTCTGAACGTCGGCTGCCAGGGAAGGTGCTGCTCCGTCCGCACTTCCACTCGCCTTGCTTACGTCGACCGTTCCGACCGAATCTTCACGTGAGGTCACCAAGAATCCATCGCTTTCACCTAGAAAAGTACCGACAGTAACGTGTTCCCCGTCAACTATTCCAGGTAGTTGCGCTCGATGCCGTAACACCACGTCGGGAACTTGATACTTCCCTGACAATGCGGGTGTCAGCGGCATTTCCTCTGACGGTCAGGACACCAGTCGGACGGCGTACGGCGTCATTCCGCCCCACCGAACCGGTGAGACCATGACACTCGAACCGGATTGTGGTGCCTCGAGCATCTGACCGTTACCGAGGTAGAGCGCCACGTGTTGGCTGGCGTTGGGGCCGTAGAAGATCATGTCGCCGCGCTTCATCTCCGAAGACGGAACCTGAGTGCCTGCGGTGTACTGATAGCCGGTGTAGTGCGGCAGCGAGATCCCGATGCCGGCAAAGGCATAAATCATCAAGCCGGAGCAGTCGAACCCGACCTTGTTGAAGTCGCCGTAACTGTCAGCGACGCCGCCGTCACGGATGCCTCGCGTCGGACCGTTCTCGTCGCCGCCGCCCCAGGCATACTGCACGCCTAGCTGAGACATTCCGCGGTCGATGACGGATTCGATTGCAGCGCTTCCGGTGACGGAAGGCTTCGGAGTGGTGGGTTTCGGCGTCGTCGGCTTCGGGGTGGTGGGCTTGGGCGTCGTGACCGTTTCCTCGTCGGTGCCGGTCTCTTCGTCCGTGCCTGTTTCCTCGTCGGTCCCTGTTTCTTCGTCAGTCCAGGTGTCGTCGTCCGGGATGACGGTCGGAGTCGGGTCTTCGACCGCGGTGTGCGGACGCTGGGCTGCTGCCAATGCGGCAGCTCGATCCTTGGCTGCCTGGTCGGCAGCGGCACGGGCGGCGGCCTGAGCGGCCGCTTCCTTGGCAGCGGCTTCGAGAGCCTTCTGATGAGCTTCCTCGGCGCGGCGCTGTTCGTCCCAGGTCGCGTATGCCTGGCGTTGACCCTGCAAGCCGGCGACGGCGTTGCGGGCGGCGTCGAGCTGAGCCTGGGCAGAGTTGCGCTCGGCTTCGATCGCGGCCTTCTTGGCTACCTGCTGATCGAGAGCGTTGCGCGCGATCTGAATCGCTTGCTCCGCCAGATCCTTCAGCTGCGCGGCGACCTCGGCGGCGGCATCGGCCTGCTGCTTGGCCTGGCGGGTCGCGGAATCCTTGTTCGCCTGCTCGGTACGTGCTCGCTGGAGACCGTCGAGCACTGCACTCTGCGTATTGGCGAGAAGCTTGAGGACCTGCGCGCGGTCGAGAACGTCGCCAGGACCCTTGGCGTCGAGGAACGACGAGATCGACGCAGTATTGGTGCCCTTGACGTAGCTCGAGCGTGCGTACTTGTCGAAGTCCGTCTGAGCGACCTCGATCTGCGCCGACGCGTCCTTCAGAGCTTGTTTCGTGACTCCGACGGCCTGCGCTGCGGAGTCTGCGGCGCCGCGAGCGTTCTGCAGATCCACGAGCGTCTTGTTGACGTCTTCACGCTTGATCGCAACTTCGTTGTCGAGTGCCGACAACTGTTCGTTTGCCGATGCGACTTGATTGATGAGCGCGCTGACGGTGCCGACGCTCGACGAGACCTGCGAATCTGCCGCGGCGATATCCGAGTCACTCGGATTCGGCGGCGGTGGCGGTACGGCCGAGGACATGGCCGGCGTCCCGACGATCAGGGATCCGACGACGCCGAATCCTATGACCAGTTGCGCCAGGCGCATCGATTTACGGGAAGGACCACGACGGGACTCGCCGCCACGTGTTACTTGCCTCACAAATAACTCTCCCTCGCGTGTAACGCCACGGCCCGCTGGGTCGCCGATCCGTGCGGGGAGGGAATGCGCAGACCAAGCACGGGTCGCTCACAGCCCGAGAGCTGCTCGTCGACCTGGACGTGCCGTACGAACGCCACCGTCGACACCTCGAGAACGAGGCAACCGACAAGTACGCGTCGAACAACATCAGCCTGTCTGCGACACTTCTTCCCCAAAAAGTGCCAGTTGTACCGTACGACACTCAAGCGTTCTTTGGAAACTTTAGCCACAAATAACACAAACGGTATTTGAGCTGGTCGAATGGCATGCAGGCACCAAAAAGGGCAGGTACTCACCGCAAACAGCAGTGAGTACCTGTTTTCGACGAGTTACTGAAAATCTCGCAAAAGGACCAAGGTCAGACGGAATCGGCCCGGTGGTCGGATGGTGCTGGTGTTTCCGAAGTCGAGGCGATATGTCTGGTTTGCGCGTTTTCTGGCTCTCGCCGCCACTTGACGGCAAAGGTAATTCCGGCAATAACCGCCACCACTGCGATGACAAGGACCGTGTAAAGCGTCCACGGCGGACCTGGCGCCACGATCTCGTGCGAGAAGCGGTCCGCGGTCACGCTTGCGCTTTCGCCGAAAGATCGGTCCTGTGCAGTTTCGAGCTGCACTCGACTGATCGAATCGCTGTAGCTACCCATCCAGTCAGGGCTCAGAACGAGAACCGTTCCGCCTTCTGTTTTGCCGACCGTCGTGGCCAGGTCTCGAAGATCGGACGGCCGGCCCGGATTTGCGTCGACTACTACGACGCTCAAGTCGACACCACGTTCACGAGCGTCGGTCACCACCGCGGTCAGCCCCGCAACATCATCCGCGGGGGCGGAGACGCCGTCCGTCGAAATGTCCGCGAGCACGTCGTCGAGATCGACGTCCGACGGAACAGCGACGTGCAACGGGGACTTCACGTGCACAGGCGCAAAAGCGTGATTTGTAGGAGCAGACATCTCTCATCCGGGTGCTGTTCGGATTCCGTCCACCGCTGAGATGCGGGGAGTTCTTCCGAGGTCGTTTTTCGGCGGCCGACCCGCGACGGGCCTGCATGCACCCTACTTCAGGTCGACTGCCACCAGGCGTCACACACAACCGCCGCGCGTGCCGCCCGAGCGGTAGCTGTGGGTGCGGTCACCCAGCCAAGCCTGCGTTGCGCAGGCCCGCAGTCTGCATGAAGATTGTTTCGGTCAACTTGCCCTGAATTCTCACAGGACAAGCGTACTGTTAGACTTGGACCAAGAGGTACCACCGGTCAGGACAGGTTCTACTGCAGCTCCGATGTTCGGACAGTTCTCACGCGAACTGTGCGATTGGCGTGAGCTACGGAGGATCTTCCCGGCCGAAGTACCTCGCTTCAGCTGCCGACACAGCCCCGTCGGTAGCGACCCTCATAGACGAGTGGAGCAGACGTGAGCACCAGTATCGATTCATTCGGAGCCAAGGGAACCCTCGAGGTCGGTGAGAACTCTTACGAGATCTTCCGCCTCTCGGCCGTCCCCGGCACCGAGAAATTGCCCTATTCCTTGAAGGTTCTCGCCGAGAACCTTCTCCGCACCGAAGACGGCGCCAACATCACCGCGGATCACATCCGCGCAATCGCAAGCTGGGATCCCTCAGCCGAGCCGAGCATCGAAATCCAGTTCACGCCTGCCCGCGTGATCATGCAGGACTTCACCGGCGTTCCTTGCATCGTCGACCTCGCCACCATGCGTGAGGCCGTCACCACCCTCGGCGGCGACCCGAACAAGGTCAACCCGCTCTCCCCCGCCGACATGGTCATCGACCACTCGGTCATCCTCGACGTCTTCGGCCAGGCCGACGCACTCGAGCGCAACGTCGACCTCGAATACGAGCGCAACGGCGAGCGTTACCAGTTCCTCCGTTGGGGCCAGGGCGCATTCGACGACTTCAAGGTCGTCCCCCCGGGAATGGGCATCGTTCACCAGGTCAACATCGAGTACCTGGCACCCACCGTCATGTCGCGTAACGGACAGGCATACCCCGACACCTGTGTCGGCACCGACTCGCACACCACGATGGTCAACGGCCTCGGCGTGCTCGGCTGGGGCGTCGGCGGCATCGAGGCCGAGGCAGCAATGCTCGGCCAGCCCGTCTCCATGCTGATCCCCCGCGTCGTCGGCTTCAAGCTCTCCGGTGAGATCAAGCCCGGCGTCACCGCAACCGACGTCGTGCTCACCGCCACCGAGATGCTCCGTAAGCACGGCGTCGTCGGCAAGTTCGTCGAGTTCTACGGCAACGGTGTTGCCGAGGTTCCGCTCGCGAACCGCGCGACGCTGGGCAACATGAGCCCCGAATTCGGTTCCACCGCAGCGATCTTCCCGATCGACGCCGAGACCATCGAATACCTGCGCCTCACCGGCCGCAGCGACGAGCAGCTCGCTCTCGTCGAGGCGTACGCCAAGGAACAGGGCCTGTGGCACAACCCCGACAAGGAACCCGTCTTCTCGGAGTACATCGAGCTGGATCTGGGAACCGTTGTTCCCTCGATCGCCGGCCCGAAGCGTCCCCAGGACCGAATCCTGTTGTCGGAGTCCAAGACTGCGTTCCGCAAGGACATCCACAACTACGTGGAAGAGAACCACCCGACCGAGCACACCCAGCTCGACGAGGCCGTCGAGGAGTCCTTCCCGGCTTCCGATCCCGCGGTTCTGTCGTTTGCCGACGACGGAGCGGTCGACGTTCTCTCTGCTGCCAACGGTGCAGAAGGCCGTCCGAGCAAGCCGGTCGTCGTCAAGTCCGACGCCGGTGAGTTCGTTCTCGACCACGGCGCCGTCGTTGTTGCAGGTATCACCTCCTGCACCAACACGTCCAACCCGTCGGTCATGCTCGGTGCTGCACTGCTCGCACGCAACGCCGTCGAAAAGGGCCTCGCCACCAAGCCGTGGGTCAAGACGAACATGGCTCCCGGTTCGCAGGTCGTCACCGACTACTACGAGAAGGCCGGCCTGTGGCCGTACCTCGAGAAGCTCGGTTACTACCTCGGTGGTTACGGCTGCACCACGTGCATCGGTAACACCGGACCGCTGCCCGAGGCAGTCTCGAAGGCGATCAACGACAACGACCTCTCGGTCACCGCGGTGCTCTCGGGTAACCGTAACTTCGAGGGACGTATCTCCCCCGACGTCAAGATGAACTACCTGGCTTCCCCGCCGCTCGTGATTGCCTACGGCCTCGCCGGAACCATGGACTTCGACTTCGAGACCGATTCGCTCGGTAACGACACCGACGGAAACCCCGTCTACCTCAAGGACATCTGGCCGTCCACGCAGGAAATCGAAGAGACCATCAAGTCCTCGATCGACCAGGACATGTTCCGCAAGTCGTACGCAACCATCTTTGCGGGCGACAGCCGCTGGCAGAACCTCGAAACCCCGAAGGGTGACACCTTCGAGTGGGACGAGAACTCCACCTACGTGCGGAAGCCACCTTACTTCGACGGCATGACGATGGATCCGGCTCCGGTCAAGGACATCAAGGGCGCTCGCGTCCTCGCACTGCTCGGCGACTCGGTCACCACCGACCACATCAGCCCGGCAGGTCCGATCAAGGTCGGTACCCCCGCTGCGCAGTACCTCGACTCCCACGGCGTCGAGCGTGCGGATTACAACTCGCTCGGCTCGCGTCGCGGTAACCACGAGGTCATGATTCGCGGAACGTTCGCGAACATCCGTCTGCGCAACCAGCTCCTCGACGACGTCTCGGGTGGTTACACCCGCGACTTCACGCAGGAAGGCGCACCGCAGGCATTCATCTACGACGCGTCGCAGAACTACCAGGCAGCCGGCATCCCGCTGGTCGTCCTGGGCGGCAAGGAGTACGGCTCCGGATCCTCGCGTGACTGGGCAGCCAAGGGCACGAGCCTGCTCGGCGTCAAGGCCGTCATCACCGAGTCGTTCGAGCGCATCCACCGCTCCAACCTGATCGGCATGGGCGTTGTCCCGCTGCAGTTCCCGGTCGGCGAGTCCGCAGGTTCGCTCAAGCTCGACGGCACCGAGACCTTCGACATCGAAGGTGTCGAGAAGCTCAACGAGGGCGTCACCCCGAAGACCATGAAGGTCACGGCGACGCGCGAGAACGGCGAGAAGGTCGTGTTCGACGCAGTCGTACGCATCGATACCCCCGGCGAAGCGGATTACTACCGCAACGGCGGCATCCTGCAGTACGTGCTTCGCAACATGATCCGCGGCTAGTAGGCACTACGTGCCTGTGAGCACTTTCGGCCCCTGACGGGTCACAAAGCGCTCACGACCACTTTCGCCGGAAGGCGAACCAGGTTTCATCGGTGGTCGTGAGCGCTTTGTGCACTGAGTCGACATTCAGCGCCTACGGCCGAAAGTGTTCACAGGCAACCCGACAAAGGAGGGATGCCCGTGCCCAAGGTCAGTGAAGACCATCTCGCGGCACGGCGCAGTCAGATCCTTGACGGCGCCCGCCGCTGCTTTGCGGAATACGGCTACGACGGCGCCACAGTTCGCCGTCTCGAAGAAGTCACCGGTTTGTCCCGCGGAGCGATCTTCCATCACTTCAAGGACAAGGACGGCCTGTTCCTCGCTCTCGCAAGCGAGGATGCGAGCCGGATGGCAGATGTCGTCGCCGAAGAGGGCCTCGTCCAGGTCATGCGGGACATGCTCGCGCAGCCCGACCAATTCGATTGGCTGGGAACGCGACTGGAGATAGCGCGTCGACTGCGCAACGACGCCGATTTCCGCGAGAAGTGGTCGCAGCGCTCCGTAGAACTGACGGAAGCGACCAGTGCGCGTCTCGCCAGACAGAAATCGGCAGGCAGACTCCGTGACGACGTCCCCACCGAAATTCTGATCGGGTATCTGGATCTGGTGATGGACGGCCTGGTCGCGAGAATCGCCTCCGGCCACGGCGTCGACAACCTGTCAGCGGTTCTCGATCTGGTCGAGGAATCGGTGCGGCGGAGAGATTGAGGGGCTTCGCCCCTGTGCGCCTTTTTGGTAGTTCCCACTACCAAAAAGGCGCACAGGGGGTTAGGCGAGCTGGATCAGCTCGAGGTATTCCTGCGACCAGTGGTCCTCGTTGCCGTCGGGCAGGAGGATGACTCGCTCAGGGTTGAGTGCCTCGGCAGCACCCGGATCGTGGGTGACCAGGACGACGGCACCGGTGTAGCTGCGGAGCGCATCGAGCACCTGCTCGCGCGAGATCGGGTCCAGGTTGTTGGTGGGCTCGTCGAGAAGCAGAACGTTGGCAGCCGAAGACACCAGACCGGCCAGAGCCAAACGCGTCTTCTCACCACCCGAGAGCGTTCCGGCCGGCTGTTCGAGCTGCGGGCCGGTGAACATGAAGGCACCGAGCAGCGAACGCAGTTCCTGCTCCCCTGTGTCCGGCGCGGCGTGGCGGATGTTCTCCCACACGGACGCGTCGTCGTCGAGGGTGTCGTGCTCCTGAGCGAAGTAGCCGACCTTGAGTCCGTGACCGGCGATCAGCTCACCAGCGTCCGCTTTCTCCGCGCCCGCGAGGATGCGGAGCAGTGTGGTCTTACCTGCACCGTTGAGTCCGAGGATCACCACACGAGACCCACGATCGATCGCGAGATCGACACCGGTGAAGATCTCGAGCGAGCCGTACACCTTGGTGAGGTTCTTGCCCATCAGCGGAGTCTTGCCACAAGCGGCGGGTTCGGGGAAACGAATCCGCGCAACCTTGTCCGAGACACGTTCGGCATCGAGGTTCGCCATCAATTTGTCGGCTCGCTTGGCCATGTTCTGAGCCGCGACGGCCTTGGTTGCCTTTGCGCCCATCTTGGCGGCCTGAATCCGCAGCGCACCGGCCTTCTTCTCGGCGTTGGCGCGCTCGCGGCGACGACGCTGCTCGTCCGTGGCACGAGCGTCGAGGTACTTCTTCCAGTTCATGTTGTAGACGTCGGCCTCACCGCGGACGGCGTCGAGGAACCACACGCGGTTGACGACGTCGTTGAGCAGGTCGACGTCGTGGCTGATGACCACCAGTCCACCCTCGTGGTTCTGGAGGAAGCCACGCAGCCAGGTGATGGAGTCGGCGTCGAGGTGGTTGGTGGGCTCGTCGAGCAGCAGAGTCGTGTCCGAGCGGGCACCGCTGCCGTCGGAGGCGGCGAAGAGGATGCGCGCCAATTCGACGCGACGACGCTGACCGCCGGACAGCGTGCTGAGCGGCTGCCCGAGAATACGGTCTTCGAGACCGAGGCTGCTGGTGATGCGTGCAGCTTCACTCTCGGCTTCGTATCCGCCGAGGGCCGAGAACCGATCCTCGAGCTGACCGTACTTCTTGACCGCGCGGTCCTGCGATTCCTGATCGAGCACCTCGCCCATCAGAATCTGCTGCTTCTCCATCTCGCGGAGCATCGTGTCGAGGCCACGTGCGGAGAGAACCCGGTCCTTGGCGAGGACGCTCAGGTCGCCCTCTTTGGGGTCCTGCGGGAGGTATCCGAGTTCACCGGTACGTACGACGCTTCCGGCATATGCCTCACCTTCGCCGGCGAGGATGCGCAGTGTGGTCGTCTTTCCGGCTCCGTTACGTCCGACGAGTCCGATCCGGTCGCCCGGCTGGATGCGCAACGAAGGCCCGGGAGCCGTGAGAAGGGTGCGGACACCGGCACGAACTTCGAGGTCAGTGGCGGTAATCAAGCAAACTCCTCAGGAAAAACGACGAATACGGGTAAACAATGCCTGACTACAGACACAAGAACTATCGATTTTACCGTGACCTGACGGTCGTTCCGACCAGCAGCGTGTGAGTCCGCTAACGTTCGGGACATGACTAGCGAAAACAGCACTCGTCCTCGCGACCTCGAAGGCCGTGCCGCCATCGTCACCGGCGCAAGTCGCGGAATCGGCAAAGCTGTCGCCGCCGAACTCCTCGCTCGCGGTGCCGACGTCTTGATCACAGCCCGCAAGCCGGAGCCTCTCGAGGCCGCCGCATCCGAGCTGTCCGCTCTGGGGCACGGCGGAAAGGTCGTCGCATTCGCGGGCAACGCAGCCGATGCCGAAGCCCGCTCCGGTGCCGTCGACCGCGCCGTGTCCGAATTCGGTTCACTCGACATTCTGGTCAACAACACCGGAATCAACCCCGTCTTCGGTTCGCTCATGGAAGCGGACCTCGACGCCGTGCGCAAGATCTTCGACGTGAATGTGGTTGCCGCCCTCGGTTACGTCCAGCAAGCACATCGGGCATGGATGGGCGAACACGGTGGAGCCGTCGTGAACCTGGCAAGTGTGGCCGGGATCCGGTCGACGGGCGTCATCGCGGCGTACGGCGCGTCGAAGGCTGCGCTCATCCGCCTGACGGAAGAACTGGCCTGGCAACTGGGACCGAGGATTCGTGTCAACGCCGTAGCTCCCGGGATCGTCAAGACGCAGTTCGCGGCAGCCCTGGTCGCTGCCGGCGAGGACAAGGCGTCGGCGGGCTACCCGATGAAGCGGCTCGGCACCCCCGAGGACGTTGCCGGTCTGGTCGGCTTCCTCGTCTCCGACGCGGCGGCGTGGATCACGGGCGAAACGGTCCGGGTCGACGGCGGTCTGCTCGCAACGGGATCGATGTAGTGCGCCGGTCGTGAGCACAGACAACTCTTCCGCCGACGTGGTGATCGTCGGTGGCGGCCCGGCCGGGCGGGCACTCGCCACCCGCTGTATCGCCCGGCAACTCACCGTCGTCGTTGTCGATCCGCATCCCCATCGGGTGTGGACGCCGACCTATTCGGCGTGGGCTGACGAGCTGCCGTCGTGGCTGCCGGTCGATGTGATCGCAAGCCGGATCGAACGCCCGAGCGTGTGGACCCGCAGACAGAAAACGCTTGATCGCACATATTGCGTATTGAATACATCTTTACTGCAATTATTTCTCTCGGGCACATCCGTACAGTTCAGAGCCTTGCGTGCTCAAACACTGTCACCTACCGCCGTCCTGTGCGTGGACGGATCGCAGCTGACAGGATCCGTCGTCATCGACGCCCGGGGTACCGAACTGACGGTGACAACCGCCCAGCAGACCGCCTTCGGAGTGATCGTCGACCGCGCTCTGGCCGATCCGATTCTGGGTGGTGGCGAAGCCTGGTTCATGGACTGGCGAACAGACAACGGCGCCTCCGACGCCGACACTCCGTCGTTTCTCTATGCGGTCCCACTCGATGACGAGCGAGTTCTCCTCGAGGAGACCTGCCTCGTCGGCCGGCCGGCGTTGGGGCTCCGCGAACTCGAAGCGCGTCTGCGCACCCGGCTTCACAATCGGGGCTGCGAAGTCCCCGACGACGCACCGGTCGAGCGAGTCCGTTTTGCGGTCGAAGGCCCGAAGGAGTCGTTCCCCGACGGTGTCCTCCGGTTCGGCGGGCGAGGCGGTCTGATGCATCCGGGAACCGGATACAGCGTTGCCTCGTCACTCGCCGAGGCAGACGCTGTCGCGAAGGCAATCGCCGACGGTGGAGATCCCAACGCGGCGCTCTGGCCGCGGTCGGCCAAGGCGGTCTCTGCCCTTCGCCGCGTTGGCCTGAACGCACTTCTCACCCTCGACTCGGGAGAGGTCGCGACATTCTTCGACACGTTCTTCGATCTACCGGTCGAGGCTCAGCGGTCCTACCTGTCCGATCGGCGGGACGCGTCCGCGACGGCGAAGGTGATGGCAACCCTGTTCCGATCGTCACCGTGGCACGTCCGAAAGACGTTGATGCGCGCGCCGTTTCTGAGGTGAGCACTCTGGACCGACTACTGCGCTCCCATCGAGCCGGCGATCATCGGCCACGAATTGTGAAGGTCGTCCTGCCAGTAGCCCCACGAGTGGGTTCCAGTCGGCTTGAAGTCGAAGGTCGCGGGGATGCCCAGTGCGTTCAGTCGGTCCGCCAAGCCGTGCGTGCACCCGTTGACCGCGGATTCGATGATGCCGCCGACGACGATCTGATTAAGGAGGGCTCCGGGATTTCCGTTCACATCGGGTGCCTGAAGGTTGTCATGCGGACCTGGCAGCCCGGATCCGGTGGAAACGTACAGTGCGGTCCCCCGCAACTTCTCCGCGTTCACGACCGGATCGTTCTCGCGCCACCCCGGACCGTCGAACGGTCCCCACATGTTTGTCGGATCAGCGCCACCCCGCGCGCCGACCACCAACCGCACATAGTCCTGACCCGGCTGGGTGGAAGTCTCCGCGCACCCGCTGTAGGCCCCGACACTCCGATAAAGCCCTGGTGCCGAGATCGCGAGATTGAGTACCGACGTCGCCGTCATCGAAATCGCCGCGATGGAGTTGACCCCGTTGGTACCGAACTGCGCATCGATGACGGGCGGCAGTTCGCGAGTGAGGAACGTCTGCCACTTGTTGCGCCCGAGTACGGGATCGTCTTTCTGCCAGTCGGTGTAGTAGCTGAACGCACCTTCCAGCGGCGTCACGACGTTGACGTTCTTGTCGGCGAAGAAGTCCAGGACATCGGTCCGTCCTTCCCACGTTGCACTGTCCTCGCCACCACCGGCGCCGTTGAGCAGATACAACGTGGGCCGTGGGGCGCTCGTGTCGGCGGGGAGGACCACCTCGAGTGGAATGTCGCGGCCCATCGCGTCGGAGTGGACGCTGATGGTTACGGTGCGTGCCGGATCTGCGTTCGCGGGCCAAGGCGCAAACAGCAGTGGAACCAGTGAAATCGCCAGCGCCGCGGTGACGCGTCGACGGTAGGTTCGGATTCTCATCGGAGCGTCTCCCCAGGTGTGCGAGTCGGGTTCTCGAAGGGGATACCCGCTCGATACGCCCCGAACCGACCCATCCACACGCAACGGTTCGGGATCAACCGTGATCGTTTGCCTCGCGCAAACGGCCGGCGGCGACCATCATGGGAGGCATGCGCTCGATTTGGAAAGGCTCGATAGCCTTCGGTCTGGTCAACGTCCCGGTCAAGGTGTACTCGGCGACCGAGGACCACGACATCCGATTTCACCAGGTCCATGCAAAAGACGGTGGCCGCATCAAGTACAACCGTGTGTGTTCCGAGTGCGGAAACACGGTTCAGTTCGCGGACATCGACAAGGCGTACGACTCGGAAGACGGATCGCGCGTCATCTTGAGCGACGAGGACTTCAACAAACTCCCGGCTGCGGAGAAGCACGAGATTCCGGTGCTGGAATTCGTGCCGAACGATCAGATCGATCCGATCTTGTTCGAGAAGAGTTACTTCCTCGAGCCCGATTCGGCGTCGCCGAAGGCGTACGTCCTGCTTTCGACTGTGCTCACCGAGAGTGATCGAACGGCACTGGTGCATTTCACGCTGCGACAGAAGACGCGCCTGGCCGCGATGCGCGCTCGCGATGGTGTTCTGGTGATCCAGACCTTGCTGTGGCCCGACGAAGTTCGTGCAGCAGAGTTCCCTTCCCTCGACGACGTGGAGAAGCCGAAGGCGAAGGAACTGAAGATGGCGCAGACGCTCGTCGAGAGCATGGCGGGCGATTTCGATCCGACCGAGTTCACCGACGACTATCAGCTCCAACTGAGGCAGTTGCTCGACGAGATGATCGAGAACGGCGGCAAGAAGGTCATCCCGGCCGCCGAGGTCGACCAAGAGGGCACCGATGCGGAGGTGGTGGACCTGGTTGCCGCACTGCAGCGCAGTGTGGACGAAGCGAAGTCGAACGCCTCCAAGGCCGGCTCGTCGAAGTCGACCACACCGAGGAAGAAACGAGCCTGAGTCAGCCGCGCACGTCTTGGACCTCGATCAGAGCGTCCAACTCTGCGTCGACGTCCGGGGCCGCGTGACGACCCGTTCCGACCGCAAGGTTGATCACGGGTCCGATCGCCTCCAGACCTGCCTCGGTGAACATTTCGGCGTGTGACGTGGGCACCGGACGGTCGATGATCACCCCGGAGACGAACGGTCGCCACGCCGACGCGGTTCGCAGCGGGTCGAAGGTGTCGGCGTGTGCCGAGAAGAACAGCAGATCGCCCACGAACTTGCCCGGGCGGTATCGGTGAGCCAGTTCGGCGCCTGCGGAGTATTCCTCGAACAGTCGCTCGATCCGATCGCTCGAGACCAAAGGGTGATCGCCGATGGCTTCGAGCAAGAGCGCTTCGGCGTCCTCGGGTGTCAGATCACGCTCGCCGGTGTCCGGGACCGAGATCCCCAACCCGCCGATCAGTTCGGCGAGAGAAGGCTGCGCGCCCGCCATCGTCGGGTCTTCGAGAACGAAGCTGTCGAGCAGAATCAGGTCGGCGACGCTCTCACCCGCGGCTTGCAACTGCACCGCCGCCGCGTGAGCGATCAATCCGCCGATCGACCACCCCAGCAGGTGATACGGACCGTGCGGCTGAACTCCGCGAATTTCCTCGACGTACCGCGCCGCGAAGTCCTCGATCAGCTCCGCCCGAAATTCGGAGTCCGTCAGGACCGGCGACTGCAGGCCGTAGAGCGGCCGGCTGGAGTCGACGTAGCGATCGAGCGCTCCGTAGCACCAGGCCAATCCGATGGCCGGATGGATGCAGAACAGTGGCTCGGCGCGGCCTTCCGGACGTAGTGGCAGGACTACCGCAAGTGCGGAGATATCCGCGTCACTTGTCACAACTGTTGCCTCGAGTTCGAAGAGTCTGCGCGCCAATGCCTCCGGAGTCGGGTCGGAGAATATCCACGCGACGGGGACGGTCATGCTGGTGCGTTCTTTGATGGCAGCGACCAAACGCGTTGCCATGAGTGAGTTGCCGCCGAGTTCGAAGAAACTCGAATCGGCGTACGTGTCTACGTCGGCCAGATCGAGTACCTCTGCGAAAGCAGCGCAGATCGCGATCTCGTCGCTGCCTTCCGGACTGCGTCCACTCGGCGACTCCCAGTTGGGAGCAGGCAGAGCGCTGCGATCGAGCTTGCCCGCCGGTGTGGTCGGGACTGCGCCGATCACGACAACAGCGGACGGGATCATGTGCGCAGGCAGCGATATACCTGCGTGACGGCGTAGCGCGGCGGCGTCGAAGTCCGCATGTGCCGGGACGACGTACGCGACGATCCGAGCGTCGACGCCCTCCCCGACGACGACGCTGACAGCCGAATGCACGGACGCTTCCGCTGCCAGCACCGCGTCGATTTCTCCGAGTTCGATTCGGAACCCTCGGATCTTGACCTGGTGGTCTGCGCGTCCGAGGTAGATCAGTGCCCCTGAGCGATCTTCGCGCACAAGATCCCCGGTGCGGTACATCCGAGCGCCTTCGGGTCCATGCGGGTCGGCGACGAAGCGCGCGGCTGTGAGTGCGGGGTTGCCGAGGTACCCGCGGGCGAGACCGTCGCCGCTGACGTAGAGCTCACCGACGACCTGGCCGGGAACCGAGTGCAGTCGGGAATCGAGAATCATCGCGTCCACGCCGCGGATCGGGCCGCCGATCGTCACGGGCTCCCCCGCGACCAGCGAATCACTGATGGTGACTGCGACGGTGGCCTCGGTCGGGCCGTACGCGTTGAACATTCGGCGCCCCGGTGCCCACCGAGATACGAGGTCGGCGGAACAGGCGTCGCCGCCGACGACGACGGCTTCGAGATGGTCGAGCCCGGCGGGATCGACAGTCGCCAAGGCGGCTGGAGTCACGAAAGCATGGGTGATCGTCTGCTCGTCGAGCAGTTCGTGCAATTCGACACCGCCGAGAACTGTCGGCGGCGCTATCACCATCGTTGCGCCGGCGCCGAAAGCCAGAAGGAGCTCGAGAACCGACGCGTCGAAGCTCGTCGAGGCGAAGCTCAGAGCGCGAGAGTGCGCGGTGACGCCGAAACGCTCCCGCTGTTCGTCGGCAAACGCTGCCAGTCCCGCGTGAGTGACCAACACGCCCTTGGGTTTTCCTGTCGAGCCCGAGGTGTAGATCAAGTAGGCCGGGTTGTCGAACTCGAGTGGCGCGTCCGGCAGTGTCTCGGAATGGACTGCCTCGATTTCGGTGGTGAATTCGATCGCATCCAACTCGATCCACGACGTGACGCCCGGAAGGCCGGCCGCATACTCGCCCCTGGTGATACCGAGTACCGCCCCACTGTCGGTGAGCATGTGCTCGATCCGCTCGGCGGGGTACGCCGGATCCACGGGAAGAAACACTCCGCCGGCTTTCGCTACAGCCCAGAGCGCGATCACATAGTCGGCCGACCTTGGAAGCGCCAGTGCCACAATCATTTCCGGCGCTATTCCGCGAGCGATCAACGCAAACGCCATTGCGTCGGAGCGTCGGTCGAGTTCGCCGTACGTGAGCGTGACGGAAGCGGCGACGTCGACGATTGCCGGAGCGTGCGGATCGGCCGCGCCGCGAAGCAGCAACTCCGGCAAGGTCAAAGCATCGCCGGCCGGACGTCCGGGCAACGCACGCAGGCGACGTCCCGCAAGATCCACGTCACCGACGACGGCGGAGGGCTGGGCAGTCAGTGTCTCGACGATCGTTTCCAGCATCACTGCAAACGACTCCGCCGTATCGGTGTCGAAGAGATCCTTCGCGTAGGTGAGGGAGGCCTCGTAGCCGCCGCCTTCCTCCGCGGTCTGTTCGACAACGGTGAACTGCAGGTCGTACTTGGCGATGTCCGGTGTGATCTCGTGCGCACGAACGGCAAGTCCAGGCAGGTCCCACGTCGTCGGGTGGGCGCCGTGGAACGAGATCATCGTCTGGAACACCGGATGACGGTCGGTGGTCCGGGTCGGCGCCACCACGTCCACGACCTGCTCGAACGGAATGTCCGCGTGGGCGAAGGCGTCGAGATCGACGGAGCGGACAGTACGCAGAACGTCGACGAACGTCGACCCGGGGTCGACCGTCGTGCGCAGTCCGACCGTGCCCACGAACATTCCCACGAGGTCGTCGAGAACGCGGTGTCCTCGCCCGGCGACCGGAGATCCGATCACGATGTCCGTGCTTCGACTCAGCCTGGACAGCAGGACGGCATAGGCAGCGTGCAACACCATGAACGGCGTCGCCGCATTGGCTCCGGCAACCGCCTCGACCGCGATCCGGGTGTGCGCCGGAAGCGAGACCGCGGTGTGGGCACCGCTCAACGACTGGGTGAGCGGACGCGCTCGATCGCTCGGAAGGTCGATCAATTCAGGTGCGCCCCGCAACGTCTCCCGCCAGTACGACGCCTGTGCCCCTAGCACGCTCTCGGATTCGTCCACCGAGCCCAGCGCTTCCCGCTGCCAGATGGCGAAGTCCGCGTAGTGCACTTCGAGCGGGGTGAACTCGGGAGCGTGTCCCGAACTTCTCGCGACGTAGGCGGTGAGCACGTCCTTCATCAACGGCGCGATCGACCATCCGTCCGCCGCGATGTGGTGGATCACGATGACAAGTGTGTGGTGCTGCGGCGTCGATTCGAGCAGGAGCGCGCGAACGGGAGCTTGGGTCGTGATGTCGAATCCACGCGACGCGAATTCTCTGGCGAGCACTGCCGGTTCACGGGTGTCCGCATTTCCGTACTCGAGCGAGGTGAATGCATCCTGGATCACCTGGTGTGGACCGGTGCCGGAGTCGGGGAACACCGTGCGCAGGATTTCGTGCCTTTCGATCACGTCGAGGACCGCAGCTTCGAGGGCCGGCACGTCGAGTGCACCGTCGAGGGAGATCGCAGCAGGGACGTTGTACGCGGGTGAGCCGGGATCCATCTGGTTGAGGAACCAGATGCGTGCTTGCGCGTAGGACAGCGGAATTCGCTCGGGGCGGTCTACGGCGGTGATCGGTGGAAGCGCCTTCGCCCCGGCGGATGTGTCGAGCGCGGTGGCAAGTTCCCGAATTTCGGCGTGCTCGAACAGCATTCGGACAGGCACCTGCCTGCCCAACGACTCGCCGAGTCGCTGGGCCAGTCTGGTGGCGAGCAGTGAGTTGCCACCGAGTTCGAAGAAACTGTCCGACGCACTGATCTGTTCGATACCCAGCAGTTCCGCCACGACGCCGGCAACCTGGAGTTCGGTCGCGGTCGTCAGCGGCTCGACACTTCGCTCGGACGAACGCAGTGTCGGCGCCGGCAGCGCCGATCGGTCGAGCTTCCCGACGGGGGTCAGCGGTACGTGATCGATCGGGGTGATCGCCGACGGCACCATGAAGGCGGGCAGTGAGCGGCGCGCATGGCTCAGCAACTCGTCCATCTCGACCGCATCGGCGCCGAGCACTACGTACGACGCCAACATCGTCTCACCGGAAGCTGCGTCGACGCCCACGGTGACCGCGAACTCGACGCCGGGGTAAGTGCTGAGGACGGAGTCGATCTCGCCCAGTTCGATGCGGAATCCGCGCACTTTCACCTGGTGATCGGAGCGTCCGACGTATTCGATCGTCCCGAGCGGCGTCCACCGAACCAAGTCACCGGTCCGGTACATGCGGGTGCCGGCCGGGCCGAACGGCGCTGCCACGAATCGCGTCGCCGTCAAGGCGGGTTGGTCGAGGTAGCCGCGGGCAAGTCCCAGGCCGGCGATGTAGAGCTCACCGGTGACCCCGACGGGTACCGGCTGAGCCGAGCCGTCGAGAATTACCGCGGACACGCCGCGGACGGGCCCGCCGATGGTCACGGTCTCCCCCACGCTCAAGGCATCACTGATGCAGACCATGACGGTGGTTTCCGTCGGCCCGTAGCCGTTGAACAATCGGCGACCCGGTGCCCACTTACGGACCAGTTCGGGTGGGCATGCCTCGCCACCGACAACGATCGACTGCAAGACGTCCAGCCCGGTGGGATCGACCGAGGCCAGCGCTGCCGGTGTGATGAACGCGTGGGTCACCTGGTGATCGGTGACCAATTCGGCGAGGTCCTGGCCGCCGTAGACGTCGGGAGAGGCGATCACCATCGTCGCGCCTTCACCGACTGCGAGCAGCAGTTCGAGGATGGATGCGTCGAAGCTCGGTGAGGAGAAGTGCAGCGTCCGCGACTGCGCCGAGATGCCGTAACGCGCCGTCTGCTCGGCCGCCAACGCGCTCAGGCCACGATGAGTGATGCTGACGCCCTTGGGCTTTCCCGTCGATCCGGAGGTGTAGATGATGTAGGCGAGGTTGTCGATTCGGATCGGCGCGGCCGGAACCGGCTGCCCGACACCGTCGCCGTGGATGTCGTCCATTGTCATCCACGGAACCGGGCGGGGCAGTGATTCGATCACCGCTTCCGTCGTCACTCCGCGAGTGGCTCCGGAGTCGGTGAGCATGTGCAGAATGCGATCGGCGGGGTATCGCGGATCGACCGGAACAAACGCGGCGCCGGTCAAGGAAACGCCCCACAAGGCGACGATAGAGTCGATCGAGCGCGGAATCGCGATCGCCACAATGTCTTCGGCACCGATCCCTTCCGTGGTCAGACGGCGGGCAAGCGCCGATGCACGGGCGAAGAGATCTCGGTAGAGCACGGTGGTGTCACCGGATCGAAGGGCCACCGAATCGCCTGAACGGGTGGCGGTCCGCGTCAATATTTCGGCCAAGGTACGCGAGGCTGTCCACGCCGGACCTCGTACCGGCATCAGCGACGCCCGCTCGAGGGTGCTGAGGAAATCTAGGTCGCCGATCGCGGTCTCCGGATCTGCGGCGACGGCGCGGGCCACCGACTGCACACGCGCGGCGATCGTTTCCGCGGTGGCAATGTCGAAGAGCGCCTCGGCGAACCTGAGCGACCCGGTGATCTCGGTCTTCTCGGAATCGCCTGCCAGCAGGGTGAACTCGAGGTCGAACTTCGCGACGGACGGTTCGAGTGCTTGCGCTTCGAGATGCGCGTCGTGGACCGTGACCTGCGGCGAAACCACGTTCTGGTGATAGGACAGCATGACCTGGAACAGGGGGTGTCGCGTAGTCGACCGGTCGAGATCGAGGGCGTCGACCAGCACCTCGAAGGGCAGCTCGGGGTGCGCAAAGGCGGCAAGGTCGCGTTCACGGACGACCTCGAGCAGAGAGGTGAACGGCGCTCGGTGATCGACCGGCGTGCGAAGCGGTACCGAATTGACGAACATCCCGATCAGGGAATCCAGCTCGGGTCGCCCGCGGCCTGCCACCGGGGTGCCGACCACCACGTCGTCGGTTGCACCGAGACGCGCGAGAACAACCGCCAGGATCGCGTGTACGACCATGAACTGCGTCGAGCCACTGCGCCTCGCCAAGGCGGCGAGACGCTCCCCGGTCGCCGCGTCGATGACGATCGGCACCGATCCCACGGCGGTCGTGGAGACAGATCCGCGTGGGCGATCGACCGGTAGCAGTACCTCGTCCGGGGCACCAGCCATGGCAGTGGTCCAGAAGGTCAGTTCGCGGGCAACCAGAGACTCCTGGTCGCCGACCTGTCCGAGCGAGTCTTGCTGCCACACCGCGTAGTCGGCGTACTGCACGTCGAGCGGTGTGAAAACCGGGGCGTCTCCGACGACGCGTGCGGAGTACGCCGCGACGAAATCTGTCGCAAAGGGAGTCAGGGACCAGCCGTCGAAGGCGATGTGGTGGATGACGACGACCAGTACGTGAGCGAAAGTGTCCTCGCGCACCAACATGGCCCGAATCGGCAGATCCGAACCGAGATCGAACCCACGCGCCGCGAACTCCGTCGTCGCCGCGTCCACACCTTCGGATCCGCGGTAGCGCTCGACGGAGAACTGCACGTCGGAAATTGCTCGGATGACCTGGCTCGGGCCGTCGGGGCTGTCGACGTAGATCGTTCGAAGCACCTCATGGCGTGCAATGACGTCCGCAAGCGCCTCCTCGAGTGCATCGCCGTGGATGTCTCCGGTGATGCGGATCGCGAACGGAATGTTGTAGACCGCGGACTGGGGGTCGAAGCGATTGACGAACCACAGGCGCTGTTGCGCGGCGGAGAGCGGTAGGCGGTCCGGCCGAGCGCCGGCGCTCAGGGCAGGTCGATCGTCTGATTCTCCGGCGCTCGCCGCCAGACGTGCAGCAAGCGCTTCGACGGTCGGCGCTTCGAAGATCGAGCGAACGTCCACCGTGAGTCCCGTCGCTGCGCTCAACCGCGCGGACACCTGCGTCGCGACGAGCGAGTTGCCCCCGAGATCGAAGAAGCTGTCTCCGGCCCGGACCTCGGGCACGTCGAGCAGTGAAGCGAACACGTCGGCAACGGTTCGTTCGAGTCCGGCCTCGGGTTCACGGCCCGTTCCGAGGATTTCGCGCGGTATCGGCGTCGGCAACGCTCTGCGATCGAGTTTGCCGACCGGAGTCAACGGAATGGCGTCGATCGGGGTGATCGACGACGGAATCATGTACCGCGGCAGCGTGTCGGCGAGTCCCACGAACAGCGACTCGATATCAGCGTCGCCGCTCAGCAACACGTACGACGCCAGAGTGGTACCCGCGGCGGATTCGACGGGAATCGTCGTGGCGAACTGGACGAGAGGGGAATCCATCAGAGCAGCGTCGATCTCGCCGAGTTCGATGCGGAACCCGCGGATCTTGAGCTGATGATCGCTGCGGCCCACGTAGCGAAGGGTCAGGTCCTTGGTCCAGCGGACCAGGTCACCGGTTCGGTAAATCCGGGCACCGGGCGTCGAGTACGGATGCGCGACAAACCGATCCGACGTCAGCGCGGGACGAAGGTGGTAACCACGTGCAAGGCCCGGCCCACCGATGTACAGCTCGCCGACGCCGCCGATCGGGACCGGTTGCAGCCGAGAGTCGAGCACCACGGCGTCGATTCCGCGGATGGGACCGCCGATGGTGATCGGCTCCCCCGGTGAGAGTGGGTCACTGATGGCAACCATGACAGTGGTTTCGGTCGGACCGTATCCGTTGTGCAGTCTGCGCCCGTTGCCCCAGCTCGAGACCAATTCCGGCGTGCACACGTCGCCGCCGACGACTACGCATTCCAGTGCCGTCACGCCCGCCGGATCGACGGTCGCCAGCGCAGCCGGAGTGATGAAGGCATGAGTGACCTCGCGGCTTCGGAGGAACTCGCTCAACGCCTCCCCTCCGTAGATGTCGGGAGGGGCGATCACCATCGTCGCGCCGGTCGAACCGGCGAGCAGTAGCTCGAGTACGGCGCCGTCGAAGCTCGGTGACGCAAAATGCAGAGTTCGCGACCCGGCGGTGATCCGGTACCAATCCTGTTGTTCGCGAGCAAGATTGGCCAAACCCGCGTGAGTGACGACGGTGCCCTTCGGCACTCCGGTCGAGCCGGACGTGTAGATGACGTACGCGGCCGACGCCGCAGTGATCGACGCTGTTCTGTCAGCGTCGTCGATGGCAGCGTCGGAGTAGGCGGCACATTCTGCAACCGTGTCCGCGTCGCCGAGGTCGATCCAGACTGCGACGTTCCCACCGGCTGCCGGACCGGCCGCAACCTCGGCGGACCGAATTCCGATCCGCACACCCGAATCCGCGAGCATGTGCGCAACTCGATCTGCGGGATAACGGGGATCGACCGGGACGAAAACGCCACCGGCTTTGGTGACCGACCAGACTGCGAGCACGGAGTCGACCGATCGGGCAACTGCCAGTGCGACCGGTGTCTCGGGGCCGACGCCCAGGTCCATGAGGTATCGAGCGATCCGATTCGATCGACGCTCCAGCTCCCCGTACGAGAGTGAGCGCTCGGAGTCTTCGAGGGCGATCGCGTCGGGATACTTCCTCGCGGTGTCTCCGAGGATCTGCGCCAGCGTCGATTCGCCCACCGAAGCCACACCGCGTCGCGGCAACGTCGCGGCACTCTCCCGCGATCCGAGTACACGAAGGTCACCAACCGGTGCAGTCGGTTCCGACACTGCCGATTCCACGAGGGTTACGAAGTTTCGCGCCAAGGCTTCGACGGTCGCGTTGTCGAACAGGTCGGTGGAATAGGTGAACGTGGCATCGATTCCTGCTGCGGCCCCGGACTCGTGACGTTCGGTAACGGTGAGCTCGAGGTCGAACTTGGTCAGCCCCGTCTCGACTGCCCGCGCCGTCATCGACACCCCGGCCAGTTCGGCTGTGTGAGCGGTGGTTATCCGCGAGGTGATGGCAGCTTGAAAGACCGGATGGTGCGCAGGCGAGCGGTCCAGTTCGAGCGCGTCCACGACGACGTCGAAAGGCACGTCCGCATTGTCGAAGGCATCCACGTCGACGGCCCTGACCTGCGACAGGTGTGCGGCGAACGTTGCGTCCCGATCGACGACGGTCCGCAAGGCCAGAGTGTTGACGAACATGCCGACGAGCAGATCGAGAGATCTGTCCCCTCGTCCGGCCACCGGTGTTCCGATGACGATGTCGTCCGTGCCGCTGTACCTGGCCAGAAGCAGGGCGAAGCACGCGTGCAGGGCGATGAACGGCGTGGCGTCGTGATCGGCGGCAAGTACAACGAGCTTCTGATGCGTGGAAGCGCCGATTCTGATGTCGACTCCGGCTCCGCGCATGGTCGGGTCGAGTGCGCGCGGACGGTCCGTCGGCAGGTGGAGCTGCTCGGGCGCTCCCGCCAGCTGCTGCTTCCAGAACGCGATCTGTGAGTGGGCAAGTGAATCGGTGGATGACGCGTCGCCGAGGTGTTCTCGGTGCCAGAGCGTGTAGTCGGCGTACTGCACCGGAAGGGGTGCCCACTGCGGGCTGTTGCCGCCGACGCGGGCGGCGTAGGCGCCGGTGAGATCAGCAGCCAACGGCGCGAGCGACCAACCGTCGGCCACCATGTGGTGCAGAACCACTACGAGGACAGCTTCCTCGTCATCGCCTTCCTTCTCGGCGGCGACAGTGATCAGCAGGTAGCGCACCGGACGTTCGCGGACCAGATCGAAACCGGCCGAAGAGAATTCGAAGATCACTCTCTCGAGGCTTCCGCGTTCCACGTCGATCGACTCGAGCCCTGCGATCCCCTCGCCCAGGCCCAGAACCTTCTGCGTCGCGTTGTCCCCGATCTGAGGAAACACGGTGCGTAGTGACTCGTGACGTGTCACGACGTCCACGATCGCGGCACTGAGTGCGTCGGGATCGACGGCGCCGCGCAACGACACCGCCAGTGGAATGTTGTACGCACCTGATTCCGGTGCCACGCGGTTCAGGAACCACAGTCGCTGCTGCGCGGGAGCGAGAGGCAGTACAGGCGGCCGGGCCACGACCTGAATACCGTCGGCGTCCGGGGTCTGTGCCGCACGCTCGATCGTCGCCGCGATCCCAGACACCGTGGGATGGTCGAAGAGTGCACGCAGCGGCATTTTAACCCCGGTGGCTTCGGTCAAGCGCGCTACCGCCGTCGTCGCTACCAGCGAGTTTCCGCCCAGATGGAAGAAATTATCGTCGAGTCCGAGCGGTCCACTACTCAGGATGTCAGCCAGAACCGCCGCAACCTTGCCCTCGGTCGGGGTCGTCGGGGGTCGGAAGACCTTGGTGGAGGCCAGGATAGGCGAAGGCAGCGCACGCCGGTCCAGTTTTCCGTTGGTGGTCAACGGAATCGAATCGAGGACCATGAAGGCATCGGGAACCATGTAGGTCGGGAGGGCTTCGGCGGCGTGAGCTCGGAGGGCTTCGGCGTCCACGACGTCGGAAGCGGTCACATAGGTCACGAGAGCGCCGCCCGCCGGCGTCGGAGCCACGACGGTCACGGCATCGTCGATTCCCGGCGCGCTGAGGATGACGGAGTCGATTTCGCCGAGTTCGATCCGGAATCCGCGGATCTTGACCTGCGCGTCGCCGCGTCCGAGGTACTCGAGTTGTCCGGGCGCAATCCATCGTGCGCGGTCGCCGGACCGGTACAACCGTCGTCCGCCGGCATTGAACGGATCGGCGACGAACCGGCCCGCGGTGAGGTCTGGACGGCCCAGATAGCCACGGGCGAGTTGACCGCCCGCGACATAGATCTCCCCCGCGATCCCCACCGGGACCGGGGAGAGATGCTCGTCGAGCAGGTACACACGAAGTCCGTCGATCGCGTCACCGATCCGGCTGCCGGTCAGCGCACTCGCGCTCGCCCGGTCGAGTTCGAGATGGGTGACGTGCACCGTCGTCTCGGTGATGCCGTACATGTTGACGAGTGCAGGCGCGGATTCCGTGTGACTTTCGTACCCCGGGTGATTGTCGTACCAGCGCCCGAGTCGACGCAGGTCCAAGGCTTCGCCACCGAAGATCACGTACCGGAGCCGGGTCTCCGAATCGGCCCGAAGGTCGGCTTCGATGTACTGGTAGAAGGCCGAGGGCGTCTGATTGAGCACGGTGACGCCTTCTGCGGCGACCAGCGCCCGGAAGGCGTCAGGGTCGCGTGATACCTCGTGATCGACCAGGACCAGCGTTCCGCCGTGGAGCAGCGCGCCCCACAGTTCCCAGACCGAGAAGTCGAAGGCGAACGAGTGGAACATCGTCCACACGTCGTTGCCGTCGAATCCGAATTCGACGTGCGTGTTCTCGAACAATCGCACCACGGTGGCGTGGGTGACGGAGACACCTTTGGGTCGGCCCGTCGACCCCGAGGTGTAGATCACGTACGCCAGATTGTCGGCTCCGTGTCCGCGCGGGCGCTCATCGGTTTCCAGACTCTCACCGGAGTATTCGTCGGATTCGACGCCGACGACCACCACGTCAGAGTTCGGGAAGGCGGAGTTCGGGAAAGTGGAATCGGAGATGACGCACACCGGTTGCGCATCCTCGACCACGTATGCCAAACGCTCGGCGGGGTGTGCACGATCGAGTGGGAGGTATCCGCCGCCGGCCCTCACTACCGCGACAGCGGCAACGATCATGTCCACGGATTTCGGCAGCATGATTCCGACCAACGACTCGGATTGCACGCCATGATCGACGAGCTTGCGCGCCAACTGATTCGAACGTCGATCGAGTTCGCGGTACGACACGCGCTCGCTGCCCGCGACCACGGCGATCGCTTCCGGGGTCGCCCGAATGCGGTCGGAAAGGATCTCGGAGAGCGTTCGGACCGGGGTAATCGGCAGAACGGACGGCACCAGCGCCTGGCGCGCGTCCGGGCGCAGTAGATCCACTGAGCCGAGCGCCGAGTGCGGAGCACCGACCATCGCGGTCAAGATTCGTAGATAACGGTCGGCGAGGTCCTCGGCTTGCTCCTTCGTGCCGAGCCAATCCAGAACACCGGAGATCGGCTGATCGAAATCGGCATGCTCACCAGTCGGAATCGCCAGGGAGACAAACAGTTCCGGCACGGTGGCCAGATCCGATCCGATAGGCGCACCGACCATGAGCCCCGGAAATCTCGGGTGAGCATCCAGCGGCTCCTCGAAGCAGACCATCGCCCGGAACAACGGGCCCGTCTCGACCCAGCGGCCGTCACCGAGTGCGGCGGTCACCGAAGACAGAAGAATGTCTGCGTGTTCGAGAGCTTCGATTGCGACGGTGTCCACCGCACCGACCAGGTCGGTGAGCGTCATGGTGTTCGACACCGTCGAGCGAAGCACCAACTGGTTGGCGAACATCGAGACGAAATCGTCCGGATTGGAGGCGCCGTACCCTCGGACCGAGACGCCGATCGACACCTCGTCGGCCGAACCGACGCGGCGCAGCAGTCCGGCCATCGCAGACTGGAACAGCACGAACAGACTCGTGTTCATCGTCGTCGCCATCGTCTCGAGGCTCCGGCAGAGGCCTGCCTCGATCTCGAGGGGCGTGGACGTTCGACCGGATCCGGCGACGACCGGCAAACCCAGTTCCTCGGCGGGGTTCGACAAGGTCGCAGACCAGTACTCGACGTTGCGGGCGTGTTGAACTTCGGCGATCCATTTACCCGCGGCGTCGGGGTCGATATCCATCAATCGAGTTCCCGATTCCGCAGCGCAGAACAAGTCGAGGAACTCGAGGAAACGCCGGTGGTGACGCGAGATGTCCTCGTTGGTGTACAGGTCTGGATTCGCGGCGAAGTCGATCTGGATCTCTTCGGCTGCGGAAGTCTGATAGACGTTGACGGAGAGGTCTTCGATCGGCCCGGTCGAGATCACGTTCAGTTCGCCGTGCGCGTCCCCGAGAGTGATTCCGGAATGGAACAGCATGAGGTTGATCAACGGCCCGTGGAAGCCTCGTCCGTCGGCGATGCTGTGATCACCGGCGTTGAGGTCGCGTCGTAGGTCCTCGTGGCGGTACTTCTGATGACGCAGTGCGCCGGTGAGTTCGATCTTCACCTCGTGCAGCAAGTCCCCGACCGCGAAATGCGGATCGACGCTCGCACGTATCGGGACGACGTTCGACATCATTCCGCCGGACCGGCGAGCAGCTTTTGTCGTCCGCCCCGAGACCGGCAGGCTGAGGACCACGTCGCGGGTCCCGGTGGCCCGGGCGAGGTAAGCCGCCAGAGCACCGATCACCACTGACGACGTCGTCACATCGTGGGCGGCGGCCAGCCGTTCGAGGGAGCTCCGC
This sequence comes from Rhodococcus sp. KB6, assembly GCF_001445685.1. Lineage (NCBI taxonomy): Bacteria > Bacillati > Actinomycetota > Actinomycetes > Mycobacteriales > Nocardiaceae > Rhodococcus > Rhodococcus sp. KB6. The sequence continues at coordinate 677,959 of NZ_LNAK01000134.1, read as the reverse complement.
AGTTCCGTAGGTACCGTCGCCGACCGTAGGCGAGACCATGCCTGCGACGGAGCAGTCGAGGACGCGAGCGAGGTTCCGCCCGGTTTGTCGGCCATCTTGGTGTTCCAGTAGTCGCGATCGCGCTCCCACCGCGTGGAGCCCAGATAGTTGGCCTCTGCCTTCACCAACGATTGGAGGGGGGCAGTTACCGCTGGGGGAACTGGTAGATCGCGCCCCGCGGCGGTGTAGATCTCGGCTGTGCGGTTCATCATCGACATCGCGCCGAAACCGTCGAGCGCTACGTGATGAATACGGCTGTACCAGTAGTAATGGTCGTCGCGAAGCACCAGGACTGCCAGCCTGACCAGGCGATCGGTGAACGGATCGATGGCAGCAGTGTGCTCTCTGCGCATCCATTCCTGCGCTGCAGATTCCGGATCCGATTCGGCGCGAAGATCGACCACGTCGAGGGAGTCGTCCATGTCGAGATCGAGCCACTGACGCGCAACCCCGTCCACCTCCACCAGGCGCAGATATCCGGAGCCGATCTCACGACCGGTCTGTTTGCTGGCAGCGGTCAGCAGCTCGATGTCGAGTGGGCCGTCCACGTCCACGTACTGAGCGATGCTGACGGGAATCTCGGGTCGAAGCTGTTGTGCGACAAGCAGGGAAAGTTGCGCGGCAGAAAGAGGGAAGGTGAGTTCGTCGTCCGGACGAGCTGCGGAAACGATTCCTCGGTCGGGACTGCCATCCACACGAATCTCCCTCTTACAACTTGATCATGATGCAAACAGGTTTATGCGTCCGCTGGACGCTTCGAACTGATCGGGGCACTTCGAAAATGAGACGAATACTTTGGAAAGCTCGGGTGGAAACTGGCAAATCGCCCGCCGGAGATCACATCGTGACAATCAGCTGCGATGTTACCGATCAGTCAGCTTCCAGCAAATATTCATCAAACAACCATTTGGGACTATTGTCCTGAATATCATGGCTAAAACGGCCCTATATAACAAACCGAAGCGCCGGTACCCGACGAACGGGCACCGACGCTCCGGTGAAATGTATTCAGTTGATCGTGCCGAGGTTGCTTGTCAGACCGTGAAGCCGAGTGCGCGCAGTTGCTCGCGTCCGTCTTCGGTGATCTTGTCCGGTCCCCACGGCGGCAACCACACCCAGTTGATCTTCATGTCGGTACACAGATCGCTACGCACAAGTGCGCCGCGCGCCTGGTCCTCGATCACGTCGGTCAACGGGCACGCCGCCGACGTCAAAGTCATGTCGATAGTGACGACACCGTCGTCTTCGAAGAGTCCGTAGACCAAGCCGAGATCGACGACGTTGATTCCCAGTTCGGGATCGACGACGTCGCGCATCGCTTCTTCGAGTTCGTCGAGTCGCTCAGGCGACGGGACAGTGCCACTGCCCTGTGCGCCACCGAATTCCGCAGTGGAATCGGGATTCGGATTCACCGGAGCGCCGACCTCGGCGTCCTGCACTGGTTGTGTCTCGGTCATGATCCCTGTCCTTCAGTCGTGTCGACCAATTCACTGCTGCTGTCCGCCGTCGTCACAGCACTGCCGTCGACAATCTGGACTACAGCATCCTTGAATGCCATCCATCCGAGCAAGGCGCACTTCACGCGTGCCGGATACTTCGAGACTCCGACGAACGCGATACCGTCGCCGAGAACGTCCTCGTCCCCCTCGACGGTGCCCCGACTGCTCACCATCTCGTTGAACGCCGTCACCGTCTTCAGTGCGTCGGTGACCTGCATCCCGATGACGAGGTCGTTGAGCACCGACGTCGACGCCTGGCTGATCGAACAACCCTGACCGTCGTACGAGACGTCGGAGACCGTTCCGTCCTCGGATATCTGGACGCGCAACGTCACCTCGTCGCCACACGTCGGGTTGACGTGGTGCACCTCGGCGCCGAACGGCTCACGGAGTCCGCGGCCGTGCGGATGTTTGTAGTGATCGAGGATCACTTCCTGATACATCTGCTCCATGCGCATGATTCAGTTCAACTCCCCTGCGACACCGAAAAATTCCTGCGCACGCTTGATCGCGGCAACGAGAACATCGATTTCCGCGGTGGTGTTGTAGAGCGCAAACGACGCACGGGCCGTCGCAGCGACACCGAACTTACGATGCAGCGGCCACGCACAATGGTGTCCGACGCGAATCGCGACGCCCTCGTCGTCGAGGATCTGTCCGAGGTCGTGGGCGTGAATACCGTCCACGACAAAGGAAATCGCTCCGCCGCGGTTCTCGGACGTCTGCGGTCCGATGATGCGCAGACCTTCGATCGCCGACAACTTTTCGAGAGCAGCCTCCACCAACACGTGCTCGTGCGCGGCGACTGCGTCCATCCCGAAGGTTTTCAGGTAATCCACGGCAGCGCCCAACCCGACCACCTGTGAGGTCATCGGTACGCCGGCTTCGAAACGCTGAGGCGGTGGCGCGTAAGTGCTGACCTCCATGGTGACCGTCTCGATCATCGACCCGCCGGTGATGAACGGAGGCATCGCTGCCAGCAGTTCACGACGGCCGTAGAGAACTCCGACCCCCGAAGGGCCGAGCATCTTGTGGCCCGAGAACGCCGCGTAGTCCACTCCCAGTTCGTGGAAGTCGACGGCCATGTGAGGCACCGACTGGCACGCGTCGAGCACGACGAGTGCACCGACGGCGCGTGCTCGTCGCACCAATTCCTCGACGGGCGCGATCGCGCCGGTCACGTTGGACTGGTGGGTGAACGAAACGACCTTCACCGCGTCTGTCAGCTGTAGCGAATCGAGATCGATCCGGCCGTCGTCGGTGACGCCGTACCACTTGAGCGTCGCGCCGGTTCGGCGCGCAAGTTCCTGCCAGGGAACGAGGTTGGCGTGGTGTTCGAGTTCGGTGATGACGATTTCGTCGCCAGGACCGACATGGCGGTCGAAGCGATCGTCACCGAGAACGTAGGTCACCAGATTGAGAGCCTCGGTGGCGTTCTTGGTGAACACCAACTCGTCCGAATCCGCACCCACGAAGGAAGCGATGGTGGCGCGAGCATTCTCGTACGCGTCAGTCGCCTCTTCTGCGAGCTGATGAGCACCCCGGTGTACTGCCGCGTTACACGTGGTCAGGAAGTCCCGTTCGGCATCGAGAACCTGGACCGGACGCTGTGAGGTAGCGCCGGAATCCAAGTACACCAAAGGTTTTCCGTCGCGCACGGTTCGCGCCAGGATCGGGAAGTCGGCCCGAACCGCTGTGACGTCGAGCTCGCGCACCGAGGTGGTCATCGTGATTACGCTCCCTGGGTAGCTGCGGTGTCCGCGGTGAAACGAACGTAGCCGTTGGTCTCGAGCTCGTCGGCCAGCTCCGGTCCACCGGACTCGACGATGCGGCCACCGACGAACACGTGAACGAAGTCGGGGTTGATGTAGCGCAGAATGCGCGTGTAGTGCGTGATCAGCAGAACGCCGCCGTTCTCGCGCTCCTTGTAGCGGTTGACGCCTTCGGAGACGGTGCGCAGAGCGTCGACGTCGAGGCCGGAATCGGTCTCGTCGAGGATCGCGATCTTCGGCTTGAGCATGCCCAACTGCAGGATCTCGTGGCGCTTCTTCTCGCCACCGGAGAAGCCTTCGTTGACCGAGCGCTCGATGAACGAGGGATCGATCTCGAGCTCGCTGAGGGCTTCCTTGACTTCCTTGACCCAGTGGCGCAGCTTGGGAGCCTCGCCTCGCACGGCCGTAGCGGCGGTGCGCAGGAAGTTGGACATGGAAACGCCGGGAACCTCGACGGGGTACTGCATGGCCAGGAAGAGCCCGGCACGCGCACGCTCGTCGACGCTCATTGCGAGGACGTCTTCACCGTTGAGGGTGATGGAGCCGGACGTGACCTGGTACTTGGGGTGACCGGCGATGGCGTACGACAGAGTCGACTTGCCGGAGCCGTTGGGGCCCATGATCGCGTGGGTCTCCCCCGAGCGGACCGTCAGGTCGACGCCCTTGAGGATCTGGATGGGCTCGGCGTTGGCATCGGAGTTGGCGACCTCGACGTGCAGGTCACGAACCTCGAGGACCGAGGTGGTGGTGTTGTCACTGGTAGACATGAAATTCCTTCAAGATGAGGCGGGCGAGCGTAGCGACGGGGTGGTGTCGCCGGCGGGGCGGTCAGGAGCCGACGGCTGCGAGTTCGGCTTCGACTGCGGCTTCGAGGCGATCGCGCACCTCGGGAACAGCGATCTTGTTGATGATTTCGTGGAAGAACCCACGTACGACCAGACGACGAGCCTGATCCTCCGGGATACCACGAGCACGCAGGTAGAACAGCTGCTCGTCGTCGAAACGTCCCGTTGCACTTGCGTGGCCGGCCCCGACGATCTCACCGGTCTCGATTTCGAGGTTCGGAACCGAGTCGGCGCGGGCGCCGTCGGTCAGCACCAGGTTGCGGTTGAGCTCGAACGTGTCGGTGCCCTCCGCTGCGGCGCGGATGAGAACGTCGCCGATCCACACGGTGTGCGCGTCGGGCTTGCCGGATCCGGGATCTCCCTGAAGCGCACCCTTGTAGACCACGTTGGACTTGCAGTTGGGCTGCGAATGATCCACCAGCAGACGCTGTTCCAGATGCTGGCCGGCGTCGGCGAAGTACAGGCCGAGCAGTTCGGCGTCGCCGCCCGGTCCGTCGTACTTGACGGTGGCGGACAGGCGAACCAGATCGCCGCCCAGGCTGATCGAGGTGTATCGAAGCACTGCGTCGCGGTTCAGGCGAGCGTGGTGTGACGTCACGTGAACTGCGTCGTCCGCCCAGTCCTGGATGGCCACCACCGTCAGCTGCGCACTGTCACCGAGAACGAATTCGATGTTCTCCGCGAAGGTTCCGCTGCCGCGCTGGTCGATCACGAACGTCGCCTTGGCGAACTGCGCCAGACGAATCTGGGTGTGTCCGTAGGCGACGTTGTCGACTCCGGGGCCGGTCATGGTGACCACGACGGGCTTCTCGACCTCGACCTCGGCGCCAACCGAGATGACCGTTGCCGTCTCGAAGCTCGAATACGCCTGCGCTGCAATGCGATCAGCGGGAACGCCGGCTTTGCCCAGACGTGCGTCGTCACGGCCGACGGTCTCGACGGTGATGTCGCTTCCGCCGTCGACCTCGACGGTGACCTGTCCGTTGGCGACGGCGCTGCCGTCGTGCAATCCCCGGAGGCGACGCAGCGGGGTGAACCGCCAGATCTCGTCACGTCCGCCGGGAACCTCGAAAGCATTGACGTCGAACGAGGAGAACTGCTCACCCTTGTTCGTGATGGGTGAGCCTGTGGCTGCACCCTTTACAGGAGCGGTCGGGTTCTCCCCGGCAACAGCTCCGATGACTCCGGTCTCTGGCGTGGTCACTAACCCACAGCCCCTTCCATCTGAAGTTCGATAAGGCGGTTGAGCTCGAGCGCGTACTCCATCGGGAGTTCCTTCGCGATGGGCTCGACGAATCCACGCACGATGGTGGCCATCGCCTCGTCCTCGGTCAGTCCGCGGCTCATCAGGTAGAAGAGCTGATCGTCACTGACCTTGGAGACGGTGGCCTCGTGACCCATGGTGACGTCGTCCTCGCGGATGTCGACGTACGGGTAGGTGTCGCTGCGGCTGATCTGGTCGACGAGCAGAGCGTCACATTTGACGGTCGACTTGGAGCCGTGGGCACCCTTGTTGACCTGCACCAGACCGCGGTACGACGCACGTCCACCACCACGGGCGACAGACTTGCTGATGATGGTCGAGGACGTGTGCGGCGCGAGGTGGAGCATCTTGGCGCCGGTGTCCTGGTGCTGGCCCTCGCCGGAGAACGCAACGGAGAGAACCTCACCGCGGGCGTACTCGCCCATCAGCCACACGGCCGGGTACTTCATGGTGACCTTGGAGCCGATGTTGCCGTCGACCCACTCCATGGATCCGCCGGCCTCGACCTTGGTGCGCTTGGTCACCAGGTTGTAGACGTTGTTGGACCAGTTCTGGATGGTCGTGTAGCGGCAGTGGCCGCCCTTCTTCACGATGATCTCGACGACGGCCGAGTGCAGTGAATCGGACTTGTAGATCGGCGCGGTGCAACCCTCGACATAGTGCACGGAGGCATCTTCGTCGACGATGATCAGGGTGCGCTCGAACTGACCCATGTTCTCGGTGTTGATGCGGAAGTACGCCTGCAACGGGATGTCCACGTGGACTCCCGGCGGAACGTAGATGAACGAGCCACCGGACCACACGGCGGTGTTCAGCGCGGAGAACTTGTTGTCGCCGGCCGGGATGACCGATCCGAAGTACTCCTTGAACAGCTCCGGGTGCTGCTTGAGACCGGTGTCCGTGTCGAGGAAGATGACGCCCTGCTCCTCGAGGTCCTCACGGATCGAGTGGTAGACGACCTCGGACTCGTACTGAGCTGCGACGCCGGCCACGAGGCGCTGCTTCTCCGCCTCGGGGATGCCGAGCTTGTCGTACGTGTTCTTGATGTCCTCGGGCAGATCTTCCCACGACTCGGCCTGCTTCTCGCTGGACCGGACGAAGTACTTGATGTTGTCGAAGTGAATACCTTCGAGGTCGCTGCCCCAGTTCGGCATCGGCTTCTTGTCGAAGGTGCGCAGCGCCTTGAGGCGGATGTCGAGCATCCACTCGGGCTCGCTCTTCTTGGCGGAGATGTCCCGCACGACAGCCTCGGACAACCCGCGCTGCGCGCTGGCTCCGGCTTCGTCGGAATCGGACCAGCCGTAGCCGTAATGACCGAGGGACGCGATGGTCTCTTCCTGCGTGAGCGGCTCGGTGCCTGCTGCCGCAGTGGTAGTCGCCTGGTCTGATGTGACGGTCATGCGAGCTCCTTCCGGAGTCTTGTTTCTTGACGGCTGCTCGGGTTCAGCGAGGGCTGGTCGCTGTGGTCGAGCAGTTCTGACTTTGAAGAAATAGCTGAAAAATCTCTATTCGAACGCTGCACGGTGGCAACGCTCTGTAGAACACTCTGGTCCGGTCATCTACTCCCGGTGGACACGAGGGGCACGTGCGTCGTGCAGGCGCAGTCACCGTTGGCGATGGTCGCCAGACGCTGAACATGAGTCCCGAGCAATTGCCGGAATGCTTGCTGCTCTGCCTCGCACAGTTCCGGAAACTCTTCTGCCACATGGGAAACCGGGCAATGGTGTTGGCAGATCTGCACGCCGTTGCCGACCGGCCGGGTCGACGCTGCGAACCCCACCGCATTGAAGGCTTCGGCGATTGCGTCCGCTGTCGCCTCGACGTTGTCGACATCTGTCGGATCAGCCGGTTCGACGTCTCCGACGATCGCCTGGACCCGACGCTTGGCGAACTCCTCGATTGCCGCGTCTCCGCCGATTTCACGGAGTTGCCGCATCGCGGCTCCCGCCAGATCGTCGTAGGTGTGGCCGAGGCGGCCGCGACCGGTCGCGGTGATCTGGAACTGCTTGGCGGGACGACCTCGTCCACGCTGACGCAGCGACGACGCCGAAGCAGTTCGGGCTTCGCCGGACTCGATCAAAGCGTCCAAGTGACGTCGGACACCTGCGGCACTCAAACCGAGGCGCGTGCCGATTTCGGAGGCGGTAATGGGGCCTTCTTCGAGTAGCAGCTTGACCACTGCCGCCCGCGTCTGACCTTCGACGCTCACCGTCACCGGATTTGCGGCAGCACTCGGCGAGGCCGCTACAGTGGGCTGACCTGCAACTTCCTTGCTTCGTGGGTCTGACGCATTTCTTTTCACAACACAAGTGTGACGGAATTCTTTTCGCAGGTCTACTAAGGGCAACCTGCATTACAGTCGGGAATATCCGGACAACGTACGTTGTTTGTGCTTGTCTGTCCGGCTGGATGGAGCCGCTACGCTGCCTGGTGTGCCGCAGACCCCCGAGAAGACGACGACCGCGCGATCGGCGCGCGCGATCCTGCTGGAAAAACCCAAGGCACTCGCGCTTTCCACAATCGGCGTTCGACCTTTCGGATCCGCTCCCCGGCAGAGTATGGCCGCGGTGCTGCACGGCGACGAGGACGAGCGCCCGGGCCTGAACGCGAAGGAAACCGCACAACTGCGAGGGATCCGCCGATTCGGCGCAACCGGCGCGGTCTTGATGGCAGTCGGAGCGCTCGGCGCCGGCGCGCAACCCGTCCTGCAGAATCCGACCGCAGGACTTCGAGTCCTCAGCCTTCCCGGACGTATGCCGACGGTCTCACTCACCATGACGATGACCGGAACCGTGCTCGTCGTTCTGGCCTGGCTGATGATGGGCCGATTTGCAGTCGGGGACATACGCAGCCGTTCCGGCGCACCGCGGCGCATGACCCGTTCCCAGTTGGACCGCACACTCCTGCTGTGGATCCTGCCGCTCTCGGTCGCACCGCCGATGTTCAGCCGCGACGTCTACTCGTATCTGGCTCAAAGCGAAATCGCGGCCCGTGGACTCGATCCGTACGCCATCGGCCCCAAGGCGGCACTGGGCGTCGACCACGTTCTCACCCGCACGGTTCCGACGATCTGGCGCGACACCCCGGCTCCGTACGGTCCGTTCTTCCTGTGGCTGGGACGCGGGATCAGCTCACTGACCGGCGACAACATCGTGGCCGGAATCTTCTTGCACCGCTTGCTCGCATTGGCCGGCGTCGCGCTCATCGTGTGGGCGATACCGCGACTGGCCAAGCGATGCGGTGTCTCTGCCGTCAGTTCGCTCTGGCTCGGTGCCGCGAACCCGCTGTTGCTCTTCCACTTGGTGGCCGGCATCCACAACGAAGCGCTCATGCTCGGGTTGATGCTCGCCGGAATCGAGATCGCCCTCCGCGCAGTCGAAGGGTCCGGGCCCATCCGAGGGCGAGCGCTGTTCTATCTCGTTGCGGGATCAGGTTTGATCGCGTTGTCGTCGACCGTCAAAATTCCGTCCTTGCTTGCGCTGGGATTTGTCGGCATGGCCTTGGCTCGGCGTTGGGGTGGAACCTGGAAAGCCCTGGCGGGAGCCGCGATTCTCCTGGGCATCGTTGCCGCTGTCGTCACGTTTGTCATCAGCGTGGCCAGTGGGCTCGGTATGGGTTGGATCAACACCCTCGACACCGCCACGGCAGTCCGGAGTTGGATGTCCATCCCGACGCTCCTGGGCGTCGGCACGGGATTGGCAGGCGTACTGCTCGGACTCGGCGATCACACGACGGCGATCCTCACGATCACGCGGCCCATCGCTACTCTCGTCGCCATGCTCGTCACCGCACGGATGATGATCTCGGTCTACATGGGCCGCATCCATCCGGTCGGCGGACTCGGCATCGCGCTCGGCGCGATCGTTCTCCTGTTCCCCGTCGTTCAGCCGTGGTACCTGCTGTGGGCGATCCTTCCGTTGGCGGCGTGGGCCACCGCGCCGATTTTCCGCATCCCTGCCGTCGTCTTCACCTCGATCGTCAGCGTCATGTTGATGTCCAACGGCGCCGAATACCTTCCGTTCATGATCGTGCAGGCCGTCATCGCGACCATCCTCACCGCCGGAACGCTCATCGTCTTCACCCGCAATTCACTCCCCTGGCGTAGCGACAAGCCAGTAGCGGAGATCACGAAAGGCGGACCGGTAGACGAAGACAACTCGGCGGGGGCTTACGCTGATTCCCCGTGACCTCGAGAGCCTCCAGATCGTCGACGCCGGCGGTACAGATCCAGGGTGTCGTCAAGTCCTTCGACGGTGTTCGAGCCGTCGACGGTATCGATCTCACTGTCGAGACGGCCCAGGTCGTTGCCCTGCTCGGCCCCAACGGAGCCGGCAAGACAACCACCGTCGAGATGTGCGAAGGGTTTGTCACCCCCGATGCCGGCACGGTTCGAGTGCTCGGTCTCGACCCCATCGCCGACTCCGGTGAAGTCCGCTCGCGAATCGGCGTCATGCTGCAGGGCGGCGGCGCGTACCCCGGGTCCAAGGCCGGGGAAATGCTCGACCTCGTGGCCGCATACTCGGCCGACCCGCTCGATCCCGCCTGGCTCCTTTCCAAACTCGGCCTCACCGATGCGCGCAAGACCCCGTACCGCCGCCTCTCCGGAGGCCAGCAGCAACGACTGTCCCTGGCGTGCGCGCTGGTCGGGCGTCCCGAGTTGGTATTTCTGGACGAACCCACCGCCGGCCTCGACGCTCAGGCGCGCCTGCTCGTGTGGGAACTCATCGACGCTCTGCGACGCGACGGCGTGAGCGTCCTGCTCACCACACACCTCATGGACGAGGCCGAAGCGCTCGCCGACGAACTGGTCATCATCGACCACGGCAAGATCGTCGCGTCGGGAACGCCGGCGGAGGTCACCAGCAAGGGCGCCGAAGGACAACTCCGTCTGACGACGGTTCCCGGTTTGAGCCTCGATTCGCTGGCCGGTTCACTCGCCGGGTTCCGCATCGAGGAATCCAACCCCGGCACCTATGTCGTCGAAGGTGCAATCGATCCGGCAACCGTGGCGACTGTCGCAACGTGGTGTGCCGATCAGGACGTGCTGATCAACGACATTCGCGTCGATCAACGGAGTCTGGAAGACGTCTTCCTCGAATTGACGGGCCGGGAACTGAGGGGATGACGGAGATCAAGGTCATGAACGAAACAGCGTCGAACGGCCAGAGCAGTCCCATCAGCGTTGCCAGAGACCGACGGCTCGCCGAGAACCGCTTCGAGCCAGGCACCTTCTCGCCGGATCCCCGCCCCAATTCGGCGGCCAAGATGCTGGCGGCGCAGACCAAACTGGAGCTGACTCTTCTGCTCCGCAACGGTGAGCAATTGCTGCTCACCATGTTCATCCCGATCACCCTGCTCATCGGACTGTGTCTACTTCCGATCGGCGATTTGGGCGATTCTCGGGTCGATACCGTGCTCCCTGGTGTCATGATGGTTGCCGTGATGTCGACGGCGTTCACCGGACAGGCCATCGCCGTCGGATTCGACCGCCGATACGGCGCGCTCAAGCGACTCGGTGCAACGCCGCTACCGCGGTGGGGAATCATCGCAGGCAAGAGCGCTGCCGTCATCATCGTCGTGGCTCTGCAGTCACTCTTGCTCGGCGCTATCGGTTTGGCGTTGGGATGGCGTCCGTCGTTCGTCGAACTTGTACTCGGTGCAGTGGTCATTGCCATCGGTACTGTCACATTTGCAGCGCTTGGCCTACTGCTCGGCGGTACTTTGCGAGCAGAGATCGTTCTCGCGCTCGCCAACATCCTGTGGTTCATCATGGTGGGCATCGGCAGTGTGGTCTTCGCCAGCGGCGAACTTCCGACCGCTGTTCACACGCTGGTCCGCATTGTTCCGTCCGGCGCTCTCGCACACGCACTCGAAGCGGCCCTCGACACCTCGATGGACTGGTTTTCGATTCTCGTACTACTCATCTGGGCCGCAGTGGCCGGAGTCTGCGCAGCAAGGTGGTTCAAGTTCACGTGAGTACACGACGGACAGCTCAGATCGTCGGCTGTGTGGCCGCAACAGTCATGTTGTGTGCCGGACCCGCAACGGCGACCCCTTCGGTGTCCGGTCCACTCGCACCTGCAAATCCGTACCTCGGTCCCGTCGGTACTTCCACCATGCACGGTGACGCGGGCTCGTCCGACGTCACTCCGCTGCCCGGTCCAGGAACCGGCCCCCACGAGGTGACTGCTTTCCCGATGATGGCCGCCTGCCCGACGGTCCTCCAGGGTTCCGACGGCATGGTCGTCTCGCTCTGCACGACGATGATCGGCCAGATCCCGACCATCCATTTGATCGATCCGAAGGCCGACGCCACGCCGTTGGGTAGATCCGTAGCACAACTGCCGCTCGCGAAGGGCAGTCTGCTCGGCGGCGTCTACGCCTACCTCGACAACGAGAACCGTCTCGTAGCCGTCGACGGAAACCGTCAACTGGTCCGCATTTCCCATGCGCAGAATCCGGACGGCAGTTGGCGGCTGGAACTCGCGGATGTAGTCGATCTCAGTGGTGCGGTAGCCGCCGACGACAACGTCACCGGCCTCGCTCCGGACTGGGAAGGCAATGTCTGGTTCGCCACCGGGCACGGCACCGTCGGGTATGTCGGCGCGGATCGAATCGCGCACAGCATTGCGCTCCCCGAAGGTGAACAGGTGCAGAACAGCATCTCCACCTCCCCGACGGGCACTGCCGTCGCAACGACCCACGCGCTCTACCAACTGAAGCGAAATGGCGACGAGGTCGTCATCGACTGGCGTCAGCCGTACGACCGCGGGCCGGCCCGTAATCCGGGTCAGCTCAGCTGGGGAACCGGATCGACGCCGACATACTTCGGCCCGTCGACGGGCAGCGATTTCTTGACCATCGTCGACAACGCCCACCCGACAGTAAGCTTGCATGTCTATCGTGCTGACACGGGCGCCGAGGTGTGCACGCAGCCGGTGTTGTCCGCTGCCAGCCAGGACGGCTCACCGAGCGGCAGCGAGAACTCCCCCGTCGGCATCGGTCATTCCGTCTACGTCGCCGGCACCTACGGATACCCGTACCCCACGACTCCTGAAGGTGCCGGTCCAGCGGTCCCCGCCACGGCACCCTTCAACGGCGGGATGACGCGCGTCGACATCGATCCGGTCGGCTGCCATGTCGTGTGGGACAACACGATTCGCAGCTCCGCGGTACCCCACCTCTCGACGGCTGACGGCTCGATCTACACCGTGACACGAGACGGTGCTCCGAACACCTCTCCGCTGGACGGTTACTCCTTCGCGGTGATCGACTCGAAGGACGGGTCGCAGATCGGTTCGACTCCGCTGCCGTCGACGATCCTCAACGACACCCTTCAGATGTCTGCACTCATCACCGAGTCGGGCGAGTACTTCCAGGGAACGATCTCGGGAATCGTGCGAGTTCGCGCGAACTGACGCGAGCTGGCCCCACGGCTGCGCAGTTCTGGTCTCGTCGAGTCGGGGCAGGCGCGGAGCGAGCTGGCCCCAACGACGCGGGGCAGGCGCGGAGCGAGCTGGCCCCAACGACGCGGGGCAGGCGCGGAGCGAGCTGGCCCCAACGACGCGGGGCAGGCGCGGAGCGAGCTGGCCCCAACGACGCGGGGCAGGCGCGGAGCGAGCTGGCCCCAACGACACTGTGTAGTTGATGGGGAACTACGATCGTTGGCGTGGTGAATCGTGTGTATGCCGGATTTTTACGCTTGGTGGATCGACTACCTCTCCCCTCGCTGAAAACGCAGAAGATCATCGCGTTCATCGTGATCCTGACGCAGGGCGGCATCGCTGTCACCGGCGCGGTGGTGCGCGTGACGGACTCGGGACTCGGTTGCCCGACGTGGCCGCAGTGCTTCCCCGGTAGCTTCGTCCCGGTCGGCCACGGACAGGTCGCGGTGATTCACCAAGCCGTCGAGTTCGGCAACCGCCTGCTGACCTTCCTGGTCGTCATCGTCGCCGCTGCGATCGTGCTTGCGGTGACTCGCGCTCGCCGACGCAAAGAGGTGCTTGTCTACGCCTGGATGATGCCGCTCGGCACTGTCGTTCAGGCAGTGATCGGCGGTATCACCGTCCTCACAGGCTTGCTGTGGTGGACGGTCGCCATTCACCTGGTTGCGTCGATGCTGATGGTCTGGGTTGCCACGGTGATGTACGCGAAGATCGCGGAACCCGACGAAGCAACAACTCTGGTCGTGATGCCGAAGCCGTTGCGCTGGCTTACCGCGCTGTCAGGTGTCGCGCTCGCCGGCGTTTTGGTCGCTGGAACTCTCGTAACGGGCGCAGGCCCGCACGCCGGCGACAAGGGACTGGACCGGACGGTGCCTCGCCTGGAGATCGAGATCGTGACGCTCGTCCATCTGCACTCACAGCTTCTGGTCGGATATCTCGCGCTGGTCGTGGGTCTGACCTTCGGCCTGTATGCGGTCGGGACATCCGCAGCCGTGAAGATCCGTCTGAAGGTCCTGCTGGGACTGATCCTCGCGCAGTCGCTCATCGGTGTCGTGCAGTACTTCACCGATGTGCCGGAAGTTCTGGTGATCATGCACGTCGCCGGTGCAGGACTGTGCACGGCTGCGACCGCAGCAGTTTGGGCTGCGGGTAAGACCCGCCAGTACACGCCGACCAATTCGCCGATACCAGCTGTCTGACGCTTCAAGACACGTGTGGGGCGTAGGAACACCAAAAGGTGTTCCTACGCCCCACACGTCATTTCAGGATTCGTTGCGAGCTTTCGGGAACCGAGTCTGGTTGGCGACCCAACCGGCCATCTTCTTGAAATGGCCTTCCTGCGGGGTGACGATGCTCGTCAGTTCGCGCTCCCACTCGGCGACGGTGACGTTGTCGAAGGACGCGACGACCGCGTTTGCCGTGGCGAGGTCCTCGACGACCTGATCACCGAGGATGCCGTCGGCACCTACGAGGGTGATGCGAACGCCGGCCAGGCCGACCGGCTGGATGACGGCGCTGGCGGAGCCGCCGTGCTCGGCGACGAACTTGGTGATGGCGTTCACCGTGGACTTCGGCAGTTCCGGCGCGGACGGGGTGGCGTCCGACTTCTCGGTATCGGTGCTCATGACTCGACAATACTGGTCGGTAGCCCGGAAGCGACACCAGGCATGGACTGAGCGTCGGCCGCCTCGGGTGTAGAACAGAAACCATGCGAGCCATCTACGTGACCGAGACCGGCGGACCAGACGTTCTGACTCTGACCGAACAACCCGAACCGACACCCGGCCCAGGCGATCTACTCGTCAAGACCGAAGCGATCGGCATCAATTTCATCGACACGTACTTCCGAATGGGCCAGTACAAGCGTCCGCTCCCCTACATTCCCGGCGACGAGGGCAGCGGTGTCGTCGAAGCTGTCGGCTCCGACGTCTCCGAATTCTCCGTGGGCGACCGGGTCGCGTGGGCCGCTGCCACTGGCAGCTATGCCGAGAAGGTGGCTGTTCCCGCCGCAGTCGCCGTGAAAGTGCCTGACGGTGTCCCGGCATCGGCCGCAGCGTCGGCGCTCCTGCAGGGGATGACGGCGCACTACCTCGCGAAGTCGACGTATCCGATCCAGAGCGGCGACACCGTGCTCGTGCACGCAGGCGCGGGCGGCGTCGGGTTGATCCTGACGCAGATGGCCGTCAGCCTCGGGGCGAAGGTCATCACGACTGTGTCATCGGATGCAAAGGAAGAACTCTCGCGCGGCGCGGGTGCCTCGGAGGTTCTGCGGTACGACGAGGACATCGCAGCGCGAGTCCGGGAGTTGACCGGCGGCGAAGGAGTAGCGGCGGCATACGACGGCGTCGGCGCGACAACTTTTGATTCGAGCTTGGCTTCCGTGCGCATCCGCGGCACGGTCGCTTTGTTCGGTGCGGCCAGTGGACCGGTTCCGCCTGTCGATCCGCAGCGGCTCAATTCGTCGGGTTCGCTGTTCCTGACGCGTCCGACGCTCGCGCATCACATTCGCACTCGAGAGGAACTGACCTGGCGTGCCGGCGATGTCTTCGACGCCATTGCAGCCGGGAAACTCGATATTCGCGTCGGCGCCGAGTATCCCCTCGCCGACGCGGCAACAGCCCATCGGGATCTGGAAGGTAGAGCAACGACCGGGTCGATCGTTCTGATTCCCTAGCGAAGTGCTGTGCGCCTTTATTAACCGCCCGCGGTTAATAAAGGCGCACAGCAGAATCAGCTCAGCATGTCGCTGATCGTCTGCAGTCCGAGAACCGAGTCGACAGCGAGGCCGACGAACACGATCGCAAGATAGTTGTTGGACTGCAGGAACAGGCGGAGCGGTTTGACCTGAGCACCACCGCGAACGCTGCGGTACAGCTGATGTGCCATGAGCAGGAACCACGCACCGGCAACGATGGTGATGGCGGCGTAGATGACTCCCGATGCGGGCACGAGGACAAGCGTCGTGACGACCATTGCCCAGCTGTAGAACAGGATCTGCTTGGTGACGTGCTCTTCGGTGGCGATCACCGGAAGCATGGGAACACCGGCAGCTTTGTAGTCCTCTTTGTATCGCATCGCCAGCGCCCAGGTGTGCGGCGGCGTCCAGAAGAAGATGATCAGGAACAGCACGACGGGCTGCCAGCTCAGTGAACCGGTGACAGCTGCCCAGCCCACGAGGACGGGCATACATCCGGCTGCGCCACCCCAGATGACGTTCTGCCAGGTACGACGCTTGAGAACCATCGTGTAGATGAGGACGTAGAACGCGATCGTGATCACGACGAGGATGCCGGCTAGGAGGTTGGCTCGCCACCACAGCCACAGGAACGACGCGAGTCCGAGAAGGAGCCCGAAGACGAGCGCGTTGCGCGTCGGCACCGCCTCGCGGGCCAGCGGACGCTTCGCCGTGCGCTTCATGACCTTGTCGATGTCGGCGTCGACGACGCAGTTGAGCGAGTTCGCACTCGCCGCGCCCATCCAGCCACCGAAGAGGGTGCTGAGGATCAGAACGATGTCGACTGTTCCGCGATCGGCCAGCAGCATTGCCGGAATGGTTGCCACCAACAGCAATTCGATCACTCGCGGCTTCGTGAGCGCGATATAAGCCAGAACCTTGCCCGTTGCGCGACCCCACACCGTATCGGTATTGGTCGCCCGCGGGGCGGCACCTGGGCTGCCGAAGCCATGTCCGCTCGGCTGTTGCCCTGTCCGCACGTTCTCTCCTTGCACCACGCGTTACCGCACTAACTCTTCACGACACACTGCTGACACTGTTCTCTACTACGAACGATGGTAGACCGCAGCCATTGAGGAACCGAATCGACCCGGACAGCCAGGACCATTAGGCTGGGTTACGCAGTGGAGGGACACCCCACCCTCGCAATCCACGTACACCATGTCAGGAGACATCTGCCAGTGTCGATCACAGACGAGATCCACGTCCTCACGCAACCCGTCCACCCCTCGGACTGGACCGACCTGGACACCAAGGCTGTCGATACCGCCCGCGTGCTCGCCGCCGACGCGGTTCAGAAGGTCGGCAACGGCCATCCCGGAACTGCAATGAGCTTGGCGCCGTTGGCATACACCCTCTTCCAGCGCGTCATGCGCCACGATCCTTCGGATGCAGAATGGGTCGGCCGTGACCGCTTCGTTCTCTCCTGTGGCCATTCATCCTTGACGCTGTACACCCAGCTCTACCTGTCGGGCTACGGTCTCGAGCTCGCTGACCTCGAAGCTCTCCGCACGTGGGGCGCACTGACCCCCGGCCACCCCGAGGTCGGCCACACCGTCGGCGTCGAGATGACCACCGGTCCGCTGGGCCAGGGCCTTGCGTCCGCAGTCGGTATGGCGATGGCTGCGCGTCGTGAGCGTGGGTTGTTCGATCCGGAGACCCCGGTCGGCTCCTCCCCCTTCGACCATCACATCTACGTGATCGCGTCCGACGGTGACATCGAAGAAGGCGTTACGTCCGAGGCCTCGTCTCTCGCCGGTGTCCAGGAACTGGGCAACCTCATCGTCTTCTACGACGACAACAAGATCTCCATCGAGCACGACACCACCATCGCTCTCGGCGAAGACGTCGGAAAGCGATACGAGGCATACGGCTGGCACGTTCAGCACGTCGAAGGTGGCGAGAACGTCTCCGGCATCCTCGACGCGGTTGCCGCGGCCAAGGCCGTCGTCGATCGTCCCTCCATCATCTTGCTCCGCACCATCATCGGTTTCCCGGCTCCGAAGAAGATGAACACCGGCGACGTCCACGGCTCCGCTCTCGGTGCCGACGAAGTTGCAGCGGTCAAGGAAGCCCTCGGCTTCGATCCGGCCAAGTCCTTCGACGTCGACGCCGACGCTCTGGCTCACGCCCGTGAGGTCGTCTCCCGCGGCGCCGACGCACGCAAGGCATGGCAGGTCGAGTTCGACGCGTGGGCTGCACGTGAGACCGAGCGCAAGGAACTCTTCGACCGCCTGTTCGCCGGTGAGTTCCCCGCCGGCTGGGCCGACGCTCTCCCGACCTACGAGGCCGACGCCAAGGGCGTTGCGACTCGCAAGGCCTCCGGTTCGGCACTCAACGCGCTCGGACCGATCCTGCCCGAGCTGTGGGGCGGCTCCGCCGACCTCGCCGGCAGCAACAACACCACCATCAAGGGCGCAGATTCGTTCGGCCCGTTCTCCATCTCCACCAACGACTGGAATGCGCAGCCTTACGGCCGCACGCTCCACTTCGGCATCCGCGAGCACGCGATGGGCTCGATCCTCAACGGCATCGCGCTTCACGGCCCGACCCGCCCGTACGGCGGAACCTTCATGGTCTTCTCCGACTACATGCGTCCGGCGGTTCGCCTGGCCGCACTGATGAAGACTGCCGTCACCTACGTCTGGACCCACGACTCCATCGGCCTCGGCGAAGACGGCCCGACTCACCAGCCGGTCGAGCACCTCGCTGCTCTTCGTGCGATCCCGAACCTCGCCGTCGTCCGCCCGGGTGACGCCAACGAGACCTCGTTCGCATGGCAGGCAGCACTCGAGAACAAGACGGGCCCGACGGCTCTGGCACTCACTCGCCAGGACATCCCGGTTCTCGAAGGCACCAAGGAGAAGGCTGCCGAGGGTGTCAAGCGCGGCGCTTACGTCCTCGTCGACGCAGCCAACGGTTCGCCCGAGGTCATCTTGCTGGCGACCGGTTCCGAACTGCATCTGGCCACCGAGGCTCGCGAAATCCTCGAAGCTCAGGGCGTCGCAACACGCGTTGTTTCCGTGCCGTGCCTCGATTGGTTCCTCGAGCAGGATCAGGCGTACCGCGACGAGGTCATTCCGCCCGCCGTGCGCGCGCGTGTGTCCGTCGAAGCCGGCATCGCGATGCCGTGGTGGCGCATCCTCGGCGACGCCGGTCAGGCCGTCTCGCTCGAGCACTACGGCGCTTCCGCCGATTACAAGACCTTGTTCCGGGAGTTCGGCATCACTGCCGACGCGACTGTCGAAGCCGCGCAGCGCTCCCTCGCAGCTGTGAAGGGATGATCTCGATGACACAGAACGTGAATACCGAAAAGCTCTCCGCTGCAGGCGTTTCCATCTGGCTCGACGACCTCTCGCGGGATCGCATCCAGTCCGGCAACCTGCAGAACCTCATCGACACGAAGTCGATCGTGGGTGTCACGACCAACCCGTCGATCTTCCAGGCGGCACTGTCCAAGGGATCGGCGTACGACGCTCAGGTCCGTGAGCTCGCACAGCGCGGCGCCGATGTCGACGCCACCATCACCGCGGTGACCACCGACGACGTGCGTGCTGCGTGCGACATCCTGGCTCCGCAGTTCGAGGTCTCGAACGGCGTCGACGGCCGCGTGTCCATCGAAGTCGATCCTCGCCTGGCACACGACACCGACGCCACCGTCGCGCAGGCGATCGAGCTGCACAAGATCGTCGATCGCCCGAACGTCCTGATCAAGATTCCCGCGACGCTGGCAGGCATTCCCGCCATCGCCAAGGTGATCGGTGAGGGCATCAGCGTCAACGTCACCTTGATCTTCTCGGTCGAGCGCTACGAGGCAGTCATGGGCGCATACCTGGAAGGTCTGGACACCGCCAAGGCTGCCGGCCGCGACATCTCGTCCATCGAGTCGGTCGCCTCGTTCTTCGTCTCCCGCGTGGATTCCGAGATCGACAACCGCCTCACGGCAATCGGCACGCCGGAAGCCCTCGAGCTTCGTGGCAAGGCTGCACTCGCAAACGCACGTCTGGCGTACAACGCGTACCAGCAGATCTTCGAGGTGCAGCCGCGCTTCCAGGCTCTTCTGGCCGACGGCGCCAAGGCTCAGCGTCCGCTGTGGGCGTCGACCGGCGTGAAGAACCCGGATTACCCCGACACTCTCTACGTCACCGAGTTGGTTGCGCCGAACACGGTCAACACCATGCCGGAGAAGACGCTCGACGCTCTCGCCGACCATGGCGAGATCACCGGCGACACGATCTCGGGCACAGCTCAGGAGTCACAGGCGGTCTTCGATCAGCTCGCTGCAGTCGGCATCGATCTTGCGGACGTGTTCAAGGTCCTCGAGACAGAGGGCGTCGACAAGTTCGAGGTGTCCTGGAACGAGTTGCTCGACGCAACCGCCGAGCAGCTCCGCGCAGCAACCCAGAAGAGCTGAGCCTGTGAGCGATTCCGCGGCGGCATCAGATTGGGTGAATCCCCTTCGGGACAGCACCGACAAACGGCTTCCGCACATTGCGGGGCCCTGCGCCCTGGTGATTTTCGGTGTTACCGGCGACCTTGCCAGGCGCAAGCTCATGCCCGCCATCTACGACCTCGCCAACCGTGGACTGTTGCCGCCCGGATTCGCTTTGGTCGGGTTCGCCCGGCGTGACTGGACGGACGAGGACTTCGCGAACGTCGTCCTCGAAGCAGTCAAGGACGGCGCTCGCACCAAGTTCCGTCAGGACGTCTGGGAGAGGCTCGCCGAAGGTATCCGGTTCGTGGAGGGCAGTTTCGACGAGGCCGAGGCCTTCCAGAACCTGTCCGACACGTTGGCCACGCTCGACAACGAACGTGGTATCGGCGGCAATCACGGTTTCTACCTTGCGATTCCGCCCAACGCGTTTCCTCAGGTGCTCGAGCAACTGTCGGCGTCGGGCCTCGCGCAGGCCGAGGACGGTCAGTGGCGACGAGTCGTCATCGAGAAGCCGTTCGGCCACGACCTCGAGAGCGCTCGCGAACTGAACGCCGTCGTCAACAAGGTGTTCCCCGAGGACACGGTCTTCCGTATCGACCACTACCTCGGTAAGGAAACCGTCCAGAACATTCTGGCTCTGCGCTTCGCGAACCAGTTGTTCGATCCGATCTGGAACGCGCACTACGTCGACCACGTTCAGATCACGATGGCCGAGGACATCGGCCTCGGTGGACGCGCCGGGTACTACGACGGCATCGGCGCGGCCCGTGACGTGATCCAGAACCACCTGCTGCAGTTGCTCGCGTTCACGGCGATGGAAGAACCCATCAGCTTCGAGCCGCTCAATCTGCAGGCGGAGAAGATCAAGGTCCTCTCGGCCACTCGCCTTGCCGAGCCCCTCGACGAGACCACCGCACGCGGCCAGTACGCGGGCGGCTGGCAGGGTGGGCTGCCGGTGGTCGGGCTCCTCGAAGAAGACGGCTTCGCAGCGGACTCCATCACGGAGACCTTTGCCGCCATCACCCTCGAGGTCGACACCCGCCGCTGGGCGGGTGTGCCGTTCTACCTGCGCACGGGCAAACGACTCGGACGCCGTGTCACCGAGATCGCGGTGGTGTTCAAACGTGCACCGCACCTACCGTTCGACAAGACGATGACCGAAGACCTCGGCCAGAACGCTCTGGTCATCCGCGTGCAGCCCGACGAGGGTGTCACCATGCGGTTCGGTTCGAAGGTTCCCGGATCGAGCATGGAAGTCCGTGACGTCAACATGGACTTCTCGTACGGCCAGGCTTTCACCGAGTCGTCACCGGAGGCGTACGAGCGACTCATTCTCGACGTGTTGCTCGGTGAGCCGTCACTCTTCCCGGTCAACGCCGAAGTCGAATTGTCTTGGGAAATCCTCGATCCCGTCCTCGAACACTGGGCAGCCGGCGGCAAGCCGGAACCCTACGAGGCCGGAACGTGGGGACCACCGTCTGCGGACGAAATGATGCAACGCACCGGACGCGAATGGAGGCGACCCTAGTGATTCTCGATTTGCCCTCCACCACCACGGTCCAGGTCAGCAAGAAACTGGTCGAGGTGCGTAAGACCGGCGGCGCTGTCACCTTGGGGCGAGTGCTGACGCTCGTCGTCTGCACCAGGGACACCGGGAATGCCGAGGAAGCCATCGAGGCCGCCAACGAAGCAAGCCGCGAGCACCCTTGCCGCGTCATCGTGCTCCTGCGTGGCGACGAGCAGAGTGAGCCCAGGCTCGATGCTCAGATCCGTGTCGGCGGGGACGCCGGCGCCTCGGAGGTTGTCGTGCTGCGTCTCTACGGTCCCCTGGCGGACCACGAGAGCAGCGTCGTCATCCCGTTCCTGCTCCCCGATACACCGGTAGTCGCGTGGTGGCCCCTCGAGGCACCCGAGATTCCAGCCAAGGATCCCGTCGGGAAGCTCGCGATACGGCGCATCACCGATGCCACCGGCGCCCCCGATCCGACCGCCACCATCAAGGGGCGACTCGCGTCGTACACCGCCGGCGATACCGATCTCGCTTGGAGTCGCGTCACCTACTGGCGCGCGCTCCTCGCGTCGGCTCTCGATCAGCCGCCGCACGAGAAGATCACCTCAGCGGTGGTCTCCGGTCTCAAAACCGAACCGGCACTGGATATTCTCGCCGGTTGGTTGGCAGCCAAGATCGACGGTCCGGTCATTCGACGTACGGGTGAGCTGACGGTCGAGTTGAAGCTCGAGACCCGCAGTATCTCCATCAGTCGTCCGCAGGAGGGCACGACCGCTACGTTGATCCGCACCGGTCAGCCTGACGCGCTGGTTTCTCTGGGTCGTCGAGAGACACGCGATTGCCTCGCCGAGGAATTGCGTCGGCTCGATCCGGACGAGATCTACGAAGAAGCTCTGGCCGGATTGGAGAAGGTGACCTATGAGTGATGTTGTCGTGGAGAAGTTTTCCGACGCCGGCCAACTTGTCGACGCTGCCGCCGCACGGCTGGTCACGACCATCGTCGATGCCCAGAAGGCTCGCGGGTTTGCGTCCATCGTGCTGACCGGTGGCGGAACCGGCATCGCACTTCTCGAGAAGTTGCGTGAAGCTCCCGGCGACATCGACTGGTCGCAGATCGATCTGTACTGGGGCGACGAACGGTTCCTGCCGTCCGGCGATCCCGAGCGGAACGAAGTGCAAGCACGTGAGGCGCTTCTCGATCATGTGCCGGTCGATCCCGACAGGGTACATGCGATGGCCGCATCCGACGGTATCTACGACGGTGATCCACACGGGGCGGCGACGGCGTACGAACAACTGCTGGGCGCTCAGGCACACGGGAATCAGGTTCCGACGTTCGACGTGCACCTGCTCGGTATGGGCGGCGAAGGACACGTCAACTCGTTGTTCCCGCACACCGACGCTGTTCGCGAAGAAGCGCGTTTCGTAGTCGCGGTGACGGACTCCCCCAAGCCGCCACCGGTGCGGATCACCCTCACGTTGCCTGCTGTTCGGCGAGCCAAAGAGGTCTGGCTGCTCGTCTCGGGTGCTGCAAAGGCCGAGGCCGTTGCCAAAGCCGTCGGAGGTGCTTCGGCCGACGACTGGCCGTCCGCCGGCGCCACCGGTTTGGTTGCGACACGTTGGTTCCTCGATTCGGACGCTGCCTCGCAGCTTCCCTGATCTGATTTCACAGATCTGATTTCACAGATCTGATTTCACACCGGTCGGGAATCGTCTTCCGGCGATTCCCGGCTTGGTGGTACGTCGACGACTTCCTCACCGTGGCGACTTTCGACTACCCGCCGAGTCCGGATCCGATGCGAATTTCCTTTTGACGGAACGGAACTCAATCCCGAGATCCCGTTTCTCCAACCAGCACTGCGCCCCACACAACGATTCATCTCTCCCCCTGCCTCCTTCATCCGAATGATTACTACCTTGGACGCCGCGAAGTAAGGTTCGGTTCCGCAGATCGCGTTCACTCTTGAACGAAGCAATCCAGGCGAGAACAATCGAACAATGTCGTGGACACCGAATCCGGACGCACTTCGCGGGCGAGTGGCTGTAGTTGCCGGGGCGACGAGGGGCGCCGGACGCGGAATCGCCGCGGCCTTGGGCGAGGCCGGTGCAACCGTCATCTGCACTGGCCGGAGCACATCTGCCGGAATTCTTCAGTCGGACTATCCGCGCGGAGAGACCATCGAAGAGACGGCAGAGTTGGTCACCGAACTGGGCGGCGTCGGCGTGCCGATTGCCGTCGATCATCTCAAGAGCAAACAAGTGGCTGATCTCGCCGAACGCTTGCGAATCGACTATCACCATATCGACATCTTGGTCAACGACATCTGGGGCGCGGAATTACTCAAGGGTGGGCCGGCGGAGTGGAACACGCCGGTATGGGAACACGATCTGGACAAGGGGTTTCACATCTTGCGTCTGGCGATCGACACCCACATCACCACGTCGCACCACCTCCTGCCGCTCATGACTGATCGGCCAGGCGGACTGGTCGCCGAAATAACCGATGGCACTACCGAATACAACGCATCGAACTATCGCATCTCGGTGTTCTACGACTTGGCCAAGGTGTCCGTGAACAGGCTCGCATTTTCGCAAGGCCACGAACTTGCCCCGTTCGGCTGTACTGCCGTCGCCATCACTCCCGGGTTCCTGCGATCGGAGATGATGCTCGAGAATTTTGGTGTCGGCGAATCGAATTGGCGTGACGCTTTGTTGCCGGAGCGGGATGGTCCGACTGCGCCCGCGGATTTCGCACGCTCCGAGTCACCGAGATTCATCGGACGTGCGATCGCGGCCATCGCTGCCGATCCGAATCGACAGCGATGGAATCAGCGATCGGTCAGTTCAGGCGAACTCGGAACGGAATACGGGTTCACCGACGCGGACGGCAGCCGCCCCGATTTCTGGCGGACCAAATGAATCCGGCTGCGATTATGATCCGCGCATGGCCGAATTCGCGACGATCAACGAATACATCGCTTCGTTTCCCACCGACGTGCAACCAGCCCTCGAGAGTATCCGCGAGACGATTCACAACACGGTTTCAGGCCTCGATGAGACCATCAGCTATCAGATGCCGACCATGACGGTGAACGGAAAGAACCTGATTCACTTCGCAGGCTGGAAAAACCACATCTCGATGTACCCGCTCCCGGCGGGTGACGCCGAGTTCGAGAAGTCCGTCGACCCTTACCGGGCTGCGAAATCAACGGTGAAGTTCCCGCTGAACAAACCGATCCCTCTCGATCTCGTGGCTCGGATCGTCGAATTGCTCGCGCAGCGCCACTAACGTCCGTTCTCGTCGGAGCCTTGTGAGAACGTATGGCCGTGCAGAGACAACCCATCCGCCGCATCAAGGCCGGGCCATCGTCGGGCGCCGACGTAGGCAGCTGGCCGCTGACGGTGCCTGCAGTCGCGCAGATCGTTCAGCACGGTCTCGAGCTTCCACCGGGTGTCACCATTCTGGTCGGCGAAAACGGAGCGGGAAAGTCGACCGTCATCGAAATTATTGCCGCCGTTCTCGGTCTCAACGCCGAAGGCGGGTCGACCAATACGCGGCATCAGACTCGATCGAGTGAACCGGGCGGCCTCGACCTTGTGATCGAGCGGAGTCCCGGAGCATCGAAGTGGGCGTACTACCTCCGAGACGAAACCCTGCACGGTTTGTACACGTACTTGGAGGACAACCCCAATCCCAAGCGACCTGAACCGCTTTACCATCACCTCTCCCACGGTGAGGCGCTGCTCGAGATCCTGTCGTCGAGGACCGCCGACGGCGGCTTCTATCTCATCGACGAACCCGATGCCGCACTCTCCTTCCAGGGGACCCTGACACTGGCGGCGCTGCTCGGCGAGTTGGTGGAATCCGGCGCGCAGGCGGTGATCGCGACGCACTCGCCGATCATCGCGGCGCTGCCGAACGCCAACCTGCTCGAGATCGGTGAATGGGGAATCCGAGCCTCGAGCTGGGAGGACCTCGATCTGGTGTCGAACTGGCAGCGGTTCCTTCACGACCCGCACACGTACCTGCGCCATCTGATCTAACCTGGAACTCCACCCCAGGAGGCCTCCATGGCATACGACAAAGCGCTGGCTGAGCGTATCCGCGATGCGCTCTCGGGCGAGGACGACGTCGAGGAAGTAAAGATGTTCGGTGGGCTGAGCTTCATGGTGAACGGGAAGCTGGCCGCCAGTGCGAACTCACACGGCAACATCATGGTTCGGTGTGACCCCGATCGAGTCGACGAGCTTCTGACGCACAAGGGTGCAAGCTGGCCCGAGATGCGGGGTAAGCCGATGAGCAAGGGATGGATCGTCGTCGACCGAACCGGGACGAGTTCGAACGTCGAATTCAACGCGTGGATCAAGGAAGCTCTGGACTTCGTTCACTGACAGTTGGGGTGCGTTGCCGAAGATATCTGACGAGACTGGTGTGGCCGCGGGCTCTCGCGTCGATGAGGGACTGAACCGTGCCCGATCGACCTGAGATTGTCTGTATCTGCGGCTCTGCGCGATTCGCTGAAGAGATGCGGGAGGCGAACCGCGACCTGACGTTCGCGGGCGTGATCGTCGTCGCGCCGGTTGAAGCAGACGAGGCGGTCTCTGTCGAGCAGAAGATCCTGCTCGACGCGCTCCATCTGCGCAAGATCGACCTCGCCGATCGGGTTCTGGTCGTCAACCCTCGCGATACATCGGTGAGTCCACGCGCCGAGAGATCGCGTACGCGCGCGCCGCCGGCAAACCAGTGTCGTTCACGACGCCGTTTGAACAGTAAGCGCCTCGTCGGTGCGGGCCGCAACGAATATTCTCACGCCGAGTTGCTCGAGCCCTAGCGCCGGTTCGATCAATTTCGCTCGATTCGGCAAAAGTGAACTGGGCGGCCCTTAGACTCCGGAAAAACATTGGATTGGGCGGCTCGACGCCGCGGAGGAAAGGTGGTCCGTCGCGTGACGTTCACACCCAATCAGCCGGATCACCAACGCGCCTTCGGGTTTCAGACGCCGTCGACCCGCGCAATTCCCTCCCTCATGCCCGACCGTTTCGGACCTAGCCTCATCGGATCGCTCTGGGCGTGCGCCGGGATCGTCGCCGGAAGCCTCGGCCCGTGGACGTCATCCTCCGCACTGGACCACAGTGGTATCGACGAATGCGGAGTGATCACTCTCGTCCTCGCTCTCTGCGCGGTGACCGCGCTGATCACCCTCATGGTTCGAGACGTCACGCCCGAGATCAAGAATCACTGCACCGGCCCTTTGGTCGGAATCGCGGTCTTGATCGTTGCCGTCGGAAACGCCGCGTCCATCGTGCGACGTAGTACCGAGTTCGCAGGGCACACTGCCGGACCGTCCATCGGGTGGGGACTGTGGGTGGTCATCGCGTCCGCAGTGATCCTGTGCATCACGTCGTCGACCGTCGCGCACATGATCAGGTTTCAGGCAGCAATGATCACAAGGTCTTGATCAGACCGCCGTCGATCACGAAATCCGCGCCTGTCACGTTCCCCGCACGATCGCTGGCGAGGAACAACACCAGGTCGGCAACCTCTTCGGGGAAGGTGAACCGCCCAGTCTCGGCTCCGGCCGCGGCGCTTTCGACGATGTCGTCGGCGGCTGATCCACTCGCCTTCGCCAGCGTCGAGGCCACTCCGTGCTTGCCGAGCCACAACTCCGTTTGCACCGGGCCAGGGCTGACGGTATTGACGCGGATCCCCTGCCCGCCCAGTTCTTTCGACAACGACTTCGAGAAGTTGGTCAACGCCGCTTTGGCGGCGCTGTAGTCGATCACCGTGGGGTCAGGTAAGAATGCGTTGACCGAACTGATCGTCACGATGCTCCCGCCACCTCGGCGGATCAACTCCGGCAGCGCAGCGCGAACAGTGCGTACAGCCGACAAGAACGTCAGATTGAACGACGCCGCCCACTCTTCGTCTGTGATGGCCGCGAAACCGCTCGTTCTCGGGGTGACGGCGCCGACGTTGTTGACCAGGATGTCGACGCCGCCCCTCGCTGCTGCAACCTCGAGCAGTCGGGTTGATCCTTCGACACTCGCGAGGTCGACGCCGACAAAGGTGACGGCGCCGCCGGACTGCAGCGATTCGAGTTCCGGCGAGAGCGTCCGCGAGCCCGCGACGACGTGGACTCCCTCGGCCACCAGGGCCCGAGTGATCGCCAACCCGATACCTTTTCCCGCGCCGGTAACGACGGCAGTTCGTCCGTCCAATTGCAGATCCACTGCGGTCCCCGTTCGGTCCGGTGCCCAGCGTTGGGTGTGCGTGCGACAGCTCTAGAGTCGCCGCACGCACACCCTGGTAAACCTGCAGAACCAGCCGCTGTTACCTAGCCACTGTTACGAAGCGCAGTGGCAAGGCCGTTCATCGTCAGCTGGATACCCCGACGCACCTGATCGCTCTCGTCGCCGGAACGGTACCGACGGATCAGCTCGACCTGTAGATGGTTGAGAGGTTCGAGGTACGGGAACCGGTTGTGGACCGAACGCTCGAGGCCCGAGTTGTCGGCAAAGAGGTTCTCGTTGCCCGTGATTGCCTTGTACATGCGAATTGTGCGTTCGTGCTCGTCGGTGATCATTCCGAAGACTCGATCGCGCAGTTCGGCGTCGGGCACGAGGTCCGCGTACCGGGCCGCCAAACCGAGATCCGACTTCGACATCACCATGGCCATGTTCGAGAGCACGGTTCGGAAGAACGGCCACTTCTCGTACAGGGCCGTCAACGTGGCAAGCCGAGTGTCGTCTCCGTCGATCCATCGTTCGAACGCGGCGCCGGTTCCGTACCAACCCGGAAGCATCACGCGAGACTGACTCCACGAGAGCACCCAGGGAATCGCTCGCAGGTCGGAGATCGCCTTGGTCTGCTTGCGAGAGGCCGGACGAGAGCCGATGTTGAGTGCCCCGATCTCGGCGACCGGTGTCGACGCTTCGAAGTACTGCACGAATCCTGGTGTGTCGTGCACTAATTCGCTGTACGCGGTGCGGGCGAGGGCCGCGAGCTCGTCCAGTACCGCGTAGGCAGCGTCGGCATCGCTGCCGAGTCCTTCGACGTCGAGCAACGTCGACTCGATAGTCGCGGCGATGAGTGTTTCGAGGTTGCGATGTGCCAGACGCGGTTCGGCGTACTTGGCCGCAATCACCTCACCCTGCTCGGTGATTCGCAGAGAACCAGCGACTGCACCGGGAGGCTGAGCCAGAATCGCTTCGTAACTCGGTCCGCCGCCACGTCCGACGGTTCCGCCGCGGCCGTGGAAGAGCCTCAACCTGATTCCGCTCTTACGCGCGGCATCGACGAGGTCGAGTTCGGCACGGTACAGCGCCCAGTTGGCTGCCAGGTACCCGCCGTCCTTGTTCGAGTCGGAGTACCCGAGCATCACTTCTTGACTGTCACCACGGGAACGGACGATCGCACGATAGATCGGGATGTCGAGCGTCGCCAGCAATGTGTCGGCGCCGCCCTGCAGATCCTCGATCGTCTCGAACAACGGCACGATGCCGATCGGGCACGAGGGCTCGCTACCGACGCCCGGATCGAGCACCCCGACCTCTTTGAGCAGCACTGCAGCCTCGAGCATGTCACTGACCGAGGTACACATGCTGATAATGTAGTTGGGTACCGCACCCGCTCCGAGAACCCGCACTGCCTTGGCACCGGCCGCCATGATGGCCAGTTCCTTGGTGGTCAATTCGCTGAACTCGGCGTCCGGCGAAGTCAGTGGTCGCCGCGTCGTCAACTCGGCCGACAGCAATTCGACTCGATCGGCTTCCGGCAAGGACGCGTAGTCCGGGTGAACTCCGGCCCACGCCAGAAGTTCTGCGACGACGCTTTCGTGTACCTCGGAGTTCTGCCGCATGTCCAGACCGGACAGGTGAAAGCCGAACACCTCCACCGCTTCTCGGAGGCGATCGAGTCGATCGTCGGCGATGGTCTCGTCACCGAAACGACGCAACGAGGTGTCGATGATTCCGAGATCCCGCTGCAACTGTGCCGGGTCGGTGTACGCCTCGAGTCCGTCGTCGGACCCGTGGGCGGGCAACTCCCCCAGTACCGTCAGTGCTGTGGCGCTCAAGCGCCCGCGGATACCGCGAATCGCGCGACGGTACGGCTCGTCGGCCCTGAAGGCAGAATCGTCGCCGGAGGTAGACGCCAGCAGATCGAGTTCGGGCGTGACGGACACCAGCCGCGCCGACATCGACAGTTCACGCTCGAGATGTTCTAGTTCCTCGAGGTGATGCTCGAGAGCAGTCGCCGCAGCGCGCGACGTGGCGCGCTGGACAATTTCGCCGGTCACGTACGGATTGCCGTCTCGGTCACCGCCGATCCACGAACCCGGCCTCAGGATCGGTTCCGGCAGAAGCCCGGCGTCCGGCCAACGCGTGCGCAGAGCTTTGCGAACCTCGGCGTTGATCTTCGGAATCACCTCGAACAACGCTGCGTCGTAGTAGCGCAGGCCTACCTCGATTTCATCCTGGATACGGAGGCGGCTGAGCCGGATCAGTGCCGTCTGCCACAGGGTCAGGATCTGACGGCGCAATTGCAGATCGACATCAGCGATTTCTGCGACGCTCAGCGCCGTGCGCTCGCGGTATCGCATCAACTCGGTGATCCGACTCTGCGTCTCGAACACCGTACGGCGTCGAGTCTCCGTCGGGTGAGCGGTGATGACGGGTGAGACCAGGGCGCCCCGCAGCGCTTCTTCGACGGTGGCCGAATCGATATCGGCTGCATCAAGTTTGGTGTACGTGGCCGCGAGAGTGCTGTCGCGGGGCGGTTCCCCCGCATTGACGTGGATGGCCCGTCGACGCTCGCGATGGATGTCCTCGGCCAGGTTGGCGAGCAGTGCGAAGTGACTGAACGCCCGGATGACGGGAATGGCGTCGTCCGTACTGATTTCGGCGAACAGCGACACCAGTTCGGCGCGATCGATCTCCGAACGACGGACTCGGAACGACTCGACACGGGCTCGCTCGACCAGATCGAACACATTGTCGCCGGCTTGCTCTCGCACTATTTGTCCGAGTATTCCGCCGAGAAGCCGGATGTCTTCGCGCAGCGGCTCGGTGGCCTCTCGCGGTGTTTCTCGATGCGACGCGGTTTCAGTCATCACACAATTATCGACCGAAACAAAGAACCCCGCTCGATAGGCGGGGTTCCGTGTCTGAAATTCGTGTGTGAAAAACTACCGGCTGTAAGTCATGAGCCGAGAATCAGGCGAACTTGATCTCCAGGCCGATGCCGACGATCGAAATGAGCCAGATCAACGCGGTGAAGACCGTCAACCGATCGAGGTTCTTCTCGACAACAGTCGATCCGGACAGGCTGGACTGGACACCGCCACCGAACAGACTCGACAAACCGCCGCCCTTACCGCGATGCAGGAGCACCAAGGCGATGAGGAGCAAGCTGGTGATGACCAGCAGGATATCCAGGAACAGTTTCATGTCTGTCTACGTCCACCAATCCAATAGGGACAACTACAACCGATAACACCATACAGGCGCGCGCAGATAGCCTGACCACATACCCGCCTCGCACATGACTTTGCATCCGGCCAGGCACGACTCTTGGTCAGTGGCATCGATCACACTGTCGAGATACCGATTCAGTAGTTTTTCAGTTGACGCGACTCTACCTCCGAAAGGCCGGCTCCATGCTTTCCGACACTGCCCTGCCCAACACTGCCCTGCCCGACACACCCCTGCCTGACACACCGCGTCTGGCTTCGATTCACAACTTCCGCGACGTGGCCGGCCCCGGGTACGTCACGACCAGCGGACAGGCGATGAGCCGCGGAGTCTTCTACCGTGCAAACGTACTGACGCCCTCGCCCGAGGATCTTGCAATCGTGGAATCGCTGGGGCTGACCGCCGTCTATGACGTGCGCTCCGAAACCGAGGCGAACGAAACTCCCGACATCGTGCCGGCGCCGGCGATGTACGCCCACATTCCCATCCTGTCCGGAAACATCCACGCCGAAGCGATGGCTCTCCGAACAGCGGACGCTGCAACAGCTTTCATGCAGAACATCAATCGCAGATTTGTCGCAGACCCCGTCACTCGGAACGGATTTTCGCAGTTGTTCGCCGCCCTGGCGACCACCGAGGGGCCGCAACTCTTCCACTGCACGGCGGGCAAGGACCGAACAGGTTGGGCGGCAGCACTACTGCAGACACTCGCTGGTGTACCGCGCGAAACGATCACGGCGGACTACCTGCTCACGAACACGTACTCGGCCGAGTACATCGATGCAACAGTCGCGAAGATCGCCGCTGCCACAGATGCAGACAAGGGCGAGGTGATCCGGTTGCTGCTTTCCGTCGACGCGAGTTACCTGGGCGCTGCCTTCGAGCAGGTCGAGCACCACTACGGGACCGTCGAGAACTATCTGACCGCCGGGTTGGAGCTTGCTCCCGAACTCGTCGGCGCTCTGGAAACCAAACTGGTGAGCTGACTCGCGAACAAAAAACTGCGGGTGTGTGGCCTACTCGGTCACACACCCGCAGTCTTAGTCTCGAGCAGTTTCAGCTCACTACCCGATCATCACGGGAGTGGACCGCCTGCAGCGATCGCAGACAGTGTCGCGAACTCGTCAGCCTTGAGTGACGCGCCGCCGACAAGAGCGCCGTCGACGTCGGTCTGGCCGACGATCTCTCCGACGTTCTTCGAGCTGACGCTACCGCCGTACAGAACGCGAACGCCGGCCGCGACCTCGGCGTCGGCAAGTTCGGCCACTGTTGCTCGTACCGCAGCACACACTTCCTGTGCATCGGCGGCAGAAGCGACACGGCCGGTGCCGATGGCCCAGACAGGTTCGTACGCAATGACGATCTTGGAGATCTCCTCCGCGCTCAGGCCCGCCAACGAACCCTTGAGCTGTTCGACGTTGTAGGCGACATGCTCGCCCGCTTCGCGGATCTCGAGGCCTTCGCCGATGCACACGATCGGCGTGAGGCCGTTCTTGAGAGCGGCCTTCGTCTTCGCGAGGACGGTCTCGTTGGTCTCACCGTGAAGGGTGCGACGCTCGGAGTGACCGACCACGACGAAGGTGCAACCGAGCTTGGCCAGCATGGAGCCGCTGATCTCGCCCGTGAACGCACCCGAGTCATGAGCCGAGACATCTTGCGCGCCGTACGTGAGGAGGAGCTTGTCGCCCTCGATCAGCGTCTGGACGCTTCGGATGTCGGTGAACGGCGGGATGACCGTGACGTCCACTTTGTCGAAGTACTTCGCAGGCAAAGAGAAAGCGATCTTCTGCACCAGGGCGATAGCCTCGAGGTGGTTCAGATTCATCTTCCAGTTGCCGGCGATCAACGGCTTACGTGCCATGTCGGATCAGCCTTCCAGTACTGCGATGCCAGGCAGCTCTTTGCCCTCGAGGTACTCAAGGGAAGCGCCACCACCGGTGGAAATGTGCGAGAAGCCCTCGTCCGGGATACCGAGCTGACGAACGGCTGCTGCGGAGTCGCCGCCGCCGACGACGCTGAAGGCGCCCTTCTCGGTTGCCTCCACGATTGCCTCGGCGACACCGCGGGTGCCTGCCTCGAACTTCGGGAACTCGAACACGCCCATCGGGCCGTTCCAGAACACCGTCTTGGCGCCGGTCAGGATCGCGGCAAAGCGCTTGACCGACTCCGGTCCGATGTCCAGACCCATCCAGCCGTCGGGAATCTTGTCGAACGGAACGATCTTCGACTCGGCATCGGCCGAGAAGGAGTCCGCGACGACAACATCCTGAGGGATGTGGATGACGTCGGCGTACCGGTCGAGGAGATCCTTGCAGGTCTCGATCATGGACTCTTCGCACAGCGAATTGCCCACGGACACACCCTGAGCCGCGAGGAACGTGTAGAACATTCCGCCGCCGATCACCAGAGTGTCGACCTTCGGCGCCAGTGCCTCGATAACGGCCAGCTTGTCCGAGACCTTGGAGCCACCGAGCACCACCGCGTACGGACGCGCTGCGTCCTGCGTGAGCTTGGCGAGCACCTCGACCTCGGCGCCGACCAGGTATCCGGCGTAATGCGGGAGCAGCTTCGCGACGTCGAAGACCGACGCCTGCTTACGGTGAACAACACCGAATCCGTCGGAGACGAATGCGCCGTCGTCACCGACCAGCTCGACGAGAGCCTTGGCGAGCTTGACCCGCTCGGCTTCGTCCTTGCTGGTCTCGCGAGGGTCGAAACGGATGTTCTCGAGCATCAGGACGTCACCGTCGGTGAGTCCTTCGGAACGAGCCAGCGCGTCCTGTCCCACGACGTCACCGGCGAGTTGCACGTTGCGACCGAGGATTTCGGCCAACTTCGCGGCAACCGGTGCGAGGGAGAACTTGGGATCGGGCTGACCGTCGGGGCGCCCGAGGTGCGCGGTCACGATGACCTTCGCTCCACCCTCGGCAAGTGCCCGCAGGGTGGGAGCGGACGCGACGATGCGACCCGGGTCCGTGATTTCTCCGCCATCCAACGGGACGTTGAGGTCGGAACGCACCAGTACGGTGCGCCCCTCGACCCCAGCGTCCAGCAGATCCTTCAGCGTCTGAACTGCCACTGTTATCGAAACTCCGCTCAGAGAGACTTGGCGACGAGGCCGATGAGGTCGGCGAGGCGGTTGGAGTAGCCCCACTCGTTGTCGTACCAGGAGACGATCTTGACCTGGTCGTCGATGACCTTCGTCAGACCCGAGTCGAAGATCGACGAGTGCGGGTCGGTGACGATGTCCGAGGAGACGATCGGTGCGTCGGTGTACTTCAGGATGCCCTTGAGGGGTCCTTCGGCGGCAGCCTTCATCGCAGCGTTGATCTCGTCGGCGGTGGCCGACTTCTTCAGGTTCGCGGTGAGGTCGGTGACCGAGCCCGTGGGGATCGGCACGCGCAGTGCGTAGCCGTCGAGCTTGCCGAGCAGCTGCGGGAGAACCAGGCCGATTGCCTTGGCTGCACCGGTACCGGTGGGAACGATGTTGAGGGCAGCTGCGCGGGCGCGACGGAGGTCTGCGTGCGGAGCGTCCTGCAGGTTCTGATCCTGGGTGTACGCGTGGATCGTGGTCATCAGACCCTTGACGATGCCGAACTCGTCGTCGAGAACCTTGGCGATGGGGCCGAGGCAGTTGGTGGTGCACGACGCGTTGGAGATGATGTTCTGGCTGCCGTCGTACTTGTCGTCGTTGACGCCCATCACGATGGTGATGTCTTCACCCTTGGCCGGAGCCGAGATGATGACCTTCTTGGCGCCGGCTTCGAGGTGTCCCTTGGCCTTTGCGGCGTCGGTGAAGATGCCGGTGGACTCGACGACGACGTCGACGCCCAGCTCGCCCCAGGGAAGTTCGTTCAACGGGCCACGGTGTGCGAGGGCCTTGATGCGCTGATCGCCGACGACGATCGTGTCGTCACCGTCGAGCGACACGTCGTACGGCAAACGGCCGAGGATGGAGTCGTACTTCAGCAGGTGAGCGAGCGTCGCGTTGTCAGTCAGGTCGTTGACTGCCACGATCTCGATATCGGTGGTTCCGAGCGCCTTCTGCGCATCCACCGCCCTGAAGAAGTTACGTCCGATACGGCCGAAACCGTTTACGCCAACCCGGACAGTCACAATTCGCTCCTTTGACCATGATTCTGGTGTGCAACTTGACCCACGCATACTCCGAATCCGTGTGTGCACGACGCGGACGTGGGGTTCATCGGTCGATGTGACTCATACCCTAATGCGCGTGGCCCGAACGTGCGCAGCCCACCCTGACGGAGGGCAGGTCACCCCTCTTCGAGTAGCTCCACATTCACTGCGGATTCGGTGTCGGGTATGCCCGTTTCCTTGGCCTTGCGATCAGCCATGGACAGCAGGCGACGGATACGTCCGGCAACGGCGTCCTTGGTCATCGGCGGGTCGGCCAACTGGCCGAGTTCTTCGAGGGACGCCTGCCGATGCTCGACGCGCAGTGCACCCGCCGCCGCGAGGTGATCGGGCACGTCCTCACCGAGGATCTCCAACGCACGCTCGACGCGCGCAGCAGCCGCAACGGCAGCGCGAGCAGAGCGTCGCAGGTTTGCGTCGTCGAAATTGGCGAGACGATTGGCGGTGGCGCGGACCTCGCGTCGCATCCGCCTCTCCTCCCACACCAGACGTGTGTCCTGGGCTCCCATTCGGGTCAGGAGATCGCCGATGGCCTCACCGTCGCGGATCACCACACGATCCGTTCCGCGAACCTCACGTGCCTTCGCCGAGATCCCCAGACGCCGCGCAGCTCCAACCAGAGCAAGTGCGGCTTCCGGGCCGGGGCAGCTCACTTCGAGCGCCGACGAACGGCCGGGTTCGGTCAGGGAACCGTGCGCGAGGAACGCACCGCGCCACGCTGCTTCGGCGTCGCCGACACTTCCGCCGACGACCTGCGCAGGCAAGCCGCGAACCGGGCGCCCGCGAAGATCGAGCAGTCCCGTCTGGCGCGCGAGGGCCTCACCCTCCTTCGCTACACGCACGATGTAGCGAGCGGACTTTCGAAGCCCGCCCGCACTGAGTACGTGCACATCGGCACTGTAGGTGAACAGGTCGAATATCTCCCGGCGCAGACGTCGCGCCGTGGAGCCCAGATCCACCTCTGCTTCGACGACCACCCGGCCGCCGACGATGTGGAGCCCACCGGCAAAGCGCAGCAACGCGGAGACCTCTGCCTTGCGGCAGCTGACCTGAGTCACCACTAACCGGCTCAGTTCGTCCTTGACCTCCGCTGTCATTGCCACGAAGCGTTCTCCCTCTGTTCTTCGGATTGCTGTTCTTGCAGGGAAGACTGTGTCGAATCCCCTACTGCCGCACTGCTCGACAGTTCAGCCAGTACATCGGCCAGTTTTGCCGGATCGTGTACATGCGCTGCGCCCGGTGAGGTGTCCGCGACATCCGCGTACCTGACTTCGGCTGAAAATTGATCCGCCGCACGCTGCAGATGTTCACGTTCACGCCCGGCCGGTACCGACGCCGAGTCGACCACCACGTAGTCGACCCGGAAATCGGGCACGTGTTGGGAGAGTACGTGCAGGTGACGCTCTGCGGAGAATCCGGCGGTCTCCCCCGGCTCGGGTGCGAGATTGAGCACCAGTACCTTTCGAGCCTTCGTCGACGACAGTGATTCGACGAGTTCGGGTACCAGGACGTGTGGGATCACGCTCGAGAACCACGATCCCGGGCCGAGAACCACGAGATCGGCACGAACGATCGCAGTCACGGCATCGGGGCACGCGGGCGGATTGGACGGGAGCAGTCTCACACGCCGAACCTTGCCCGGGGTCGTCGCGACGGCAACCTGTCCACGAATGCAGCGGCTGACGCGGGGGTCCTCCTCGAGTCCCTGAACGTCGGCTTCGATCTCGAGCGCGATCGGCGACATCGGCAGCACACGACCACGGATTCGCAGCAGTCGCGCCATCTCGTCGAGCGCGGCGACCGGATCGCCGAGCACCTCGGTCAGTCCGGCCAGGATGAGATTGCCCACCGAATGCCCGGCAAGTGCGCCGACACCGCCGAAGCGATGCTGAATGGTCCGAGTCCAGTCGACTATCTCGGGTTCGTCCGACGCGAGAGCTGCCAGCGCCATCCGGAGGTCTCCAGGCGGGATGACGCCGAGTTCGGCGCGCAGCCGGCCCGACGAACCACCGTCGTCGGCGACCGTGACCACGGCGGTGACGTCGACCGTCAAGCGTCTGACGGCCTGGAGCGTGGCGAACAATCCGTGCCCGCCGCCGAGCGCGACGATGGCCGGCCCCTCGGGTGTCTCCCGCGAGCGATGTGTCGGTTCACTCATTCGCGCCCCAGATCCCGGTGCACGATGCTGACCGAGATGTCGTCCTCGGAACCCAAACGCCTCGCGAGAGCTTCGGACATTGCCACGCTTCGGTGCTTACCGCCGGTGCATCCGACCGCAATTGTCATGTAGCGCTTTCCTTCTCGTCGATATCCGGCGATCGTCAAATCCACCAGATGTCGGTAGGTGTCGAGATAGTCTTCCGCGCCCTCGCGCGACAACACGTAGTCGCGGACGTCGGCATCCTGACCGGTGTGCGGGCGAAGTTCAGGGATCCAGTGGGGATTGGGCAGGAAACGAACGTCACAGACGAGATCGGCGTCCATCGGCAGGCCGTACTTGAATCCGAACGACTGGACCGTCACCTTCATCGTGCGGTTGGCATCGTTTCCGAACGCCGTTTCGATCTTCTGACGCAGCTGATGCGCCTTCAGTGCCGACGTGTCGATGACCAGATCGGCGGCCGCCTTCACCACGGCCAACTGCCGACGCTCGGCTGCGATCCCTTCGGACAACGTGCCGTCGATGCCGTCGTTCTGCAACGGATGACTGCGGCGCACCTGTTCGAACCGTCGGATCAACACGTCGTCCGACGCTTCGAGATACAGCACCCGAGTATGGATCGGTTCCGCCTCGAGTTCGGTGAGCACCCACCCGAGATCGCCGGTGAAGAGTCGACTCCGCACGTCGATCACGACGGCGAGACGATCGACCGGCGGGTCGGAGGTCAGGCTCAGACCGACCATTCGGGAAATGAGCTCAGGTGGCAAATTGTCCGCGACATACCAGCCGAGGTCTTCGAGCACCTTGGCAGCGGTACTCAAACCTGCTCCGGACAATCCCGTCACCAGCAGGAAATCCATCGTTCGACTGTCTTTGGCGCTGTCGGTAGTCACTGTGCACTCGGCCCCGTCGTCGGCATGGACAATTCTCGCGACTCGGAGCCTTCGTCACCGCTACCGGATTCGGCGCTGGGCGCGTCAGCAGACGTAACAGACGATTCGGATTCCGTGTCCAGCTCATCATCCCCTACCGCGGCTGGCAGCGCTCGAGCTTCAGCACCCGCGTCGGCTGCAGCCGAATCCGTGCCGAGTGCGGCCAGAACTGCTGTGGCGGTGGTCTCACCGATACCGGGGACCTGCATGATCTCCTCGACCGTTGCCGTTTTCAGCTTCGCCACGGAACCGAAGTGAGCCACCAGAGCGGTTCGACGAGTTTCACCGAGCCCCTTGACCGAATCCAGAGCCGAAGCCGTCATCCGCCTCGAGCGTTTGCTGCGATGGAACGTGATCGCGAAGCGGTGGGCTTCGTCTCGGATGCGCTGCAGTAGGTACAACGACTCGCTCGTCCGAGGGAGGATGACCGGATCTTCTTCCCCCGGTACCCATACCTCTTCGAGTCTTTTGGCCAATCCGACTACCGCGACGTCGGTCACCCCCAGTTCGTCGAGGACCGCCGCTGCCGCCGTGACCTGAGGGGCGCCGCCGTCCACGACGAACAGATTGGGCGGATAGGCGAACCGCCGAGGCCGGCCCGTCGCCGGGTCGATCGCCGCTTCGGGAGCCAGGTCCCCACCGTCCGAGTCCATGGTCGACGCCGACGCCGCGAGGACGCCCAGGTCGCGGTTGTGGCGCAGGAACCGCCGACGCGTGATCTCGGCGATACTCGCGACGTCGTCGGAATGACCGTCGCCGGCAGCTTCCTTGATCGCGTAATGGCGGTAGTCCGACTTACGCGGGAGCCCGTCCTCGAACACGACCAGTGACGCCACGACGTCGGTTCCCTGGACGTGACTGATGTCGATGCATTCGATTCGTAGCGGAGCCGAGTCCAGGTCCAGTGCTTCCTGGATGCCCTGCAGCGCCGCGGAACGCGAAGTGAAATCGCCGGCGCGCTTGAGCTTGTGCTGCGCCAGAGCCTCTTTCGCGTTTCGCTGGACTGTTTCGGCGAGGTCTTTCTTGTCGCCGCGTTGCGGAACCCGCAGTTGCACTTGCGATCCCCGAAGCTTGCTCAGCCACGCCTGGATCTCGGTCGCGTTTGCCGGCAGAACCGGCACCAGAACTTCCTTGGGAACTGCGCTGATCCCGGCCTCGGAACCCGCTCCCGGGTCGAGGGCCGCCTGCTCCCCGTAGAACTGGGTGAGGAACTGCTCGACCAGGATCGGCAGGTCGGACTCGGCGTCGAGTGCGGCCCAGTCGATGGCGTCGCCTGCCTTCTCCACGACCCATCCACGCTGACCCCGCACGCGTCCGCCCCGCACGTGGAACACCTGAACGGCGGCTTCGAGATCATCGGTGGCAAAGGCGACGAGATCGGCGTCGGTGCCGTCACCGAGTACGACGGCCTGCTTCTCGAGCGCCTTGCGCAAAGCGCCGATATCGTCACGCAGACGGGCTGCGGTCTCGAAGTCGAGGTCCTCGGAAGCCTGCTGCATGCGCTTTTCGAGATCTTTGACCAGCTTGTCCGTGCGGCCGGCGAGGAAGTCGCAGAAATCTTCGACGATCTGACGATGCTCCTCGGCACTGACTCGCCCGACGCAGGGCGCCGAGCACTTGTCGATGTAGCCGAGCAGACACGGCCGGCCGATCTGGTTGTGTCGTTTGAAGACTCCGGACGAGC
Organism: Rhodococcus sp. KB6; assembly: GCF_001445685.1. Taxonomy (NCBI): domain Bacteria; kingdom Bacillati; phylum Actinomycetota; class Actinomycetes; order Mycobacteriales; family Nocardiaceae; genus Rhodococcus; species Rhodococcus sp. KB6. The sequence continues at coordinate 638,013 of NZ_LNAK01000134.1, read as the reverse complement.
ACGTTCGTGCGGGAAACACTCGTAGCAGCAGATCGAGTGTTTCGCGGATGGCCCAGGCATGGGAGTAGGGACCGAAGTACCGGACACCCTTGCGCCGCGGACCGCGGTAGACGAACAAGCGCGGGAACTCTTCGTTGAGCGTCACCGCGAGAACCGGATACGTCTTGTCGTCGCGGTACCGGACGTTGAACCGCGGATCGAATTCCTTGATCCAGTTGTACTCGAGCTGAAGCGCTTCGACTTCGGTACTGACGACGGTCCACTCGACGCTGCCGGCGGTGGTCACCATCTGCCGAGTACGGGGATGAAGTGTCGTGACGTCCGCGAAGTACGAGTTCAAACGTGAACGGAGGCTTTTCGCCTTTCCGACGTAAATGACCCGACCATGCGGATCGCGAAATTTGTAGACGCCCGGCGCAGCCGGAATGGTTCCGGTAGCGGGGCGGTAAGTCGAGGGATCCGGCACGGTTTCAGGTTAGTCGCCGCCACCGACCGACTCGGAAACGCGCAGGATGCGGGCACCGAACCGGTCGGAAGACGTCAGTTGCTCTTGTGCGCGACCGGTGCGTAGCGGTCGGCCAGTTCGCGGAACTTACCGACCGTGTCGACGGCGTACTCGCGGTCGTTGGACTGGATCGCCATCACTGCCATGTACTCGTCGTCGGGCAATTCGATGCGTGCCCAGGCGGCACCGTCGGGGAACGAGAGTCCCTCGAACAGATCCCAGTCGACGATCTTCTCGCCCAGGATGTTTCGTACGGCAATACCCTGCTTGCCCACCTTGACCCGGGGCCGCGTCAACATCAGCACACCGAGAGCCAGAATGGTGCCGATGCCTGCCATCGCGATCTGGTCCGCGGCACGGAAGTACACGCCGGTGGACCCCTGGCGAAGCAGGAGTGCCAGTGTGACGTGAACGATCACCAGGAGGACGGCAACTCCGATCGCGTATCGCGTCGACTTACGCGGTGACGCGATCAGTTCCCAGTTCTCGTTGTCGCCGGGTGTACTCATCGAAACGAATCCTCGGTCCAAGGTGCTCGGAGATGGCGCAGGGTCACTGCGGTGTCCAGTGCGGCGGCGCAGGCCTGTGCGCCCTTGTCCTCGACGCTACCCGGCAGACCCGAACGGTCAAGAGCCTGCTGCTCGGTGTCGGTGGTCAGGACACCGTTCCCCACGGGGGTGCTTTCGTCGAGCGAGACGCGTGTGAGGCCCGCGGTGACCGCGTCGCACACGTACTCGAAGTGCGGCGTGCCGCCGCGGATGACAACACCGAGTGCGACGACGGCGTCGTGCGTGCGCGCCAATGCCTGCGCAACGACCGGCAGTTCGATCGCGCCGGCGACACGGACCAGTGTCACGTCCTTGATCTGCGCCTCCTGCGCGACGCGCTGCGCGCCGGCGATCAGAGCCTCGGAGATCGTCGCGTGCCACTGCCCGGCAACGATCGCCAGCTTCAGATCCTTGGCCTCGGCGATCGCGAGCTGCGGCTGACCTTCGCCGCTCACAGTGCGGTTCCCGGCTGTGCGGTGTTCTGGTTCGCCTCGTACTCGTCCAGTCCGATCAGATCGTGACCCATCCGATCGCGCTTGGTGCGCAGGTAGGTGAGGTTCTCCGCATTCGCGCGCAGCGGCATCGGAACACGATCGGTGATCTGCAGGCCGTAGCCGTCCAGACCCACACGCTTGGCCGGGTTGTTGGTCAGCAGACGCATCGACGAGATCCCCAGATCGACGAGGATCTGCGCACCGATGCCGTAGTCGCGGGCGTCCGCCGGTAGGCCGAGTTCGAGATTGGCGTCGACGGTGTCGGAACCGGCGTCCTGGAGCTGGTAGGCCTGCAGCTTGTGCATGAGACCGATGCCACGACCCTCGTGCCCGCGCATGTACAGAACAACGCCGCGGCCCTCCTGGGCGACCATGTCCAGTGCGGCGTCGAGCTGCGGGCCGCAATCGCACCGCAGCGAACCGAAGACGTCGCCGGTGAGGCACTCGGAGTGAACGCGGACGAGTACGTCGCTACCGTCGCCGTCGGGGCCTGCGATGTCGCCGCGCACCAGCGCAACGTGCTCGACCTCGTCGTAGATGCTCGTGTAGCCGACAGCGGTGAACTCACCGTGGCGGGTGGGGATGCGGGCCTCGGCGATGCGCAGCACGTGCTTCTCGTGCTTGCGACGCCACGCGATGAGGTCGGCGATCGAGATCAGAGCAAGGTTGTGTTCGTCGGCGAAGACTCGCAACTCGTCGGTCTGAGCCATCGCGCCTTCGTCCTTCTGGCTGACGATTTCGCAGATGACGCCGGCAGGACGCAGGTCCGCCATGCGGGCGAGGTCGACTGCAGCTTCCGTGTGGCCAGGACGACGCAGTACTCCGCCTTCCTTCGCGCGGAGCGGAACGACGTGACCGGGGCGAGTGAAATCGTTGGCACCGGATTCGGGGTTGGCGAGCAGACGCATCGTCGCAGCGCGGTCCGACGCCGAGATGCCGGTACCGATTCCCTCACGGGCGTCGACGGTGACGGTGTACGCCGTGCCGTGCTTGTCCTGGTTGGTGGCGTACATCGGGGGCAGGCCCAGCCGATCGCAATCGTCACCGTCGAGCGGCACGCACAGGTAGCCGGAGGTGTACCGGACCATGAACGCCACCAGTTCCGGGGTGGCTTTCTCGGCGGCGAAGATGAGGTCGCCCTCGTTCTCGCGATCCTCGTCGTCCACGACGACAACAGCTTTACCTGCAGCGATATCTGCTACTGCGCGCTCGATACTGTCGAACCTGGTCACGTGCTCGCACTCCAAAGTCTTGACTTTTCACATCATCGAATACAACAAGTGCATCCGACGGATGCACTGACAACCCTACGACCAATCGGACGGGTCCGATCAGCCTGGTCCTACCGACCGGCAGAGTGAAGCCGCTCGACGTACTTCGCGATCACGTCCACCTCGAGGTTGACCGGCGTACCGACCACAGCGGTTCCGAGCGTCGTCAACTCGAGCGTTGTCGGGATCAGCGAGATCTCGAAGTACTCGAACCCGCGGTCTCCGCCCAGCGCGGAGACCGTCAGCGAGACTCCGTCGACGGTGATCGAACCCTTCTCCACGACGTAACGGGAAATGGAGTCGGGCAGTGCGATCCGCACTACCTCCCAGTTCTCGGACGGCGAGCGGGAAATGACGTGGCCTGTTCCATCGACATGCCCTTGAACCAGGTGGCCGCCGAGTCGGCTGTTCAGCGCCGCGGCACGCTCGAGGTTGACGCGAGAGCCGACATCCAATTTCGCCAGGCTCGAGCGGTTCAGGGTTTCCTGCATGACATCTGCGGTGAACGAACCGTCGGCAAGCACGTCGACCACCGTCAGGCACACTCCGTTGACCGCGATTGAATCACCGTGGCCGGCGTCGGAGGTGACCAGTGGCCCGCGCACCGTGAAACGTGCAGCATCGACCAGTTCTTCCTTGGCGACAATTTCGCCGAGTTCTTCCACAATTCCTGTGAACACGCGCCCTACTCCTCGTTCCCCGGAGCAGAACTCTCCGGAACCAGACTCAACAAAATATCGGGGCCGATCGTTACCGCAGACTCCAAACGGAATCGGTGGGCGTCGGTGATGGTGTGCACTCCGGCATCGACGAGTGCGGAGGCGCCCGCGCCGAGCAGGATCGGAGCGATGTATGCCTCTATGACGTCGACATATCCGGCGGCAAGGAATGCTCCGGCCAGACGGGGCCCACCCTCGAGAAGTACGTCCGTGTACTCCCCCAACGCCTCGACTACTTCGTCGATGTTGTCGGTGTTGAGCACCAGAGTCGGTGCGGTGTCGTCGAGAATGCTTGCCGTCGAGGGTATTTCGCGCTTTCCGACGACGACGCGAACGGGCTGGTGCGCCGCGAGCTCACCGGTGGGCTGACGTGCGGTCAGCCACGGATCGTCGGCAAACACGGTGCCGGTACCGACCACGATCGCATCGATCTGCGCTCGCTGCGCATGCACGCGCGCCCTCGCCTGCGGACCGGTGATCCACTGACTCGTTCCGTCCTCGGCGGCGCTGCGTCCGTCCAGACTGGCCGCGTACTTCCACGTGATGTGCGGGCGACCGGTGCGCTGTTTGTGCAGCCAGGCCCGCAGTGGACCAGCTTCCACCTCGGGTGCTCTCAGTCCGGCCGTGACGCTGATTCCAGCGCGCATGAGCGTCGCTGCGCCGCCGGAAGCCTCGGGATTGGGATCACCGACGGCGTAGACAACCGCCGAGACTCCGGCGTCGATCAATGCCTGCGAGCAAGGGCCGGTTCGTCCCTGGTGATTGCACGGTTCCAGTGTCACCACTGCCGTACCGCCACGTGCCGCATCGCCGGCCTCGTCGAGAGCTACAACCTCGGCGTGCGGTCCACCGGGCGGTTGCGTCATACCGACGCCCGCGATGGTTCCGTCGGCAGCGAGGATGACCGCGCCGACCGGTGGGTTGGGGCTGGTGAATCCGCGCGCGGAATCAGCTGCGGCCAGCGCGATCTGCATCGCGGCGTCGAGATCAGCCGTCGACGCCTGTCCACCCTTTGCCATCGAGCGGCTCAGACCGACAGCGTCAGGTGCGGTGACGCCGAGGCGGCCTGCGCGCGCAGCTTGCGCACCGCCTCACCGGGATCACTCGCTCCGTACACCGCCGAACCGGCGACGAAGCAGTCGATCCCTGCTTCAGCGGCCTGCTCGATCGTGGAAGCGTTGATGCCGCCGTCGATTTCGACAAGGAGCGTCAGCTCACCCGAGTCGACGAGCTTTCGAACTGCGCGTGCCTTGTCGAGCACCTGAGGCATGAAGGACTGACCACCGAATCCGGGTTCGACGCTCATGATCAAGAGGGTGTCGAAGTCCTTGAGGATTTCCAGGTAGTCGTCGATCGGGGTTCCAGGCTTGATGCTCAGCCCCGCCTTGGCACCAGCTGCACGAATATCGCGGGCAACCGAACGCGGATCGTCGGTGGCCTCGGCGTGAAACGTAACGTTGTACGCACCGGCCTCGGCGTACGGCGGCGCCCAGCGCTCCGGATTCTCGATCATGAGATGGCAGTCGAGCGGAATATCCGTCGCCTTCAGCAGACTCTCGACCACCGGCAGACCCAGCGTGAGATTGGGAACGAAATGCGCGTCCATCACGTCGACGTGAAGCCAGTCGGAGCCGGACACGGCAGTCGCTTCATCAGCGAGTCGAGCAAAATCTGCGGACAGAATGGACGGTGCAATCATCGGGGAAGCCACGACGCCGAGTTTAGCTGTGTCTCATTGCCGACCGTGCATGCACATCGGAGCCGGTGCAATCAGATCAGTTCTTGACGACGGTGTGGAGCTTTCGCACCTTGGCCGGTGCCTTGATCCGCCACGCGTCTTCAAGCATCTCACCCAACTGCACCTCGTCGATCAGTTCGAGGTGCACGAGGATCGAGCCGTGCCCGTGATAGTGATCGGTGGTGAAGAAAGCCGCCTCGCCACTGGCGAGTAGCGCCTCCTTCTCGTCCAGACCGCACATCACGACCAAAGCGCCCTCCGCTTCGGTGCGGAGCCGTGCAAAAGTTTTACCTGCCACCTTGAGTGCCGGGGTGTTGTACGAGGTCGACTCTTCCACGGAGGGAAGAGCCGAACCCAGTACTACAACCTGTTCCCACGTAACCATGTAGGCACCATACGACTACCGATGCCCAGAAGTCATGGGATCAGGCCAGCGGCTTGCGCAAAGCGGCCATGAACATAGCGTCCGTGCCGTGTCGATGCGGCCACAACTGAACCGACGATCCGTCTCCGACGTCCGGGACACCTGGCACCAATTCCTTGGTGTCGAGTTCCAAGACGCCATGACGCCGCACCGCATCGGCGACCACTGCCAGCGTTTCCGACAAGTGCGGCGAGCACGTGGAGTACAGCACCACTCCGCCGGGGCGAACCAGTTCGATTGCGGCAGCAAGCAATTCACGCTGCAACTTCACGAGCGGAGCCACATCGGACGGCTGGCGACGCCAACGTGCCTCCGGGCGCCGACGCAGCGCACCCAACCCGGTGCAGGGAGCGTCGACGAGGATGCGGTCGTATCCGGGTTCGAGCCCGGATTCGCGGCCGTCCGCCACGTGTACGTCCACGGGAAGCTCGCGAGTGGTCTTGCGAATCAACTCGGCACGGTGTTCGACGGGCTCGACGGCGTCGAGTCGCCCGCCTTCGATACCGGCGAGAGCGCCGAGAAGCGCTGCCTTACCGCCCGGACCTGCGCAGAGATCGAGCCAGCGTCCGGAGTCTTCACCTTCGAGAGGAGCAATGCTGAGGGCGCGGGCCACCAGCTGACTGCCCTCGTCCTGCACGCCCGCCAAGCCTTGGCGGACCGCCTCGAGCTGTCCGGGGTCACCGCCGTCGAGATGCACGGCGTACGGCGAGTACGGCCCGATCTCGCCGCCGGTCACCAGTGCTAGCTCCTCGGCGGAGATCTCGCCGGGGCGGGCGACGAGGTGTACTGCAGGGCGGGCGTCGTCGGCGATCAGGACGTCTTCGAGTTCACCGGCAGCAGCGCCGAGCGAGTCGGCAAATACCTGCGCGATCCACAGGGGGTGAGCGTGCTCGAAGGCGAGCCGGCCGACCGGGTCCTTCGGGGCCAGCAGCTCGACCCACTCCTCCTGGGTGCGTTCGGAAACACGGCGCAGGACCGCATTGACGAATCCTGCTCGGCCCTGGCCGTTTTCGGCGCGGACCAGATCAACCGAGGTTGCGACGGCAGCGTGCGGTGCGACACGAGTGCGCAGCAATTGGTACGAGCCGAGTCGGAGTACATCGAGCAGCGTTCCGTCGATCTCTTCGATCGGCCGACCCGCTGCATGGGCGATCACCGCATCCAGCAGTCCCTGAGCACGTGCCGCGCCGTACGCCAGTTCGGTTGCCAGCGCAGCGTCGCGTGCGTCGAGTTTGCGGTCACGCAGGAGCCCTGGCAGAACCAGGTTCGCGTACGCGTCACGCTCACGGACCGCGCGCAGGACGTCACGCGCCGCCAGACGCGGTTGATCGAGCCCGGCGGTTGCCGGATCAGGCCGCTTGGCCTGCTTCGGCTTGGTGTTCTTGCCGCCGCCGCCGGTCTTGGCTCCGGGACCCTGTGTCCGCCGTGCCGGTCGTCGTGATTCGGTCACTGTGCTCGTACCTCCGCGTCGAGTCGGGCACCGCGTGCCCAGTCCCCTGCCGACATCAATTTCTTGCCCGGGGGCTGAATCTGCCCGAGTCGCACCGCGGTGGTCGCGGTACCGATGTACAGACCATCCTTGCGTACCGAGATCTCACCGACTGCCAGGGTCTCGTCCGTGACGGTGACCGGGCCGACCTTGACTCGAAGATCACCGATCATCGTCCATGCCCCGGGCGCGGGTGTGACGGCCCGGATATGCCGGTCCACTGTGGGAGCGGGCAGTTCCCACCGCACGCGGGCCGCGTCCACCGTCACCTTGGGGGCATACGAGACGCCGTCGGCAGACTGCGGAACCGCGTTGATCTCGCCGGCCTCGAGTCCGTCGAGTACCGATTCGAGCAGGGCAGCGCCGTTTTCCGCGAGACGTCCGAGCAGGTCGCCCGCCGTATCGGTGTCGCGAATCCGCTCGGTCATCACTCCGTACACGGGGCCGGTATCCATGCCGGCTTCCAAACGGAACGCGCTGGCGCCCGTCACCTCGTCGCCGGCACTGATCGCGGCCTGCACCGGCGCGGCGCCGCGCCACGCGGGAAGCAACGAGAAATGCAGATTGACCCAACCGTATTTCGGAATGTCGAGGACGTTCTGCGGCAACAGGTTTCCGTAGGCGACGACGGGTGCACAGTCCGGTTCGAGGCGGGCGAGTTCGGCCGCGAAGTCGGGATCGGACGCCTTGGCCGGCGTCAGCACCGGGATGCCGTGCTCGTCGGCAAGCAGACCGATCGGCGATCGGGCGACTTTTCGACCGCGGCCCGCCACAGCGTCCGGACGCGTGACGACGGCTACCACTTCGTGGTTGGCGGATTCGATGAGCCGACGCAGTGAAGGAACCGCGGGTTCGGGTGTTCCGGCGAACACGACGCGCATGTCAGCTCTCCCGTTTCGTTGGGCTCTTCGGACTCTGATCAGCCGATCGGCCTGTCGAACGCGGTGGACTGCAACTCACGAAAATGCTCCCGGATGTGTCGGTGGGTGGAACTGTCAGTCTAAGGACTGCGAGAGCTACGACCTACCTCGCGCCACACCGAACCACTTTCTCAGCAATTTCTTTGATCAGAACCCTGCACATTCACCGGTCCTCGGTATTGACTGTTTCTGTCGTCGCCACTCGGCGGAGGCTGATACGGGATACACCGATCACACGGAGGAACTTAGATGGCAGGCATCGACAGTAAGTTCGACAAGGCCTACGCAGGAAAGTCCGTCGAAGAATTGGCGGACGCCCCGGTCGCGGCACTCAACGGCGTAAGCGATTCGGACGCAGAACATTTGAAGGCAGCGTTCAACATCAAGACCGTCCGCGACCTCGGAACGAACAAGTTCTTCCTGTGGGCGCAGGCCACTGCCAAGCTCGCCGAGTAAACATCCCGACCCACGTGATCTCGGTGCTCACGAGTTAGCAGCGCACGAATTTGCAGCTCACGAATTTGCGTCGATGACCACTTGCGGAATATCCGTGCCGAGCGGCACCGCGCTGCACGAAGCGTGCCGCTCGGCATCGGGGTCGAGGACCGTCCGGATGACGTCGATCACGTAGGGGTCGTACGGCATGCGGAAGTGGCCGGTCAGGTTCGACGGGCACAGATCCTGGAGGACGATGTTTTCTGCACCGGCATCGCGGAGCGCGATGTTCGAGGACGGCTGGATCATCTCGTCGACAGTGGACCCGATGGTCGTGTAGCGCACTCCGGGTACGGTGTCGCCGCCGTCGTTGAGGGCGTTCAACATATCCGACCCCTGCATCTGCTCACGGACAGCTCGCGAAAAGACGTCTTCGACAAAGTCCTCTCCGCCGGGGATCGCGCGGACGATCGGAACCAACCCGAACATCACCCCGCCGTAGGTCGGCGAAGCCAAACCGACCCAATGATCGACGTAGGCGTCGCCGCCCATCTTGTTGACGTAGTACCGCGTCACCGTCGCGCCTTGCGAATAGCCGATGACGTCGACCTTGTCCGCGCCGGTCGCGGTCAGCACCTGATCGACGAAAGAACCGAACGCGGTGGCACTACCGACTATGTCGCCGACGCCGTAGGTCTCGTGTGCGACGTCCCCGTCTTCTTCTTTGATCGCACCGCCGTAATTGAGGGCGAAGACGCAGTAGCCGTCAGCTGCCAGTGCCGGCGACAGGGCCGCCCAATCCGCGTACGCCTCGGTGTCGGTTCCGTGCGCGAGTACAACCGGTCGGGGATGCGTGCCGGAAGGCTCACAGCCGAAATCGTTCGATCCGGCAGGTGCGGATCCTGGATGAGCATGAGCGAATGCGGTGGCTACCGAACGCGACACCTGGCCTGGGCCGATGACGAGGGGAACATCCATCGCGTCGGCACTCGCAGACGGGAGCGTCGGTGCTGCAGCCGATATCGCCGGCGGTGCTCCGATCAGCAGCGCCACTGCTACCGAAAATGTCAGTCCCACAGACCGTTTGACGCCAGACATTGTTCCTGCTCCTGCTCTGATCCTACGAGGGAGCTGACCGTAACACCAGAAACTTCGAGGCGCATACCCTACCGAACAGTAGGTATCCGACGTCTCAATTGCCGCCTTCATCGGAGTCATCACCGGCAAGCACTCGGTAGAGCGATTTGCGCGCCTCGACAAGCACGTCGGCTGCGGCCTTGACCTGCGCTGGTGTGCCTACAGCAGCCACTTGACCGGCCGCGCCCATCAGCTGGCCGATCAGTTCTCGAAGGTCCTGCTCCGGCTCCCCTACGCTGAGACGAACGTCATCCCACGGCGCCCCGAGATCGGCGCGATGTTCCTCGACGTACGCGACGCCTTCTCCTGTCAGCTTGGCGGTTTTGCGGCCGGCAACCTTTTCGATGATCACCAGTCCTTCGTCCTCGAGTTGGGACAGCGCGGGATAAATGGAGCCCGGACTCGGCTTCCAGACTCCACCACTACGCTCGACGATCTGCTGAATCAATTCGTAGCCGTGCATCGGCTCTTCGGCGATCAACAGCAGAATCGCAGCGCGCACATCTCCTCGACGACCTCGTCCGCCACGTCCTCGCCCGCGACCGAACTGAGCGCCCGGACCGAAGCCGGGGCCGGGTCCGCCGTCTGGACCGAAACGCCCCCGCCGATGGCCTCTGCGTGGCATGTCACCGAAGCCCGGCCGCTCGTGCGGTCGACCGCGTCGTCCACCGTCTCGATCGCCGGGACCATCGCCCGACTCGCCGTCGTCCGTCGGCACCCACATCACAAATGGTGGCCGTTGCTCACGGCCGAAACCGCCGAAGAAACCGCGCCGGCCGAACATCCCCTCGTTCGGGAAACTTGCATCCATCGTCGAACCTCCATCACTATCGTTGATAGTTCGACGATATATCGTCATATCGGGTAGCGCAAGGATTCCTCCGACAACTCGAAACTCAGCCGATGCGGCGTGGGTCGATCTGAATGCGGACCGGACCCGAAGACTTCCGCGCACTGCGCGCGGCCCTCGCATGTGCCAGAGCGTCCGCAAGGCCGCGACCGTCCTTGCGTGGAACGCGGACCAGCATTCGCTCCGGCGCGACACCGCTCTCGTCCTCACCGGAATACGGAAGCCTCTCCCCCGCAGGCAATTCCACTGGTCCGAGCAGTACAGCACTTGTCGGCAGATCAGCTGAATCCACCAACTCCGCAATTGCCGCGGATCCACCGTCGATCGCAGCCATGTGAACGGCCGGAGGAAAGCCGACCTCGTCCCGTTCCTCGAATTGAGACTGTGCGTGCCCCACTGGATCCCATCGGACCAACGCCTGCACCGTCGGGATACCCGAGTCTGCGACAACCACAACTTCACCGCCTTCGGACAGCGGAATCACCATGGCAGCAGCCGACATCCAGCGTCTGAGTGTTTCCTCGGCGGCGCGAAGATCGGGCCGGCCGAGCAGTGCCCAACCGTCGAGCAAGAGCGCGGCGCCGTAGCCGCCGGTCATCACCGGCTCCGCACCCACTGTCGAGACCACCAACGCGGGCCCGTGTGGCAGTTCCTTGACCACATCACTGCCCCCGGACAGAACAACTTTCACACCGGGAAACGCCCGCCCGAGTTCTTCGGCGGTCCGGCCGGCACCGACCACCACCGCGCGCAACGCTTTCGCCCCGCACGCGTGACATCGGTAGGCGGCATCGGCAACCCCGCACCAGCGGCACGCCGGTGTCCCGGCGCCGTCGGGACCTGCCGCAGCGGGAAGAGCCAGTGGGCCGTTGCACCGACGGCACCGTGCCGGGGCACGGCACTTTCCGCAGGCCAGGGTCGGTACGTACCCCCGCCGAGGCACCTGTACCAGGACTCCGTTGCCCTCACCCAGAGCGCGCCGGGCGGCCGCGAATGCAATAGCGGGCAAACGAGCCGCTCTGGCTCCCGGATCGCGGGCCAAGGCTTGATCGCTGTCGGCAAGCGCGGTGATCTTGGGTGCGTGGGCACGAACGACGTCCCGCGTAGCGACCAGATCGTGCGCCCATCCCGAGTCGACGAGTACCTGCGCTTCTGCCGTACGGGAGAACCCACCGATCACGACGGCGCACCCGGCGACGTAGCCACGCAGGACGGCAACTTCGCGGGCATGTGGATACGGCGACCGCGGCTCGGACAAGTTGTCGTCGCCGTCGTCCCAGACGACGACAAGACCGGTCTCGGGCGTCGGCGCAAAAACAGCACTCCGCGTGCCGACGACGATCCGGGCGGTCCCGCGCAGTGCAGCGAGCCACCTCCGATATCGCATGGCCGGCCCCAGGCCCGCGGACAGACCTACCACCGCATCCGCTCCGGAGAGTTCGGTACAAGCGGCGACGACGCGGTCCAGGTCGCGTTGATCGGGCACAACCAGGATCGCGGATTTACCACTTGCCGCTACGGCCCCGGCCAGTTCGGCCAGGCGCAGTGGCCAGTTTTCACCAGGCAACGCCTGCCAGACCGCACGTGGGCTTTTCGACTCGCGAATCGCGGACAGGAAGGCGTCACCGAATCTGTAGAGATGCCAACCATTTTCGATCGGTTCAGGAGCGGACGGCGGCTCGGCGGGCCCCCACGGTTCCGCCTCGACCTTCGCGTGCCGCGGCGGTACCGCCAAACGGAGAACATCGGCACGGGTTCCGGCATAACGCTCCGCCACACGATCGACGACTTGCGCGATTTCGGCCGTCAGGACCCGCTCGGACGAGATGACGCGTTCGAGCCAGCCGAACTTCCCCTGATGGTCACTGGTCGCCTCGCGCGAGACGATGAAACCGTCCACCAGACGACCAGCGAAGCGGATGCGCACCCGGACTCCGGGCTGCGCATCCGCTTCGAGTTCACGAGGAACGAGGTAGTCGAATTCACGGTCGAGGTGAGCGAGCGGGAGCATCGGCAGCACCCGGGCGACCGGATCGACTTCTGCCGCTACTCTTTCCGCGCCCACCCGCGCCCCGTCTGTACGTCAGTGATCAGAGACCAGCTGCGCTACGCAGCTTGTCGGCGCGATCGGTGCTCTCCCACGGGAGGTCGATATCGGTGCGACCGAAGTGACCGTATGCCGCCGTCTGCGCGTAGATCGGGCGCAGCAGGTCGAGGTCGCGGATGATCGCTCCCGGACGCAGGTCGAAGATCTCGGTGATCGCCTTCTGGATCCGTGCCGGATCGGTCTTCTCGGTGCCGAAGGTTTCGACGAAGAGTCCGACCGGAGCTGCCTTGCCGATGGCGTAGGCGACCTGAACCTCGATGCGGTCGGCCAGACCTGCGGCAACAGCGTTCTTGGCCACCCAGCGCATGGCGTAGGCAGCGCTGCGGTCGACCTTTGACGGGTCCTTGCCGGAGAACGCGCCGCCACCGTGGCGAGCCATTCCGCCGTAGGTGTCGACGATGATCTTGCGGCCGGTCAAACCGGCGTCACCCATCGGGCCACCGAGGACGAACTTGCCCGTCGGGTTCACCAACAGACGAACATCGGAGGTGTCGAGATCGGTGAGGTTGACGTCGGTCAGCACCGAGTGAAGCACCTTCTCGCGAAGATCGGGCGTCAACAGGTTGTCGAGGTCGATGTCAGCGGCATGCTGGGTGGAGATGACCACGGTGTCGAGACGGACAGCCTTGTCACCGTCGTACTCGATGGTGACCTGGGTCTTGCCGTCCGGGCGCAGGTACGGCAGCACGCCGGACTTACGGACCTCGGTCAACCGGCGAGAGAGACGATGAGCCAGCGCGATGGGTAGCGGCATCAGTTCCGGCGTGTCGGTGGTGGCGTAGCCGAACATCAGGCCCTGGTCGCCCGCACCCTGACGGTCGATCTCGTCGTCGCTGATTCCGTCGACGCGAGCCTCGTGCGAGTGATCGACACCCTGCGCGATCTCGGGCGACTGGGCGCCGATCGCGACGTTGACGCCGCACGAATTTCCGTCGAAGCCCTTTGCGGAGCTGTCGTAGCCGATTTCGAGGACCGTGTCGCGCACGATCTTCGGAATGTCCGCGTACGCAGTGGTTGTGACCTCACCGGCTACGTGAACCTGGCCGGTGGTGACCAGTGTCTCGACGGCCACGCGGGCGCGCGGGTCCTGGGTGAGCAGCGCGTCGAGGATCGAGTCGCTGATCGCGTCACAGATCTTGTCCGGGTGCCCCTCGGTGACGGACTCGCTGGTGAATAGCCGACTGCCGGACTTGCTCACAGATCTCCCTCTCGACGACTGAGTTCTTGACTACAGCTTATTGAAGTATCCGAATCACCGTTCGGTGACCGTTTTGTCATGCTTTGTTAGCTGGGGGCTGAGCCGACGATAACGGTTGGACCGCCTGCGCAACACCCTTGTACTCACCCGATTATCGTGGGGTAACTCTCACCACCGGGCGCGTGTCGCTACTCGGGGAAGAGCTTGACCAGGGCGTCGAGTACTCGACTGGCCATCAAAGCCTTGGATCCGTGTTCGAGAGCGGACTCCGAGCCGTCGGAACCGAGCAGCCAACCGTCGTTGTGATCGACCTCGAACGCCTTGCCCTCGCCGACCGCATTGACCACGAGGAGATCGCAACCTTTGCGGGCAAGCTTGGAGCGGGCATAGGTGAGAACGTCACCATGGGCGTCACCGGTCTCAGCGGCAAATCCGACGATCACCGTTCGAGCATCCAAGTCGCCGTCACGACGCGCTTCGACGAGACCGGCGAGGATGTCGGCATTTCTGGTGAGGCTGATCGAGTCGGGTTCGTTTGCGCCCTTCTTGATCTTGCTGCCTTCGACGGTGGTGGGGCGGAAGTCCGCGACAGCCGCAGCCATGACGACTCCGTCGTGTTCCGGTGCGTGCTTTTCCACTGCCAACCGGAGATCTTCGGCCGTCTTGATGTGCACGACGTCGACAGCGGCGGGGTCGGCGAGATCAGCCGTGTACCCGGCGATCAGTGTCACGTGCGCGCCGCGTTGCGCGGCAAGACGGGCGAGCGCGTAGCCCTGCTTGCCCGAGCTGCGATTACCGAGAAAGCGCACGGGATCGAGCGGCTCGCGAGTACCGCCGGCGGTGACCAGAATGCGGCGACCCTCCAGGTCGCGCGGCAACGCGTCCGAGCGCTCGAGGAGCAACGATGCCAACCCGACGATCTCGTCGGGTTCGGGAAGTCGACCGGCTCCGGTGTCTTTCCCTGTCAAACGCCCGGAGGCAGGTTCGATCACGTGGACGCCGCGCGAACGCAGTGTCGCCACGTTCGAGACCGTTGCGGGGTGCTCCCACATCTCGGTGTGCATTGCTGGGGCGAAGACGACCGGACAGCGCGCGGTCAACAAAGTGGCCGTCAACAGGTCGTCTGCGCGACCCATGACCGCTCGCGCCATCAGATCAGCGGTTGCCGGCGCGATGACGACCAGATCGGCTTCCTGTCCGAGACGGACATGCGGAACCTGCGGGACGTCGTTGAAGACGCCGGTGTGAACCGGGTTGCCGGAGAGTGCTTCGAACGTCGCGCGCCCGACGAACTCCAGAGCGGATTCAGTCGGAATCACGCGGACGTGATGACCGCTCTCGGTGAAGCTGCGGATGATCGAGCACGCCTTGTACGCGGCGATACCCCCACCGACACCGACGACAATGCGCTTACGTATCGATGTGGGCGCGTCGGACACTCCCCCGACACCCGAACGAGGTTCGGGTGCGGCAGATGTGGTGCTCACTCGCCTTCGGTGTGCTCGAGGAGATCAGCGTGGATTTCACGCAACGCGATGGACAGCGGCTTTTCCTGCAGACCGGGCTCGACCAGAGGTCCGACGTATTCGAGGATGCCGTCACCGAGCTGGTTGTAGTAGTCGTTGATCTGGCGCGCGCGCTTGGCCGAGTAGATGACCAGGGCGTACTTGGAAGAGGTGCGTTCGAGCAACTCGTCGATCGGCGGGTTGGTGATGCCGAGCGGGGTGTCGTAGGCAGGCAGAGCGCCCTGACCTGCTGCGGACGCGGCTGAAGTGCTGCTCACTCTTGTGTCTCCTGAATTAGATCTTCATTGAAGAACTAGTTTTATCGATCCGGATATCTGAGAAACGGGGTGGAAATCGGTTCCCGAATGGTGCGGAATCAGTTCCCAACCAACAAGGATACCAACTCATCGCAAGCACGGCTTACATCCTCGTTCACGATGACCGTGTCGAACTCGTCCTGTGCGGCCAATTCCACTCGGGCCGTCTCGAGTCGGCGCGCCACGACGTCTTCCGTTTCGGTTCCACGTCCGGTCAGCCGTTGCACCAGAACGTCCCAGCTCGGTGGAGCCATGAACACCAACAGAGCCTCGGGCATCGCCTTGCGGACAGCTCGTGCTCCGGCGAGATCGACCTCGACGAGAACGGGCTTTCCAGCTTCGAGCGCTTCTTCGACCGGAGCTGCGGGGGTGCCGGAGCGCTGCAGGCCGCCGTGGATTTCCGCCCATTCGAGAAGTTCACCGGAGTCGATCATCCGTTGAAATTCTTCACGGGAGGTGAATCGGTAGTCCTTGCCGTCCACTTCACCTGGACGGGGATCGCGAGTGGTCGCCGAAACACTGAAAACGAGTTCAGGCAACCGAGTTCTCAGCTCGCGAACGACGCTGGACTTACCGACAGCCGAAGGGCCGGCCAGTACAACCAGCCGACCCCTCCGCACTGCGGTCTTGCTCTCTGACACTGTTGCGTCAGCAATCATCAGACACTGCCGCGTCAGCAATCATCACTTGTCGGCTCAGGCCTCGAAGTCGAACTTGGTGAGCAGAGCCTTGCGCTGCCGATCACCGAGGCCACGAAGGCGACGGGTCGGTGCAATCTCCAGCTCGGTCATGATCTCCTGAGCCTTGACCTTGCCCACCTTGGGCAGCGCCTCGAGCAGTGCCGAAACCTTCATCTTGCCCAAGATTTCGTTGTCTTCGGCGTCCTTGAGGACCTGCTTGAGGTCGGTGCCGCCACGCTTCAGGCGCTCCTTGAGCTCAGCCCTGGCCTTGCGGGCAGCAGCTGCCTTCTCCAAAGCAGCAGCGCGCTGCTCATCAGTCAACTGGGGAAGGGCCACGGTTCCTCCGTCTCGTCGTGTGCAAATTTTGTCTATTCCGCTGATAACCAGCAGCGATAGCGACCGTACTCACGCCTGGCGCGAATTGCTAACCCACCCCCCGCGGTCCGATGCAGATCGCGGTGGGTTATGCGCGTCGAATCGATGTCACGGATCGTCACCGTTTTCGGCTGGATCGAGACGAATTCGACGCCACACGAACGTGCGTACAGTACCGAAATAGACTGTAACACAATGTATTTCGACCCATAGCGTGCGACACCCCCGTGCGAGTGTGCGAAATCGTTACCTGCGGGAATGAACGTGGTCGCCGACACATCCAAAATTTTCGAGCATTTTCGACGCCTATGCGCGTGTCGCGGCCCGTTTTCAGGTCTGCAGCGACGATTTCGGATCGCCGGCGTCGACCGTCTCGGGTTCGATGCGACTCACGCCGGGGGCGGCCAGAGCGAGCACTACCGCGAGGCTCGCCCAGAGCATTGAATTCTCCAGCACGAAGCCGACTACCGGGATATCCATGTCCGCGCCGACTCGAGGAAGCCGAAACAGCACTACGACAGCGGTGAGACCGATCGCGATCCAGGACCACACAGGGACCGATCGAGTGCCCTCCCCCACGCCAGACTTGATCGGAACGAGGAGTACACCGACCGCCGGCACCAACCACACGAAGTGATGCGTCCAGGCAATGGGAGTCACGATTGCCGCCAGCAGAGCCACCACCGTGAAACCGGCGAGATGGCCCCGCAGGCGCTGAGCGCGCCGCGTCGCGACAATTCCGAGGACACCCAACACCGCACAGGCGACGAGCCATGCCGGACCCACCAGGCCCTCGGGAAGTAGCCGCAAGGCCATTCCACGCACGGACTGGTTACCGAACACGGACGGGTCACCGACGGCGACGCGCCCCGAGAGTGAGGCGATGTCGCCGAAGTAGTCGATCGTCTGGCGCGGGAGAACCGCAAAGCCCAGAGCCGTGGCGCCGAGGAAGCCGGCGAGGCCGCCCGCAACTGCTTTCCAGCGCCCGGTGATCACGTAGTAACCGATGTAGACGAGTGGCACCAGTTTGACCGCGCCGGCGATCCCCACCAGCACACCCTCGGGAATCCACCGTGGTCGAGCCAGCACGTCGATCAAGCACAGGAGAGTCAGAAACAACCCGACCTGGCCGTACCCGAGGTGATCGGAGATCGGCGATGCCGCCGTCCACAGGACCAGGAAACCCACGTAGACGACGACTGGCCGCTTACGTGTGAACGGGACTTCGCGATAGCTGAGCACGATGATCGCGGCCAGCATCAGGAGGCTGACGAAACTCCATCCCCACTGGACCGCACCCCAGGAACCCAGGGCGACTGGAACGGCGACGAGCGCAGCGAAGGGCGGATACGTGAACGGCAGTCTCGCGTTGAACGACTCGTCGTACAGGTTCGAGCCGTCGAGGACGGCCTGACCTGCCGTCCGGTACACGGCGAGATCGTCGCCGTGTACGCCGGTGACGGATTGGAACCCGGTGGCCAGCAGCGCGCACGCCGCGACGAGAAGTCCGATCTGCCACCAACGATTCACCGACGGACGGTACCACCGGGTTCCACCGCTCGAACGAGCCTCGAGGTCACTCACGGATCAGTTCGCCAATGCGGCTTCGATCTCGTCTCGGTCACGCATTGCTGCCTCCCGAAGTGCCGATACCGAAGGACCATGCTTGAGCACCCCACGGGAAGTGTTCGGCAGCAGGAGCTCGGTCGATCCCGCGAAGATGTCTGCGAGATCCGCTGCCGTCGCACCCTGAGCGCCGAGTCCCGGAGCGAGAATCGGGCCGTTGAACTGCGACAGGTCCAGACCGTGGTCCCGAGTTGCACCGACCACCAGTCCGACGGTGTCACGGCCGTCGCCGTTCGCATCGACCGCAGCGTCGACGATCGACTGAGCCACGCTCACACCGTCAGTCGACGACTGTTGAAGTACGCCGCCTTCCGGATTGGAGGTTCGTGCCAGGACGAAGATCCCGCGGGCGTTCTGCCGTGCCAGTTCGAGTGTCGGAGTCAGCGCCCCGAATCCCAGGTACGGCGAAACGGTGACCGAGTCGGAGGCCAACGGCGAATCACCCAACCAGGCTTGCGCGTACGCGTCCATCGTCGAACCGATGTCACCGCGCTTGGCATCCGCGACGACCAGAGTTCCCGCATCACGAAGAACCGAGATGGTCCGCTCCAACACGGCGAAGCCGGCGCTGCCGTAAGCCTCGAAGAACGCGACCTGAGGTTTGACCAGTCCGACCTCACCGGTGAAGGCCTCGACGCAGATCTCGGCGAAAGTCTCGAGACCTTCGGCCGTACGCGGCAGTCCCCACGCGTCGAGAAGCGCGGGATGCGGGTCGATACCGACGCACAGCCGCCCCCGGTCCGCGATCGCGGACCGGAGACGCTGCCCCCAACTGTGACTCACGACTGCTGTGCCGGCTGACGAAGACCTGCGTGCAATTCCTGCAGGGAGTGAACTCCGATGTCGCCGCGAATGGCTGCTTCGATGCCCTGCACGGCAGCCGAGGCGCCCTGCACCGTCGTGATGCACGGGATGTTCGACGCAACCGCTGCGCTTCGGATCTCGTAGCCGTCGACACGCGGGCCGTTGTTGCCGTACGGCGTGTTGATGACCATGGCGACCTCGCCGCTGCGGATCTGGTCGACGATGGTCTCGGCACCGGCCGGAACATCTTCACCCGACTGCTTGTACACCTGCTTGCACTCGATACCGTTGCGCCGCAAAACATCTGCGGTTCCTTCGGTGGCAAGAATGGTGAATCCGAGGTCTGCCAGGCGCTTGACCGGGAAGATCAGCGAACGCTTGTCCTTGTTGGCGACCGAGACGAACACCGCGCCCGTGGTGGGCAACGAACCGTAGGCGGCAGTCTGCGACTTGGCAAAAGCCGTACCGAAGTCGAAGTCGATTCCCATGACTTCACCGGTGGACTTCATTTCCGGGCTGAGCAAGGTATCCACGCCGGTACCGTCGGCGCGGCGGAAGCGGTTGAACGGCAACACAGCTTCCTTGACCGCGATCGGTGCACCGGCCGGGGTGTTTCCGCCGTCGCCCTTCGCCGGCAGAATGCCGCTCGCACGCAGTTCCGCGATGGATTCGCCGAGCATGACGCGGGCGCATGCCTTGGCCAGCTGGACGGCCGTCGCCTTGGACACGAACGGAACCGTGCGGCTGGCGCGGGGATTTGCTTCCAGCACGTAAAGGATGTCGTCCTTGAGGGCGTACTGGACGTTGAGCAGGCCCTTGACGCCGATGCCCTTCGCGAGAGCCTCGGTGGAGCGGCGGACGTTCTCGAGATCCGCCCGGCCCAGAGTGATGGGCGGGAGCGCACACGCCGAGTCACCGGAGTGAATGCCGGCTTCCTCGATGTGCTCCATGACGCCGCCGAGGTACACCTCGGTGCCGTCACACAGAGCGTCGACGTCGATCTCGACCGCGTCTTCGAGGAAGCGGTCGACCAGGACCGGACGATCGTCGGAGATCTCCGTGGCGCGCGAGATGTAGTCGGCGAGGGAAGCCTCGTCGTAGACGATCTCCATGCCGCGACCACCGAGCACGTACGACGGACGCACCAGCACCGGGTAGCCGATGCCTGCCGCGATCTCGCGGGCGCCGTCGAACGTGGTGGCGGTACCGAACTTCGGTGCAGGCAGACCGGCTTCGGTGAGCACGCGACCGAATTCGCCGCGGTCCTCCGCCAGGTCGATGGCTGCGGGGCTGGTTCCCACGATGGGGACGCCGGCAGCTTCGAGACGCTTCGCCAGTCCGAGCGGGGTCTGGCCGCCGAGCTGGACGATGACGCCGGCAACGGTGCCCGACTGCGCCTCCGCGCGGTAGACCTCGAAGACGTCCTCGAACGTCAGCGGCTCGAAGTACAGGCGATCAGCGGTGTCGTAGTCCGTGGAGACGGTCTCGGGGTTGCAGTTGACCATGACGGTCTCGTACCCGGCCTCGGACAGCGTCTGCGCCGCGTGGACACACGAGTAGTCGAACTCGATGCCCTGACCGATGCGGTTGGGGCCGGATCCGAGGATCAGAACCTTGGGTCGCTCGGTCTGCGGAGCAACTTCGGACTCGGCCTCGGGATCGAGCTCGTAGGTCGAGTAGTGGTACGGCGTCTTGGCCTCGAACTCTGCGGCGCAGGTGTCGACGGTCTTGTAGACAGGGCGCACGCCCAGCTGATCACGCAGAGCGCGAACGGCGTCCTCACCTGCGTGCGTGTCACCACCGAGTTCGGGGCGCAGAGCCGCGATCTGGCGGTCCGAGATGCCGTGGTACTTGGCCTGACGCAGGGAAGCCTCGTCGAAAGACTCTGCAGCGCGCAGCTTTTCACCGAGCTCGTGAATCTGCTGGAACTGGTCGAGGAACCACGGATCGATCTTGGTGGCGTCGAAGAGCTGCTCGACAGTTGCGCCGAGCGCGAATGCCTTCTCGATGCCGTACATGCGGCCGTCCTGCGGAACGCTCAGATCGGCGAGCAGTGCATCCAGGCTCTCCGTCTCGATGTCGGCGCCGGTCCAGTAACCCGCACGCTTGGTCTCGAGCGAACGCATGACCTTGCCGAAAGCCTCGGTGAAGTTGCGGCCGATGCTCATGGCCTCGCCCACCGACTTCATCGTGGTGGTCAGAGTTCCGTCGGCACCGGGGAACTTCTCGAAAGCGAACCGCGGAGCCTTGACGACGACGTAGTCGAGCGTCGGCTCGAAGCAAGCCGGGGTTTCCTTGGTGATGTCGTTGACGATCTCGTCGAGCGTGTAGCCGATGGCAAGCTTGGCCGCCATCTTCGCGATCGGGTAACCGGTCGCCTTCGACGCCAGAGCCGACGAGCGGGAGACACGCGGGTTCATCTCGATGACGACCAGGCGGCCGTCCTTCGGGTCCATCGCGAACTGGATGTTGCAGCCGCCGGTGTCGACGCCCACCTCACGCAGAATGTCGATGGAAAGGTCGCGCATCGCCTGGTACTCGCGGTCGGTCAGCGTCATCGCCGGGGCGACGGTGACCGAGTCTCCGGTGTGGACACCGACCGGGTCGACGTTCTCGATGGAGCAGACGATCACGACGTTGTCGCGACTGTCACGCATGAGCTCGAGTTCGTATTCCTTCCAACCGAGGATGGATTCCTCGATCAGGACGTTCGCCGTCGGCGACGCGGCCAGACCGCCACCGGCGATGCGGTTGAGATCGTCGACGTCGTACGCCATGCCGGAACCGAGGCCGCCCATGGTGAAGGACGGACGCACGACAACCGGGTAACCGAGTTCGGCGACCGTGGCGTGTACTTCGTCCATCGTGTAGCAAACTGCGGACTTCGCGGATTCGCCACCGACCTTGGCGACGATGTCCTTGAACTTCTGGCGATCCTCGCCGCGCTGGATGGCGTCGAAGTCGGCGCCGATCAGTTCGACGTCGTACTTCTCGAGGATGCCCTGCTCATGCAGCGCCACTGCGGCGTTGAGCGCAGTCTGACCGCCGAGCGTCGCGAGGACGGCGTCGATCTTGTTGCCCTGCAAGGCTTCCTTGGCGATGACCTTCTCGAGGAACTCGGCCGTGATCGGCTCGACGTACGTGGCGTCGGCGAACTCGGGGTCCGTCATGATGGTGGCCGGGTTGGAGTTGACCAGGCTGACGCGCAGGCCCTCCTCCTGGAGGACGCGGCAGGCCTGGGTGCCCGAGTAGTCGAACTCGCAGGCCTGACCGATGACGATCGGACCGGAGCCGATTACCAGGATGTGCTTGAGATCTGTACGGCGTGGCATTAGTTCTTGACTCCGGTTTCTTTCCGTGCGGAGAGCAGGCTGGTGAAGCGGTCGAAGAGGTACGCGGCGTCGTGCGGGCCGGCTGCCGCCTCGGGGTGGTACTGCACCGAGAAGGCCGAATCGTCCAGCAGGCGAACACCTTCGACGGCTCCGTCGTTGGCGCAGGTGTGGCTGACCACCGCGCGGCCGAACGGGGTGTCGAATTCCTGACCGGCTTCGCCTTCGAGCGCGAAGCCGTGGTTCTGAGCGGTGATCGCGATGCGACCGGTCTGATGCTCGATCACCGGGATGTTGATTCCGCGGTGGCCGAACTTCATCTTGTAGGTGCTCAGGCCCAGGGCGCGGCCCAGGATCTGGTTGCCGAAGCAGATACCGAACAGCGGCAAGCCCTGTCCGATGACCTCTTTCGTGAGGTGGACTGCGCCGTCGGCGGTGGCCGGGTCACCGGGACCGTTGGAGAGGAACACTCCGTCGGCCTTCAGGTCGAGGATCTGTTCGAGACTCGCGTTGGACGGCAACACGTGGACGCGAATACCGCGCTCGGCGAACATGCGCGGGGTGTTGGTCTTGATACCGAGGTCGATGGCGGCAACCGTGTACAGCGCCTCCCCGCCCTTCGGCTCGACGACGTAGCCGCTGGTGGTGCTGACCTCACCGGCAAGATCGGCGCCGAGCATGGTCGGCTGATCCTGAACCCGTCGGACCAGTTCGTCATCGGCGGCGATGGCTTCACCGGAAAAAATTCCGGCCTTCATCGAACCGCGAGTACGCAGGTGGCGAACCAGGGCGCGGGTGTCGATCCCGGCGATTCCGACGATGCCCTGTTCTTCGAGCTTGGCCTGCAGCGAACCAGTTGCACGCCAGCTCGAGGTGACGCGCGAGGGGTCACGAACGACGTACCCGGCAACCCAGATCTTGGCGCCGGCACGCTCGCCGGTCGGTCCGACCGACTCGTCGTCTTCGTCGTTCCAGCCGGTGTTGCCGATCTGCGGTGCGGTGGAGACGACGATCTGGCGGTGGTAGCTGGGATCGGTGAGCGTTTCCTGGTAGCCGGTCATTCCGGTGCTGAACACCGCTTCGCCCAGGGTCTGTCCAACCGCACCGAAGGTGGTTCCGCGGAACACCCGTCCGTCTTCGAGGACCAGTACTGCGGGGCTGTTGTCAAAGCCGCTCATGCGTTCTTTCCGTTCTGCTCGATGTCGCCAGAGCTTGCGTCTTCGTTGTCATTCGTCTTGTTCGAAGCGGTCTTGTTCGAAGCAGTCACCGGCTTGACCCAGTCCGGATAAACCGTCTTGTCGTCACCGCGCACGCCCGTGTCGATCTCGGTTCCGCTCGGCAATTCCCAGCGAATCACCAGGACGCCGTCCTTGCTCATGACCTTGCCGGCAAGACCGTTCTCCGTGCGGATCGCGCGGATCGACTTCTCCGGAATCCAGATCGCCGACGCGCCGTCACGCTCGACCAGAATTCCGCCGCTGTAGCGGCTGATCTCGCAGGTGGCGCGGAAACCGAGGTCGCCGACGGCGATACGGTCCTGCCAACTGGGTGCGATGGTGCTGCCGACGTACAGGCCGGTGGTCGGCAGGACGAGCAGTTCACCCAGGGTTGCCGGTACCGTCGGCAGTTCGCCGATCTTGTCTTTCTGGCGTCGAGCGCGTCCACGCCAGCCGACGTACATCAGGCCGATCATCGCGACCCAGAAGATCGCCAGACCGATGATCCACAGTGCTCTGTCCATGACGCGCTACTCCTCGCTACTCCGCAGCCGCACATTCCCGTCGTGTGCGGTGATGCGGCCACGTAACAGTGTGGTCGTGACCCGAGCGGGCAATGTCATCGACTCGTACGGAGTGTTATGCGCGACACTCGCCAGGTCGGGACCGTGGACCGTCCACTCGGCCGACGGATCGACCAATGTCAGGTTCGCGGGCTCCCCCACCTCGATGGGACGGCCCTGATCGTCGAGGCCGACGATTGCCGCGGGGCGCTCGCTCATGACCCGGGCAACACCGCGCCAGTCCAACAGGCCGGGCTGGACCATCGTCTGCACGATGATCGAGAGTGCGGTCTCGAGGCCGAGCATTCCAGGGCGAGCGGCTGCGAACTCGCAGCACTTGTCCTGCTCGGCGTGCGGAGCATGGTCGGTCGCGACGCAGTCGATGATTCCCTCGGCCAGACCCTTGCGCAGCGCGGCAACGTCACTGGCCTCACGCAAGGGCGGGTTGACCTTGTTGATCGCGTCGTACGTCTCGAGCCGTGAATCGTCGAGGAGCAGGTGATGCGGGGTGACCTCGGCGGTGATCGAAATCCCTTGGCTGCGAGCCCACTTCACGAGTTCGACGGTTCCGGCGGTGGAGGCGTGGCAGATGTGAACGCGGGCGCCGGCGTCACGCGCGAGCAGTGCGTCGCGGGCCACGATCGATTCTTCGGCTGCTCGCGGCCACCCGGCCAGGCCGAGACGCGCGGCCGTGGGGCCCTCGTGGGCGACCGCACCGACGGTCAAACGCGGCTCTTCCGCGTGCTGGGCGATCAGGACGCCCAGTGAGCTGGAGTATTCGAGCGCGCGACGCATGATCAGTGGGTCGTAGACGCAGTGGCCGTCGTCGGAGAACATCTTGACCTTGCCGACGCCTGCGGCCATGGTCGCCATCTCGGCGAGTTGCTTGCCTTCCAGGCCCGCTGTGACTGCGCCGACGGGGTGGACGTCGACGAGGCCGACTTCCTGCCCGCGTCGCCAGACGTGATCGGTGATGACCACCGAATCGGCGACGGGACTCGTGTTGGCCATCGCGAAGACCGCGGTGTATCCACCCAGAGCCGCTGCCGAGCTTCCGGTTTCGATGGTCTCGGTGTCTTCGCGGCCGGGCTCACGCAGATGTGTGTGCAGGTCCACGAAGCCGGGAAGCAGGATCTGCCCGCCGGCATCGATCACCTCGGATGCCGTGGCCGGATCGAGGTCCACGCCGATCTCGAGGATCGTGCCGTCGCCGACGAGTACGTCGGTGGGCTCACCTTCTCCGTAGATCAGGACTCCGCGGAGCAGGACACTCACGGGTGATTCTCCGTTCTCGTTTCTGGTCACAGCGCACCGTCCTCCGACCCGACCAGCAGTCGGAACAAGACAGCCATGCGCATGTGTACGCCGTTGGTAACCTGTTGCAGTACAGCAGTTTTGGAGGAATCGGCAACGGCGGATGCAATCTCCATGCCGCGCAGCATCGGGCCGGGGTGCAGGACCACCGCGTGATCGGCCAGCATCGCCAGCCGCTTCTCGGACAGGCCGTAGTTGATCGAGTACTCGCGCTGCGACGGGAAGAAGCCACCGTTCATGCGTTCGGCCTGAACCCGCAGCATCAGCACCGCGTCGAGTCCGGGCAGTTCCGCGTCGAGCGAATGCGAAACCGTGACCGGCCACGTGTGCGCACCGACCGGCAGCAGTGTCGGCGGCGCAACAAGAACAACCTCGGCACCGAGCATCGAGAGCAGCAGTGCGTTGGAGCGGGCGACACGGCTGTGCAGGATGTCGCCGACGATGGCGATCCGCTTGCCCTCGATGTCGCCGAGACGCTGGCGAAGGGTCAAAGCGTCGAGAAGCGCCTGAGTGGGGTGCTCGTGCGTGCCGTCACCTGCGTTGATGACTGCCGGGCCACCGTCGTCGGCCGCTCCGGTCCACTTTGCGATCTGGTGGGCGGCGCCCGAAGCCGGGTGGCGCACGATGAGTGCGTCGGCACCGGCCGCGCGCAGGGTCATCGCGGTATCGCGCAGGGATTCACCTTTGGACACCGAGGAACTGGATGCGCTGACATTGATGACGTCGGCACTCATCCATTTGCCTGCCACCTCGAAAGACACCCGGGTGCGCGTCGAGTTCTCGAAGAACACCGTCATGACCGTGCGTCCGCGCAGCGTCGGGAGCTTGCGTACCTCTCGTCCCAGAAGTGCCTGCTCGAACCGTTCTGCCTCGTCGAGAAGTTCTACCGCGGACTCACGATCGAGGTCCGCGATGGAAAGTAGGTGCTTCACGCGCTCTTACCCCCGGAGATGACTACCGCTTCCCTGCCGTCGTGCTCCTGGAGGAGAACCTTGACGTCCTCGGACCTCGCGGTCGGGACGTTCTTGCCGACGTAGTCGGCGCGCAGCGGGAGTTCGCGGTGACCACGATCCACGAGCACTGCGAGTTGGACCGCGCGGGGGCGGCCCAGATCGCGCAACGCGTCGAGTGCCGAGCGCACGGTGCGACCGGAGAAGAGGACGTCGTCCACGAGAACGACCAGCGCATTGTCGACGCCACCCTCGGGGACGGACGTGCGCTCGAGCGGGCGGTGCGGCTTGTTCCGGAGATCGTCGCGGTAGAGGGTGATGTCGAGAGATCCGATGGGAAGACGCACACCGGAGAATTCTTCGATCTTGGCGCGCAGTCGCGTGGCGAGGGTGGTTCCACGCGTCGGGATACCGATCAGGACCACACGAGGGGCAGTTCCCTCGGGTCCGTCGAGTGCGGTCTTCTCGATGATCTCGTGAGCGATCCGCGCGATGGTCCGGCCCACATCCTGGGCGGACAACAATTCGCGGGTTTCGCTACCTGCCTCGGCACCGACCGGCGCCTTCGAGTTACCTGGACCTGCAAGATCGGATGGGCGAGACCCTTCGGGCACGCTCATGCAGCGACCTCCTTCTCCGCCTCACTGGACGGATCGTTAAAGGATGTCTGACGGTCCCCACCCTATCAGCCGACAGACCTGATCCCGCCGTGCGAGCAGCGACTCCGACCGGTTGTGTGCAGACACACAACGCGCTCGGTGACACTCGCACGGCGGTGGTGGAACAAAACTTGCTACTCGGTACCCGAATCCGATTCCTGCGCGCGCTGGGAGGTCGCGGCCGCAGCCGATCGAACCTGCGGCGCAACGAGAACGACCTGGCCGAGGATTCCGTTGACGAATCCCGGAGAGTCGTCCGTCGAGAGCTGCTTCGCGAGTTCGACGGCCTCGTCCACGGCGACAACCGGCGGAACGTCCGTCGCGTGGAAGAGCTCCCACACGGCGATACGCAGAATCGCACGGTCGACGGCGGGCAGACGCTCGAGCGTCCAGTCCTGCAGATGCGAGGAGATGACCTGATCGATCCGGTCCAGATTCTCCGCAACGCCGGACACCAACGTGACGGTGTAGGCCGCGACGGGTGCTACCGCGTCGTCCTTGACGGACAGATCGGAACGCTCCGACGCCAGTGCGACCGGATCGAGGTCACGTGCCTCGGCTTCGAAGAGGAAGTCGACGGCACGCTTGCGCGCCTTGTGGCGTGCACCGAGTTTCTTATGTGTGCCGGACACTCAGGAATTCACACGCCCGAGGTAGTTGCCGTCACGAGAATCGACCTTGAGCTTGTCACCGGTGTTGATGAAGAGCGGGACGTTGATCTCGGCACCGGTCTCGAGGGTCGCAGGCTTGGTGCCGCCGGTGGAGCGGTCGCCCTGCAGGCCCGGATCGGTGTGCTTGACGACGAGCTCGACGGTGACCGGAAGCTCGACGAAGAGGGGAACGTCTTCGTGGGTCGCGACCTGGACTGCCATGTTCTCGAGCAGGAAACGCGACTGGTCGCCGACGGTGGATTCGCTGATCGACACCTGGTCGTAGGTGTCGCCGTCCATGAAGATGTAGTCGCTGCCGTCGTGGTACAGGTACGTCATGTCACGACGGTCGACCGTGGCGGTCTCGACCTTCACACCGGCGTTGAACGTCTTGTCCACTACCTTGCCCGAGAGCACGTTCTTGAGCTTGGTGCGCACGAAGGCAGGGCCCTTGCCGGGCTTGACGTGCTGGAACTCGATGATCGTCCACAGCTGGCCTTCGATCTGCAGAACCAGACCATTCTTGAAATCACTGGTGGAAGCCACTTGCTTCGCGTCTCCTAGGGGTCGGGAAACCGTCTCAGACGACGGTAAGGTCTTTTGCGGTCAGTGTGAGCAGCTCTGGCCCCTGCTCACGAACAACGAGCGTGTCCTCGATCCGTACACCTCCGCGCCCGGAGAAGTACACGCCCGGCTCGACGGTCACCGCCGCGCCGGAAAGAAGTGTACCGGTGCCGAGCTTGCCGATCCCCGGTGCTTCGTGGATTTCGAGCCCCACACCGTGGCCGAGGCCGTGCAGGAACAACTCGCCGTAGCCTGCATCGTCGATCACCGCACGGGCGACGGCGTCGACTGCCGCACATTCGACACCCGGCGCGAGCGCGTCGCAACCGGCAGCTTGCGAACGCGCGACGAGCTCGTAAATCTCCCGTTGCCAATCGGAAACGGACTCGAGCACGTAGGTCCGTGTCATGTCCGAGTGGTACCCACCGACCTGGGCGCCGAAGTCGAGTTTCACGAAGTCACCCGACGCCAGGATCGCGTCGGTCGGTCGGTGATGCGGAATCGCCGAGTTGGCGCCGGCCGCCACGATCGTCTCGAAGGAAATACCGTCCGCCCCGTTGTCGAGCATCAGATTTTCCAGCTCGCGGCCGACCTCTCGTTCCGTTCGGCCAGGTCGCAGACCGCCGCGAGCGATCAACTGCGCCAACGCGACATCGGCTGCGGTGCACGCGGCTCGCAACAACTCCACCTCGTACTCGTCCTTGACCATGCGCAATTGTTCGACGAGTCCACTCACCGGTTCGAACCGGATCTTCGGCGCTGCTTCGGTCCAAGCCCGATGTTCGGCGAACGTCGCCACATGTGACTCGAACGCGAGAACGGGCGCCGTGGACTTCTCGATCAAGTGCGCAGCACTCGAACGGGCGATTTCGGCCCGAAGGTCCGGCACCTGCTCTGACACCTGCGTCACGTAGCGGCCGTCGGTGCAGATCACCGTCTCACGCTCGTCGGACGCTGAATCGGATGCACTGACGACGAGCGCCGCATTGGAACCGGTGAAACCGGTGAGGTATCTGATGTTGAGGAGATCTGTGACGAGAATCGCGTCGAGTTCGCGCTCCGAGAGGAGGCGTCTGAGGGATTCACGGCGTGTTCTGAAGTCGACCGGCATCCCTCGAACCTACCGCCCGCGCAGACCTGCCGATCAACTCGAAACTCGCGGTTACAGCAATAAGTGTGGGTTAGGCCACAAGGTGTAATGGGTTCTAGTTAGGCTGTACCCATGAATGCGTGGTTGGTACGTGGCCTCGGCATGGCCCTGATACATGTTGTGTTTCGTGCGTTGCTCGGTGCAGCGATCGCACAGTGGCCACTTCAGGGGTCCACCCTGCGCTGGCTGTCCCTGTTGATCGTCATCGTCTTCGCCGCGATCTGGGGTGGTATCGACGGCATTCGTGACCGCCAGAACTTCCCCGAACCCGAGGACGGCGCCGATCTGACCATGCTGTGGCTCAAGGCCGCATTGGTCGGCGGGTTCGTCGCCGGCGCTGCCAGCTGGGCACTCAGCCTCGTCCCCTCCCTCGAACTCACCCAGCAGGGCTTGTTCTTCGAGGTGACCTCCGGTGCGGCGTTCACGATCCTTCTCATCTTCGTCCCCGCCATGATCGCCATCACCGTCGGACGCTTCTTCGTCAGCCGTGAACAGCGCAAGAACGGAACAGCTCCGCAGACCCCGTCCCACGAGCGTCACCACGAACCGGTGCCCGTCAGCGAGGGCTACGACTCCCCCACCGAGCAGCACGCATACAGCGGAGCCGCGATGTCCGTCGAGGAATCCGACGCCGATACCGCGGTCTTCCCGGCGATCGATCTGGGCAAGCGCGAGCAGTAACGCCCACCGTCCACACAACCGAATGCGGCCCCGAGGATATTTTCCTCGGGGCCGCATTCGTGTGGCTGTTTTTTCGACTTCCCTCGTTCAGCCTCGCTCGGCGAGGAACCTGATCGCCAGCGGATACGCGGCGACGCCGAGTCCGACGATCACTCCGGTCGCAATCGGACTCAGGTAGGAGTGGTGCCGAAACTCTTCTCGCGCATGAACGTTCGAGATGTGTACCTCGACGAGACCTGCGGTCAGTTCGGCGCATGCATCTCGCAGGACCACCGACGTGTGCGTCAAGCCACCGGCATTGAGGATCACCGGTTCCCCCGCGTCCGCCGCGTCGTGGATCCAACCGAGCAGATCGCCTTCGTGATCGCTCTGACGGACGATCACCTCGACGCCGAGCTCCTTGCCTGCCGCGACGCACAATTCGATCAGATCGTCGTGTGTGGTCGCGCCGTAGACCTCGGGCTGACGCTTACCCAGACGCCCCAGATTGGGTCCGTTGACGACGTTGATCCTCACAACAGGACCGTTCCGCCGGCCGGCCGCGCATCGCGGGCAATCGCGGAGTACGCCGCAACCAGCAGACTCGGATCCGGCCCCTCGAGGCGACCCGGCTTGGCCAGTCCGTCGAGGACCACGAAACGCAGCAGCCCGGCACGGTTCTTCTTGTCGGTCTGCATTCCCTTCATCAGATCGCCGAACGCATCACCGTCGTACGACGTCGGCAGCCCGACGAGATCGAGGATCGACTTGTGACGATCCGCGGTGGCGTCGTCGAGTCGGCCCGCGAGCCGTCCGAGTTCGGCAGCGAAGACCAGGCCGACGGAGACAGCGGCACCGTGGCGCCACTTGTAGCGCTCACGACGTTCGATCGCGTGGCCGAGGGTGTGGCCGTAGTTGAGGATTTCGCGCAGATCCGACTCGCGCAGATCCGCGGCCACGACCTTGGCCTTGACCTCTACGGAGCGCCGAATCAACTCGGGCAGAACAGTTCCCGACGGATCGAGAGCTGCCTTGGGATCGGCTTCGATGAGATCCAGGATCACCGGGTCGGCGATGAATCCGGTCTTGATGACCTCGGCCATGCCGGCAACGATCTCGTTGTGCGGCACAGTCTCGAGCGTCGCGAGATCGATGAACACCGCTCCCGGTTCGTGGAACGAACCGACGAGGTTCTTGCCCGCTTCGGTGTTGATACCGGTCTTGCCGCCCACTGCTGCGTCGACCATCGCGAGCAAGGTGGTGGGGACGTGAACTACCTTGACACCGCGCATCCACGTAGCCGCGACGAAGCCGGTGAGGTCGGTCGCCGCTCCCCCGCCCAAACTCATGATCGCGTCGCTGCGAGTCAGGCCGATCCGGCCGAGCACGTCCCAGCAGAAGCCCGCGACAGCAAGATCCTTGCCGTCCTCGGCATCGGGGATCTCGATACGGTGGGCGTCGATTCCCTTCTCCGCCAACGCAGCCCGTACGGCCTCCGCGGTCTCTGCCAGCGGCGGCTGATGGAAGATCGCGACAGTGCGCGCGCCGTCGAACTCGGCAACGAGATCACCGAGCAGGCCGCGGCCGATCACGACCGGGTAAGGACTTGCGGTCTTCACCTCTACACGTACGGGTTCGGTCACTGCTCCACTACTCCGCTCCGGTTGTTCATTTGTCTTGAAGTTTCGACACCAGTTGCCCGACGACACGCGCCGGACTTCGGCCGTCGGTCCGAATCCGAATCGTGGCCGAACGCCGGTACAGCGGACGACGACGCCTCATCAACTCCTGGTACTTGACCTTGGGATCTCCGCCGGCCAGCAGCGGGCGATGATTGTTCGCCCCAGTGCGGCGAAGCCCTTCGGCGACACTGATCTCGAGGTAGATGACCGTGTGCCCCTGGAGCAGTTCGCGCGTGCGATCGGAGAGGATCGCACCACCGCCGAGCGAGACGATTCCGTCGGTGGCCTGCAACGCTTCGCGAACCACCGATTCCTCGATCTCACGAAACCGAGGCTCTCCGTCATGGGTGAAGATCTCCGGGATCGTCCTACCCGTGGTCCGTTCGATCTCGGCGTCGGTATCGACCAATTCGAGTTCGAGTGCCTGCGCGAGACGTCGACCGATGGTCGATTTGCCGGCACCGGGCGGACCGATGAGTACAGCCTTCGGCTTCATCGATACGTGAGTCCTATCGAGGCGGTCGGGCTGCGATGCCCTCGGCGTAACGACGGTAGTTGGCAGTGGTTTCAGCAATGGAATCACCACCGAACTTTTCGAGTGCGGCCTGAGCCACGACGAGCGCAACCATCGACTCGGCGACGACGCCGGCAGCCGGAACCGCGCACACGTCGCTGCGCTGGTGGATGGCAACCGCTTCCTCGCCGCTCTCCATGTCGACCGTCGCCAGAGCGCGCGGAACCGTCGAGATCGGCTTCATCGCGGCGCGAACTCGAAGAGCCTCACCATTGGTCATGCCACCTTCGATACCGCCTGCGCGGTTCGTGGAGCGCACGATGCCGTCCGGGCCCGGGCGGATTTCGTCGTGAGCTTCGCTGCCACGACGGCGCGCGGTCTCGAAGCCGTCGCCGACCTCGACACCCTTGATGGCCTGAATTCCCATGAGAGCAGCAGCAAGTCGTGAATCGAGACGCTCGGCGCCGCTGACGAAAGTGCCGAGTCCGACCGGCAGGCCGTGGATGACGACCTCCACGACGCCACCGAGGGTGTCGCCGTCCTTCTTCGCCGATTCGATTTCGGCGATCATCGACTCTTCTGCAGCCTTGTCGAATGCGCGGACCGGGCTCGCGTCGATCGCGTCGAGATCCTTGCCCTCCGGCACGGGTCCGACGTACGGCTCGGAAGCACCGATGGAAATAACGTGTGAAACGACCTCGGCACCGAATACCTGACGCAGGAAGGACCGTGCGACGGTTCCAGCGGCCACGCGGGCTGCGGTCTCGCGAGCGCTGGCGCGCTCGAGGACGGGACGCGCATCGTTGAAGCCGTACTTGAGCATGCCGCTGTAATCGGCGTGTCCGGGACGCGGGCGCGTCAACGGGGCATTGCGAGCCTGATCGGCGAGCAGGTCCGGGTCGACCGGGTCGGCGGACATGATGGTTTCCCACTTGGGCCACTCGGTGTTGCCGATCTCGATGGCCACGGGGCCACCGAGCGTAAATCCGTGGCGGACACCGCCGATGATGGTGACCTTGTCGGCCTCGAACTTCATCCGTGCGCCACGGCCGTAACCGAGTCGACGACGGGCAAGTTCCGACGAGATGGCCTCAGAGGTCACTTCGACCCCCGCGACCATGCCCTCGAGCATCGCGACGAGGGCGGGACCATGGGATTCTCCGGCAGTTATCCAACGCAGCACGCCGACCATCTTTCCACGTCGCAGACCTCAGTTGTCACAGTGGTCCTCCCGGTGAACACAGATGGCCCACACGCACGAGGCGTGTGGGCCATCTCAGAGGTACCTGTGGGTCTAGAACAGGCGGAATCCTCCACCGTTTGCGTTGATGTCAGCCAAACCGATGTTGATGTCCGCCGAGTTGTCGGGAGCGTGGAACGGCGGCGGAAGCGGCTCGAAGCAGTACGGCGGGTAGCCGTTGCTGATCAAGCCCACCAGGCGGTCACCGACGACGAGCGGTCCACCGGAATCACCGGGAATCGAGCACGTGTGCTCGACGATCTCACCGTAGACGGAGTCGTAACCCCAGGTGATACCGCACGTGGTGCCGGTCGAACGGCCTTCCTTGCACACGATCGTGCCCGGGGCCGGCGGGGCGCCGATTCCGTTGATCGTCGTGCCGCCGACGGTACGCAGCGGAGCTACCTTGGCGTCGTCGAGATCGATCACGGCGATGTCCGAGACCGGACTCGAGTAAGAGAACCGACCGATGGGTCCGGCCTCGGGCAGGTACTCGGCGAACACCCGGTCCCCGACAACTCCGCAGTGTCCGGCGGTGAGTGCCACGAGAGAACCGGCGTTGTCGTAGCCGACCGCGGTCAACGTGCATGCTGCAACTCGGTCAGGATCGGAGTGATCCACGTCCGGCAGCAGGATTCCTGAGCCCCCGCCCAGTGCCACCGATGAAGGTGCAGGCGCGGCGCCGGCGACGCCCGCTCCTGCAGCCACAGCCGCCAAACAGGCTGCCGCAGCGACGAAAAGCCTTGTGCGCATAGGTTCCCCCGATAATCGAGTGCGAAACGAGATTCGTTTTGTCCCATTTCCGAAACCTCAGTGAACGTCAGGGTGTGGACATTCGGCAAGTCCGACTCGCCGCATACTGGGACCGCGCGCTGGCAATACCCGCATTTATGAAACCGACGGTTACGTCTTTCCTGCAGTTCACCGTCCGTCGTTGAACGGTCAATAACGCCAGACTTCTCGCGGATGTTGCACTCGTCACGTCAGCCAGGCAAACGCAATCGAACCGCAGGCTGCCAGGCACATCGAGGGTCCGTGCGCAATGGGCGAATTGTGGGCTACCGGCCCTCGTCTTCGCAGTTCCAGCGCGGTGCCCAGCGTTGCGGTGAGCACCGAGGCAGACACCAACGACCACAGCCAGGCGTCCGCTCCCACCAATCCGGTCACGGCGCCCAGAGGAAGCGAGAGCTTCACATCGCCGACGCCCATGGAACCAGGCGACATCACGTGCGCCAGGAGGTGGATTCCGGCGAGCAGTGCCGACCCCACCACCGCCACCCACACCGTTCCCGACACCGTCGCGTAGACCATCACGACGGCGTAGCCCGGCAGCGTGAAACTGTTGGGCAGCCGACGCACAGCCAGGTCGACAGTCGAGATCGCGACGCACCACCACACCACGGCGAGACCGGAAAATAACTGCACCACCGAGGTATTCAGCGCACCGACGACAACCCAGCCTGTTGCGACGGCGCACTGCGGCACACAACAGAAAGTCACGACTGGTCGATAACCGTGTCGCCGCAACCAATTGTCGACGATCGCCCGAGCTCCGAAGCCAGCGACTACCCCCGAGCCTGCCAAGACCATCAACGTCCACATGGTTTCGAGCTTGGCGTCTGCCGTTCGCCAGCGGCAGACTACGAATCGTCTTGTGGACTACCTCGACACTGTGAACAGACCTAAGCGATAGCGGCTGCCATCGCCTCTCGCGGAGCGGGCTTGCCCGTGAACTGCTCTACCTGCCCGAAGGCCTGATTGAGCAACATCTCGAGGCCACCGATCACCGTGCCATCGGCCGCCTCGACAACCGAAGCAAGTGGCGTCGGCCAGGGGTTGTAGATCGCGTCGAGGACAAATCGCGCCTTCCCCAATTGCTGGGCAAAGGGCGCTGCCGCTTCCGCGGGAACGGTACTGACCAAGACCGAGGATTCGGCGCAGATCCCGCCTAGCCGTGCGTCGTCGAAGGCGACCAGATCAATGTCCAACCCGACAGCACCGCCGCATTCGATGGCACCGGATGCGCGCCCCGGATCACGCGCGACCACGGTGACTGTCCGAACTCCCATGTCGGCCAACGCGACCAATGCCGGCCGCGCGGTGCCGCCCGCGCCGACAACTACCGCCGAAGTGCCGCTGAGATCGCCGACACCGCCGGCGATCAACGCACCGCTGACTCCGTCGACGTCCGTGCAGTCGGCACGCCAACCGCCGTCGATGCGAACCAGGGTGTTGGCCGAGCCGATGGTCACCGCTCGCGGTGTGCGTTCGGTGGCATATTCGAGTGCTGCGATCTTGCCCGGCATCGTCACCGAGAGGCCGATCCATTCGGGGCCGAGTGAGTCGACGAGGGCAGGCAACTGCTCGCCGGTGCATTCGATCCGCTCGTAGGTCCAATCGCTCAGCCCCAAAGCCGCGTACGCCGCAAGATGCAGCAACGGGGACTTCGAGTGAGCGATCGGGCTTCCGAGAACTGCCGCCTTACGGGGCGTCGCGAGCGAAGTCGCGGTACTACCGTCCACTGTCGAGAATCCCACTTTGCTGTGCCAGTTCGATGTTGGCCAAATGCTCCTCGTAGCTCTTGGTGAAGAGCGTCTGGCCTTCCTTGTTGATCGTGACGAAGTACAACCAGTCACCGGCCGCCGGCGATTCCACGGCCTTCAGCGCGTCGATGCTCGGCGAAGCGATGGGCGTTGCAGGCAGACCCGGCATTGCGTACGTGTTCCACGGCGTGACGCGCTCACGGTCGGCATCCGTGGTTGCGACCTCGGTGGTGTCGAGTGAGTAGTTGACCGTGGAGTCGAACTGCAGAGGCTGATCGACTGCGAGTCGGTTGACGATCACCCGCGCGACCTTGGCCATGTCAGCGGGCAACGCCTCACGCTCGACCAGCGACGCTGCCACCAACAACTGGTACGGAGACATTCCGACCCCGCTGCCGGCTGTAAGAATTCCCGTGGCCTCGTACTTGGCGGCGCTACCCTCGACCAACGACCGCAGGATCTCGGTGGGCGTCGCAGTGGGATCGAAATCCCAACTGCTGGCGGCGATCAGGCCTTCGAGCTGACGGTCCTTGTCCGGCACGCTCTTGACCGACGACATCGCCCATTCGGGCACGCCGAGCGAAGCCAGATCGGAAGATGCTCCCGCAGTGTTCAATTCGTCTGTCGAGACACATTTCTGAGCGGAAACCGGGCCGACACAACTCGCCTCGGAAATGAGGTTGTAGATGCCCTTCTTGAGCGAGCCGGTCTGCGCGTCCGAACTGTCGTGCAGCTGACGCCCTTCGGCGATGACAACACTGCCGACTCGGGAGTCCGGGGCAACCAAGGTGTCGAGTGCGCTCGCGGCGCTACTCTGCACCGGCACCTGGTAGAAGCCGGGTTGCACCTTTTGGATCTCAGACGGATTGGCGATCGCCGCGTTGTAGAAAGCAGCGGAACTCGCGACGACGTTCTTCGCCTCGAGCGTCGCACCGATCTCCGATGCAGTTTCTCCACTGTTGATCTGGATGACCACGGGTGCGCCGCCGGGGCCGGCAAAATCCTCCGCGGTCTTGTTGCGATCCATGTACCAGAGAGCGCCGTATGCACCGACACCGAGGACTGCGATCACCAACACCAGCAGGGCGAGAACGCCGACCTTCTTGCCACGCTTGGCGCGCTTGTTGCGCGCTTCGCGTTGCTTGCGTGCCTCGGCTCGCGACATATGCGGCGGATCGATGTTCTGCGGCAGTGCACGCATGACCATGGTCTCGTCGTTGTCGAAGTCGAACGAACTGGTGGGCCGGCTTCCGCCGCCCTCATCCCACCGCGCGTTCACAGATCGCCCTCCAGTGCAGCGTCCTTCGACGACTCCCCTGGTTTCACAGCTCTACTCCGCTCGTCCAGCCAGCCTTGCAGGATTTCCACCGCCGCAGCCTGATCGATCATCGGTCGCTGGCCGCGTGCCTTGACTCCACTTTCGCGGAGATTGCGCGCAGCCGTGACGGTCGTCAGTCGTTCGTCGGACAGTCTCACCGGGATCGGTTCGACGGCCCGCTGCAGTCGTTTGGCGAATGCAGTCGCGATACCGGCGGCTTTACCTTGCTCACCGCGCAGCGTCTGTGGCAGTCCGACGATAACCTCAACGGCCTCGTATTCGGACACGATGGCGATAATGCGCCGGATATCCGGCGCGTCGGGCCCACGCTCCTTCGAGCGTGGAACCGTTTCCACCGGTGTCGCGAGGATGCCGTCGGGGTCGCTGGACGCGACGCCGATGCGAACACTGCCCACGTCGATGGCGATGCGCCGCCCGCGACCAGGGTCGTCGATGCCGGGGCGATCGGGACCCTGCTGCGTAGCCACCACCGTCAGCTGCCGCCCGCCAGCTCTCCGACTCTGTCCCGGATCGCATCGAGCGCCGCCGGGATTCCTGCGGAGTCCGAACCCGAACCCTGGGCCATGTCGGGTTTTCCGCCGCCGCGGCCACCGATCTTGGGACCGAACGACGCGACCAGCTCGCCGGCCTTCACACCGAGACCTTGAGCTGCCTTGCTCGAGGCGACCACGAACGGAACCTTGCCGTCGACGTCACCGAGCAGAGCTACGACGGCAGGTTCGGAGCCGAGGCGACCCTTGATGTCCGTGACGAGGCTGCGCAGGTCGTTTCCGCCGACTCCGGCGGGAGCAGGCTCGGCGATGACGAGGACACTGCCGATGCGCTTGGCCTTGGCGACGTACTCGCCTGCCGACGCCAGCACAGCCTTGGCCTTGGTCTGCTCGAGTTCCTTCTCGGCCACCTTGAGTCGCTCGACGAGCGCCTCGACGCGGGTGGGCACCTCTTCCGAAGGAACCTTCAGCGAGGAGGAGAGTCCGGCCAGGAGCGCGCGTTCCTTGGCGAGGTAGCGGTAGGAGTCCAAACCGACGTACGCCTCGACGCGTCGGATTCCGGAGCCGACCGACTGCTCACCGAGCAGCGTGACCTGACCGATCTGTGCGGAGCTTCCGACGTGAGTGCCACCGCACAGTTCCATCGAGAACGGGCCGCCGATTTCGACGACACGAACCTCGTCGCCGTAGTTCTCACCGAAGAGTGCCATCGCACCCATCGCCTTGGCCTTGTCGAGATCCGTGACAAATGTGTTGACCGCGTAGTTCGACGCCACGGCTTCGTTGGTAAGTGCCTCGATGTCCTGCTTCTGGGAGTCGGACAGCGCGCCCTGCCACGAGAAGTCGAAGCGGAGGTAACCCGGCTTGTTGAGCGAGCCTGCCTGCACCGCGTTGGGGCCGAGCACCTGACGCAGTGCAGCGTGCACCATGTGGGTGCCGGAGTGCCCCTGGGTTGCACCCTTGCGCCACTCGGCGTCGACGTGCGCGAGTACGACGTCGCCCTCGGTGATCTCACCCTTCTGCACCGTCACCTTGTGCGTCCAGACCTTCTTGGCGATCTTCTGTACGTCGTTGACCTTGGCTTCGAGGCCCGGCGCGGTGAGCGAACCGATGTCGGCGATCTGTCCACCGGACTCTGCGTAGAGCGGGCTTCGGTCGAGGATGACCTCGACGTCCTGACCGGCCTTCGCTACCGGGACACGGACGCCGTCGACGATCAGTGCGAGGACGTGAGCCTCGGAGACGAGTTCGTCGAAACCGGTGAACTCGGTGGCGCCTCGGTCGAGCAGTTCCTTGTAGACCGTGAGGTCGGCGTGGGCGTGCTTACGAGCCTGAGCGTCGTCCTTGGCGCGCTTGCGCTGCTCGGCCATGAGCGTGCGGAAGCCGTCCTCGTCCACGGTGAGACCGGCCTCGGACGCCATCTCGAGCGTGAGGTCGATCGGGAAGCCGTAGGTGTCGTGCAGTGCAAACGCCTGATCGCCGGCGATGACCGACTTTCCGGACGACTTGACCGTCTCGGCAGCATTCTCGAACAGAGCAGAACCCGAAGCCAGCGTCTTGAGGAACGCGGTCTCCTCGCCGACGGCAACGTTCTCGATGCGCGTGAAGTCGGTTTCCAGAACCGGGTACGACGGCGCCATCGTGTCGCGGACGACGATCATGAACTCGCGCATGGTGGGCTGCTCGCTGCCGAGCAGTTTGGCCGAACGCACGATGCGACGCAGCAACCGGCGCAGGACGTAGCCGCGGCCGTAGTTGCCGGGGTTCACACCGTCGGCGATCAACATCGCTGCGGTGCGTGCGTGGTCGGCGATGACGCGGAAACGGACGTCTGAAGTGTGGTCGGTCCCGTAGACACTGCCGGTCAGTTCGGCGGCCTTGTCGATGACGGGGCGGAGAAGATCTGTCTCGTAGACGTTTTCGACGCCCTGCAGGAGGAACGCAACGCGCTCGACGCCCATGCCGGTGTCGATGTTCTTCTTCGGCAACGGTCCGAGGATCGGGTAGTCGCCCTTGTTGGTGCCCTCGCCGCGCTCGTTCTGCATGAACACGAGGTTCCAGATCTCGATGTAGCGATCCTCGTCGGCTTCGGGGCCACCCTCGACGCCGTATTCGGCGCCGCGGTCGTAGAAGATCTCCGAGCAGGGGCCGCACGGCCCGGGAATGCCCATGGACCAGTAGTTGTCCTTCATGCCGCGGCGCTGGATGCGCTCTTCGGGCACTCCTACCTCGTCGCGCCAGATCGAGAACGCTTCGTCGTCGTCGAGGTAGACGGTGGCCCACAGGCGCGTGGGATCGATGCCGTATCCGCCGTCCTCGACCGAACCTGTCAGCAACTGCCAGGCGTGGGAGATGGCTTCCTTCTTGAAGTAGTCACCGAAGGAGAAGTTGCCCGCCATCTGGAAGAAGGTGTTGTGGCGGGTGGTGATGCCGACCTCTTCGATGTCCAGGGTGCGGACGCACTTCTGCACGGACGTCGCCCGTGAGTAGGACGGCGTCTGCTGCCCGAGGAAGAACGGCACGAACGGAACCATGCCCGCGTTGACGAACAGAAGGTTCGGGTCGTCGAGAATCAGCGAGGCGCTGGGCACCTCGGTGTGGCCGGCCTTGACGAAGTGGTCGAGGAATCGCCTGCGGATCTCGTGGGTTTGCACTAACCGGTCCTTACCTTCAAGAGCGTCGAGCTATGGGTGTCCAGACTAACGCGTCGGCCGGTGGAACCTGGCAGGCGTCAGCCACGAACTATTCGGCGAAGTTTGCTCACCCGATCGGCGATCTCCCGCTCGTTGCCGTGCGCGGTGGGCTGGTAATAGTCGACACCCACCAGATCGTCCGGTGGATACTGTTGCCGCAGAACACCATCACGTGTGTCGTGCGGGTACTTGTATCCGACTGCGTTGCCCAATTGCTCGGCGCCCTTGTAGTGCCCGTCACGCAGGTGCGGCGGTACCAGTCCGGATTTTCCGGCGGCCACGTCGGCCATGGCCGCGCCGAGTGCGGCGATGACCGCACCCGATTTGGGAGCCGTCGCCAGATGAATGGTGGCCTGTGCCAGCGCCAGACGAGCCTCCGGCATACCGATCAGCTGCACTGCCTGCGCCGCGGCGGTGGCAGTCTGCAGCGCCATCGGATCAGCCATGCCGATGTCTTCGCTGGCGTGAACCACCAGACGCCGTGCGATGAAGCGAGGGTCTTCGCCCGCGGTCAGCATCCGTGCGAGGTAGTGCAGGGCGGCGTCGACGTCTGATCCACGAATGCTCTTGATGAATGCACTGATGACGTCGTAGTGCTGATCTCCGGCACGGTCGTACCGAACCGCGGCCTTGTCGACACTGGCCTCGACGGTCGCGAGGTCGAGCACCACCGGGCCCGAAGCGTCACCGGCCGTGTCCAGTGCAGCTCCGGCGGCAGCCTCGAGTGCCGTCAGGGCTCGGCGGGCGTCGCCGGCCGCCAGACGAACGAGGTGTTCCATCGCGTCGTCGTCGATCGTGATCGCTCCGCCGAACCCGCGTTCGTCGGCGACAGCGCGCTCGAGCAGTTCCTGGACATCCGCAGCGGTGAGCGATTGCAGTTGCAGGACCAACGAGCGCGACAACAGAGCGGAGACGACCGAGAACGACGGGTTCTCGGTGGTCGCGCCGACCAAGAGCACGATGCGGTTCTCGACCGCGGCGAGCAAGGCGTCCTGCTGGGTCTTGGAGAAGCGATGAACTTCGTCGATGAACAAGACGGTTTGTTCGCCGTTCAGCAGGCGGCGGCGCGCGAGTTCGATGACACCGCGGACTTCTTTGACTCCGGCGGACAGAGCCGACAGAGCCTCGAACCGGCGGCCGGTAGCACCCGAGATCAACGATGCGAGCGTGGTCTTGCCGGTGCCGGGAGGTCCGTACAGAAGTACCGATGCGGCGCCGGACCCCTCGACCATTCTGCGGAGTGGCGCGCCGGGCCCGAGTAAGTGCTGTTGACCGACAACTTCACCAAGAGTGAGCGGACGCATGCGGACAGCCAGAGGAGCACCGGGCGGCACCGAGGACAGGGCGCGCTCGGCTACAGACACGACATCTGGTTCGTCGACGATCGCGGATTCCTCCGGAGTTGCCTCGAACAGGCCGTCTTCCGCCACCACGCCGTCTTTCGCCCCCACACTGTCTTCCGCTTGCCAATCGCTCACGAATCGACGCTACTAGAGACCACCGACGCCCGACACAATCCGCTGTTCCGCCAGCCCTCACCCAGTCGTGAATCCGCATTGGATAGCGTTGTCGCCATGAGCACCTCCGAGATCGCCACCGTCCTCGCGTGGCACGATGCACTCAACTCCCAAGACGTCGACACTCTGCTGCAGTTGTCGAGTGACGACATCGAGGTAGGCGGCCCCAAGGGCGCGAGCCAGGGACTCGCTGCCCTGCGCGAGTGGGCCACCAACGCCGGCATCACGCTCGTCCCCGGAAAGATGTACGTCCACCACGGCGTGGTCGTCGTCGAACAGACCGCAACGTGGGCGGCCGAACCGGACAAGTCCGCGACCCTGGCCTCTGCTTTCCGAGTCGTGGCCGACCAGGTGACGTCGACGTTCCGGCATCCCGATCTGGCGACAGCGCTCGCGGCGACGGACCTGTCCGAGAACGATCTGGTCTCCGACAACTGATCGGACTCGACCCAGAAAGGGCGCTCGTGCTTCGTGCACGGGCGCCCTTCTGTGTGTGATCGGTCAGGGCCTCAGCTGAACTCGGTCCGCAGCGCCGCCACGACCTCGCGGGCGTGTGCCTCGACGGCGTCGTTGCCGGCGAGCTGAGCCGAGCGTGCGAGCCTGGCCCAGCGTCCGACCAGTGCGTCGGCGCGTGGAATCGAGAGATAATGTTCGCGGACGGCGGCGATACGCGAATGATCCTCGGGCAGGTACAGATAGGTACTGAGCCAGACCCAGATGAGTTGGGCCTCGACGATCCTGCGCCCCAATTCGGCCTCGTCGGCCAGGGCGGGCCACATCCCCACCACCTCGGCCCGCCAGGCATCGACCATCGCCGACGCCCGCTCTTCGGTCAGGTCGATGTTGCACAGGCAACCGGGGAAAGACACCAACGCGTAGGTGATGTCGAGGAGGGCATCGCGGTAGCCACCCCACTCGTAGTCGAGGAACTGCACGCCGTCGTCGTTGACGATGATGTTGTCGGGGCACAGGTCCGACGGACTGAAGGCACGGAACCGGCCACCGCTGAACAGTGTCTGCGCATGCTGAACCTGCTCGAGAATGTCCGAACTCACATCGATGCCGAGACTTTCCACCAGCATCGCGGGAACACCGGCCACGGCACGTCCCACCTGATCCGCCACTTCGTCGGAACAATGCGCAACCTCGGCTCGACGCAGAAGCGCGGTGAAGTCGTCCTCACGGCCGACGGTCGCGGCGTGCATGCGTCCCATTGCCTGAGCCATGGCCATCAACGTGTAAGTGACGGTGTCCGGGTCGGAGTCTTCGAGTCGGACGCTGATTGCGGTGGCGTCGCCGAGATCACTCAGGATCAGGAGGCGAGCATCGAGGTCGGACGCCAACAGTTCGGCGCCGGGGCGTGCGTCCTTGGCAAGCGCGTTGGCGAACTGATACGACACCGCTTCACGAAGGAATGCGGTCTCGACGTCGAAGTCACCTTCGGACGCGGCCGGGAGCGCAATCGCTGTTTTGGTAGCTCCCTGGAAGTTGTCGCGGACCTGCTTGATCACCAAAGTTCGGGGCAGGGAGAACGGGTTCTCGGCGACACGAACGCGCAGCACGACGGTGCGGCCACTCCCCCCGAGATCTACGGGATCCACCAGGGTTACGGGTGCCCCTGTGCGGCGTGTCAGCAACTGCTCAGCAGCTGCGACGACTTCGGAAACGGGGTCTGCCAGTAATGCGGTCATCACCGACCAACTTACCCGTTAGTGACTCCGATCATGCCCAGCTCGTCCGCTCGCAGCGGAGAATTCAAGGCCTCACAGCAACAGAAATTGCCGACTACCTGCGGCGATGACAAAAGTCCCTAATCGCCACACCGGCTCACAGTTCTCTCGAGAATTTTGCTGTCGGTGAGCAGAACTCCGAACCTGCGACGTCATGGAGTTTTGTCCTCGTCGACAAATCGAGAAATGCCTTTCAACGCTGCTTCGAATTCCTCGTCGGCCCGGGTTCTGAGCCAGAGAACAATCACGCAGGCAGTGACGATCCCGAGCAGGTTGACAGCCAGTTGCAGAGACGACAACCCGGCGATCCGCCATTCTCCGTTTGCTGCCGCAACCACCGCGAAACCGGCGGCAGGAACCGTGGTGACAGAGATGAACACCCCGACCAAGGCAGCGGACTTCGACGAGACGAGTGCCAGCATCCCAGCCGCACCGGCAAGAAGCGCGACGACAAACGAAATGGGCCCGACCTTGTATACGAAATCGACCTCGTGGAGTGACTCGAGACTGACG
This sequence comes from Rhodococcus sp. KB6, assembly GCF_001445685.1. NCBI lineage: Bacteria > Bacillati > Actinomycetota > Actinomycetes > Mycobacteriales > Nocardiaceae > Rhodococcus > Rhodococcus sp. KB6. The sequence continues at coordinate 593,553 of NZ_LNAK01000134.1, read as the reverse complement.
ACGTCCATCCATCCGAAGAACTTCACCACGAACGTTGCGGCAAGCGTCACGCCCATCGCGATGGGGAATCCGACGGCAAGCGCGAGAATCGAACGCCGACGCAACCGTCGATCCCGCCGTACGAGTGCGACTGCCAAAGCAGCCAGCGGACCGAACTCCGGACCGACGACCATGGCGCCGACGATCGTGATCTGAGAGTCGGTCACGACGCCGATCGCGGCCAGCAGACACGCAATGGTCAGGAACGCGACGAACAATCCGTTGAGAGTCGACTCTTCGCGAGTGCGGGACAGCAATTCCTCCCACACGACGGAATCCGCGGGATCACCAGGCACGTCACGCTCGGCTTTGCGCGCCGCCGCCGACAACACCGTCTCGACCGGTACGAGCGTCATTCCGCCGTCCTCGGCGACGCCGAGTTCGTTCAGGGCATCGACGACGTCGTTTGCCGCCTCACGGGCGACGTCGGCCTCCACCATGTCGCCGGCAGGATGAACCGCGACGTCGCGCATCACGACGATGTGTGTCGCGCCCCGCTGCGACGCGAGCGCACCGAGAACTTGCTCGGTGCGCTCGGTCGGGCAGATCACCCGCAAATGCAGCATGGCGATCCGGTGTCGGCTCTACTTGGCTTCGCCGGTGTCGCCTTCGGACTTCTTGTCCTCTGACTTCTTCTCGGGCTTCGCGTCGATACCCGATTCCTTGCGCTGCTGAGCCGAGATCGGTGCCGGAGCATCCGTCAGCGGGTCGACGCCGCCGCCGGACTTCGGGAACGCGATGACCTCACGGATGGAATCCATGCCGGCGAGGAGCGCGGTGATGCGGTCCCAGCCGAATGCGATTCCGCCGTGCGGCGGCGCACCGAAGGCGAAGGCGTCGAGGAGGAAGCCGAACTGCTCCTGCGCCTCTTCCTCGGAGATACCCATCACCTTGAACACTCGTTCCTGAATGTCCTTGCGGTGGATACGAATACTGCCGCCGCCGATCTCGTTGCCGTTGCAGACGATGTCGTACGCGTAGGCGAGAGCGGAATCCGGATCGGTGTCGAACGTGTCGAAGAACTCCGGCTTCGGCGACGTGAACGCGTGGTGCACGGCGGTCCACGCGGAGTGGCCGAGAGCGACGTCACCGGATGCAGTGGCGTCGGCGGTCGGCTCGAACATCGGAGCGTCGACGATCCACACGAAGGCCCACGCGTCAGGATCGATGAGGTCCTTCTTGCGGGCGATCTCACCACGGGCAGCGCCGAGGAGGGCGCGCATCGGCTTCGTTGCACCAGCTGCGAAGAAGACGCAGTCTCCCGGCTGAGCTCCGACGTGGGCGGCCAGGCCCTCACGCTCGGCGTCGGTCAGGTTCTTGGCAACAGGTCCACCGAGAGTGCCGTCTTCACCGACCAACACGTACGCCAGACCCTTGGCCCCACGCTGCTTGGCCCATTCCTGCCAGGCGTCGAGTTGCTTGCGCGGCTGGCTTGCACCGCCGGGCATCACGACGGCGCCGACGTACTCCGCCTGGAACACGCGGAACGTCGTGTCCTTGAAGAAGTCCATGCACTCGACGAGTTCGATGTCGAAACGCAGGTCCGGCTTGTCGCTGCCATAACGACGCATTGCCTCGGTGTAGGTCATGCGGTCGATCGGCGTCTTGATCTCGTGGCCGACGAGCTTCCAGAGCGCCGTCAGGATTTCCTCGGCGAGCAGGATGATGTCGTCCTGGTTGACGAAAGCCATCTCGATGTCGAGCTGAGTGAACTCGGGCTGGCGATCGGCGCGGAAATCCTCGTCGCGGTAGCAACGTGCGATCTGGTAGTAGCGCTCGATGCCGCCGACCATGAGGAGCTGCTTGAACAGCTGCGGGCTCTGCGGCAGTGCGTAGAAGCTACCGGGCTGAAGGCGCGACGGCACCAGGAAGTCACGGGCACCCTCGGGCGTCGAGCGCGTGAGCGTCGGAGTCTCGACCTCGACGAACTCGTGATGCGCGAGAACGCCGCGCGCTGCAGCACTTACCTTGGAGCGCAAGCGAATTGCGGAGCCGGGGCCTTCACGACGCAGGTCGAGGTAGCGGTACTTGAGGCGCGCTTCTTCGCCGACCTGATCGTCGAGCTGGAACGGCAGCGGTGCGCTTTCGTTGAGAACCTCGAGTTCTGTGGCGTTGACCTCGATCGCTCCGGTGGGGATCTCGAAGTTCTGGTTGCCCTCTGGGCGAACCTCGACCGTTCCGGTCACGCGAACGCAGTATTCCGCGCGCAGACGGTGCGCCTGCTCGGCCACGTCACCTGCCCGGAAAACTACCTGCGCAACTCCGGATGCATCACGGAGATCGATGAAGATCACTCCGCCGTGATCACGACGCCTGGCTACCCAACCGGTGAGCGTTACGGTCTGCTCTGCCTGCTCGGGTCGCAATGAACCGGCGAGATGTGTGCGCAGCACGGGATTCCTTTCGAACTACTTCCAATAACCGACGACCGACTACTTTGCCTGCGATCCTACGGAGCGAACTGCACAGAGCGGAAACGCGGACCCGCATCGCATGCGAAGCTATCTCCAGAAGTGACGGCAAGCACTTGTTCACGACAGCAGAAAGCGGACATAGATGACCTTCAACGAGGGGGCCCGCGGCGAAGCGGGACGCGTTCAGGTTCAAGGCGGCGGGGGTGGCGGTGGCCGCGGCGGCAAAATCGCGATCGGCGGTGGCGCGGGCGGCATCATCGTTCTGATCCTGGCGCTGTTGTTCGGCGGTGACCCCGGCTCACTCCTGGGTACGTCTACCGAGACTTCGAGTTCGTCGACCGGACTGTCGTCGGTCGACGAGTGCACCGGTGCTCAGGCAAACGCCGATGTGAACTGCCGCGTCACACTGACCGTCGGAAGCCTCGACGACGTTTGGGAACAGCAGTTGGTCAAGCAGACCGGCACGGCGTACGTGCGACCCGAAGTCATTCTGTTCAGCGGTTCGGTCAACACCGGTTGCGGCCAGGCGTCTAGTGACGTCGGTCCGTTCTACTGCCCGGCCGACCAGACTGCGTACTTCGACACGAGTTTCTTCCAACTACTCGTCGACCGTTTCGGTTCCAGCGCCGGACCGCTCGCACAGGAGTACGTGGTCGCGCACGAGTTCGGACATCACATCCAGAATCAGCTCGGCGACATCGGCCGCGCGCAGGCCGACCCGCAGGGTGAGCAGTCGGGTGCGGTTCGCACCGAACTCCAGGCCGATTGCTACGCAGGCGTCTGGGCACATTTTGCGGACACGATTCCCGATCAGGCGACCGGTCAACCGTTCCTGAAGCCCTTGTCAAAAGACGACATTCGCGACGCGTTGTCCGCCGCCTCGTCGGTGGGCGACGACCGTATCCAGAAGTCCACGACCGGTCGGGTCAACCCTGAAGGTTGGACACACGGCTCCTCCGCACAGCGTCAGGCGTGGTTCATGACCGGATACCAGACCGGCCAGATTTCGTCGTGTGACACGTACTCGGCGCGGGATCTGAACAACCCGCCCGACCTCAAGCGATAGCGAATCTCCGAAACCATCCCACCGAAAATTTTTTCTGTCTTGACAGATTTTGTTGTCGGTGGGATGGTTTTCTCATGTTGGACGTAGCAGTCATCGATCGCCCCGGAGCTGCCGAGGCGTCGCTCGATCCGATTCGGCAACGGATTCTGGCCGAATTGGCGGTGCCGGGATCGGCATCCTCGCTGGCGCCCCGGATCGGGCTGACACGCCAGAAGGTGAACTACCACCTGCGCACTCTCGAAGACCACGGACTTGTCGAGCTCGTCGAGGAACGCAAGCGAGGCAACATGACCGAGCGAATCATGCAGGCCAGTGCCGCGTCGTACGTCATATCCCCTGCCGCCATGTCGGCGCTCGCCCCAGACCCGGGCCGGTTCCCCGATCAGCTCTCGGCGCGCTGGCTCGTCAGTCTCGCAGCGCGGATCGTCCGAGAGGTCGGCGAGCTGATCGCCGGCGCAACTGCAGCCGGAAAACCGTTGGCGTCCTTTGCCATCGACAGCGACATCACCTTTGCCACGGCGGCCGACCGTGCCGCGTTCGCCGGCGAACTCGGCGAGTCGATCAACTCACTCGTCGCCAAGTATCACAACGGCAATTCCGAAGGCGGACGCAAACACCGCCTCGTTGTCGCCTTGCATCCCAGCCTCACCACACCCCAAACCATCACAACCCAAGCCATCGACGCGCCCGAAACGGAGAAGTAGCAATGTCCGAGAAATTCGAAATCCGCCGCGAGGTGGTCGTCCCAGGAACCCCCGAGCAGATCTGGGCCGCCATCTCGGCCGAAACGGCCGGCTGGATGTTCCCCTCCCCTCTCGAGATCCCCGCCGACGGCAGCCGCCCGGACAGCCCGATCATCGCGACCTGGGAGCCGCCCCGCGAACTCGCCATCCACATGCAAGGCCCCGACGGCTGGTTCAACAACCTCGAATACGTCGTCGAAGCACGCGACGAGAGCACCGCCGTTGTCCGCTACGTCCACGCCGGAGTGTTTGCCGATGACTGGGACAACCAGTACGACGGCGCGAGCAAGCACACGGACTTCTACCTGCACAGTCTCGGCCAATACGTGCGGTACTTCGCCGGAAAACCCGTCACCTATGTCTCGGCCGAAGGCCCGGAATCCTCGTCCGCGCCGCAAGCGATGGGAACGCTTCGCAGCGCCCTCGGAATCACCTCGGGCGCCGGTGTCGGTGACTCCGCGTCGGTGGAAGTCCCCGGAATCGGAACCGTCGACGCGATTGTCGACTACATCAACGACTGGTTCATCGGCTTGCGCACCGAGGACGCATTGCTGCGGTTCTACGGCCGAAATGCTTTCGGCGGCAACGTCGACGCGGCCCATCACCTCTTCGCAGAGGGCGCTGACGGTGGATCAGCAACGGCAGCGTGGCAGGGCTGGCTCGACGGCGTGTTCGCCTGAGTCGTCACACTCCCCGCTCTGCTGACACGCGACCGTCGTCGATCGCGGTCAGCAGAGCGGCATGATCGCGTGCATTGCGCTTGGCGTAGGCAGCCGCGAACTCCCCGATCGCGAAATCGAATTCGGTTCCGTCACCGAGATATTCGGCGATCGCTATCCGATCGGACGAGCGAGCGTGTGCGTAGGCAAGGACCCTGGCGCACAGGCGCCCGTAGAGTTCCAGCCCCTGCGGCACCATCTCTTCGATGACTGCCGACCCTTTACCGTCACGCAGTTGACGAATGTAGAAATCGTGCTCACCCTCGTCGAGCCCCGGCCCTCGTTCCCAGCCGAGAAAGATGTCGCTTGTCGCTTGCATCAAGCGTTGCCCGTTGACGACGCGTTCCCCTTCGTTCTTGAAGGTCGGACCATCGACGTAGCCGGACAATACCGAGGGTTGCGCTTCCTTGACCTGCAGGATCAACGGATCGTCGTCGTCGACGCCTTTCATGAGGATCATCCATGCGCGTGTTCCGACGCTCCCGACACCGACAACCTTCCGCGCAATGTGCGTCATCTCGAAGCTTTCGAGCAACACCCGACGGTCCCACTGCAGCGTGCTCCGATACGACCGAACGCGCTGACGTAGCAACTCCTCGATCTGCGTGAGATCGGTCCCTGCGAACAACTCGTTTGCGGGCACGATCAGCGGCGGATCACTGATGAATTGCCGCCGGCCGTCGACGATTTCGGTGAACTTGCCTGCCGCCTGCACACTGTCGCGGCGACGAGCCTTGTCCAGCGTCGCTTGTGTGCGAGCAAGCATGCGCTTCTTCAGGTCGATCTGGAGAGCCTCGAGCCCGTCCTCGGGTGCGATGTGCGAGTACCAGACTGCAAGATTTCCCAATCCTGCCTGGGTGATCATGGTTTCCCGATACTCGGCCGCGCATCCGCGAACGATCTTCTTCCGCTCCTTGCCCGAAAATCCGTTGTCCTTTGCGGCGATCACCAAACTTGCGGCCAGTCGTTTCACGTCCCATTCGAACGGTCCCGGGTACGTTTCGTCGAAGTCGTTGATGTCGAACGCGAGCTTTCGCTCGGGCGTCGCATAGATACCGAAGTTGCTCAGGTGCGCGTCGCCGCAGAGTTGGCTGGCAAGACCCGAATCCGGACTGCGTGACAAATCGTCGGCCATCACCAGCGCAGCGCCGCGGAAGAACGAGAACCGCGATGCCGACATCCGCCCGTATCGGATGGGCACCAGGTCCTGTACCCGCGACTTCGCCTGCAATTCGAGCAGTGATATCGGATCACGGTCACTCTCTGCCAGATCCGCGAGCGCGGCCAATGGCGTATCTCTACGCGCCTGACGGCCGCGTGCCCGCCTTTCGTCGACCGTGAGATGCTCGGTGCGCACTGCTGTCATCTGCCCGACCTTTCACTCGCAACGGCTATCGCTACGAACTCGACGCGTCGGGCGTCGTGCGGCCTCCTGATCCGCGCGCTGCGCGTACCAGGAGTTCCGGACTTGACACCAACGCCTTGCGCCACGGAAGTACCCCGTCGATCTCGATCTGAATCGACAGGCTCAGCACGGTCCGAATAAGAACGATCATGCCCAGAACTGCGGCGTCTGTCAGCGACGGCGACGACGTCACCGTCTTCACCAGATCAGCGGCGACAAGGATCTCGAGGCCGAGAAGGATGACCGCGCCCATGGTCTCGCGCAGAGTACGAAACGCCGAACTACCGTCCCGCGTTCGACTCCATGCGCGCCCCGCGATCACGAATGCGAACACGAACCCGAGAACCATGGCGACAACACCGAGTACCTCGAACCATTCGGTGACCAGCTCGAAGAACCTGATTTTGTCCATGGTCATGATTCTCGAGGTAATGCACCGATAAGTCGAGGTGACACGACGGCGTCAGCTGAAGATCCGCTCGATGTCGTCGAGTCGCAGCTCGGTCGCGCGGGGAGAATAGCCCGAGCCCCACAGGCTGTCGTCGACGTAATGGACGTTCCCCGAGCGGACAGCGGGAAGACGCTCCCAGAGCGGGTTCATCGCCAACTGCGCACGGACGTCCTGCTGGTCCTGGAATGCGCCCACGATGATCACGTCGCTGGTCACCTGATCGAGTTGCTCCGCTGTGAGTGTGCGCGTGAACTCCTCCGATGTAGCTCGTTCGCCGGGGAAACCGAGGGCGTCGAGAAGAGCGTCGACCTGGTTGTAGACGACACCGTTCTCGCCGGTGCGGAGGAGGGTCACCGACGGCAACGAACCGAGGGCGGAGAGTCGATCCTTGATTGTGAGGAGGCGCTCTTCCGTTCTCGCGTTCAATTCCGCAGCAGCGTCTTCGCGTCGGACCGCGACGCCCATCGAGGTGACCAACTTCTTCATCTCGGCCCACGTGAGGTACCCGTTGAAGCCGGCGAATACTGGAACACCGGTCGCGGAGAGTTCGTCGTAGGACTTTGCCGCATAAGCATTTCCGGCCGTCAGGAGCATGACGATCAGATCCGGCGACGCGCCGATGATCGCTTCCTTGTTCCACGTCCCCGCCGTACCGAGGTTCGGGATGTTCGCAGCCTCCGGCATCGTACGCAACACCGCGTCACCGCTCACACCCTCGAGACCGAAGAAGCCGCCGACGATCTTCTCCGGCGGCACACCGAGGTCGAGCACCGTCGCCATGGCGCTGACATGGGCGATGACCATTCGCTGCGGGTCCGACGGAATCTCGACACTGCCCGTCTCATCCTGCACTGTGACGAGACCACTTGGCGCCGAGCCGTTTTCGTCGCTGCTGCACGCTGCCAGCAAGGTCGCGGCCGCGGCACCGAGCCCGGCGCCGAGGAAACCCCTGCGCGTCAGCGCATCGACGATGCGTTTCCACTGCTCGTCTGTATCGAGTGCGGTGTTATCGAGTGCGGGCGCCAGGCAGATCGAGTTCGGCACAGTTCGGTCCATTCGTTCGAGCGGTCGAGAATCACCTCGATTGTGGCTATCGAACCGTCGAAACTGAACAGGATTTCGAGCCGACAACTATCGCTGTCCGGTCACACCTTCTTGACGACGCTCGACTTCAATTGCATCGGTCCGATGCCGTCGACCTTGCAGTCGATGTCGTGGTCACCAACACCCTGAACAAGGCGGATGTTGCGAACTTTCGTACCTGACTTGATGCCGGTCGGACTGCCCTTCACCTTGAGCGTCTTGACGACCGTCACCGTGTCGCCGTCCGCAAGAATGTTGCCTACGGCATCTTTCACCACACCCAGGTCCTCGCCGGCACTATCGGTCGGCGCCCACTCGTGCGCGCAGGACGGGCAGACCATCAACGCGCCCATCTCGTAGGTGTATTCGCCGGCGCATTCAGGGCAAGGGGGCAAGGTGTCTTCCACGCGGTTCATCCTATCCACCAGGCACCCGATCCCCATTTTTGCATTTCATGAGGCACCCTTGGGCGAAATATTGCATTCGATGAAACTTTGCACTCTGTGCAATTATGGATGAAATGGGAACCGAAACTCTCGGATTGCGCGAACGAAAACGAATTGCGACGAGGCAGCTGATCGAGCACACCGCCGTCGAACTCGTTCTCGACCTGGGCTATGACGAAGTGACCGTCGAGAAAATCTGCGAAGCCTGCAATCTGTCGACCCGCACGTTCTTCAACTACTTCCCCACCAAGGACGCAGCGATCGGCGGGCTCATGCTCGTCGTGCCAAGTGAGACGACCATGCTCACGCTCATCGGCGAGCACCCGGACGATCCGCTGCGCGGCGCTCTCGCGGTATTCGAGGCGGCGATGCAAATCGTCGACGAGCGACCCGATCTGCTCGCGCATCGACGCGAATTGTTCGAGCGTCATCCCACGCTGTTGCAACAACATCTGGCCACCTTCCACGATCTTGAAGACACGCTCACCCGGATCCTCACGCGGGAGTTGTCGAACAGAACCGAGTATCGCCGCCTGCACTCGGACACAGCCGCTGCCGACGAAGCCACAGCAACGGTCATCACCGCAGGCGCCGCGATGCGTTACGTCTTCCGAAAATGGCAGAACAGTGAACGGGCAAGCCCCAGAACAGATTTGCTCGATCCGGCACTACTCCTGATGGCTCGAATACTGAGGTCCGAGAGCTGATCCACACTCTCGCACCCGCCGTCACTCAACTAAGGAACTACATGTCCACTCGAGAAGCTGCGACCGTCGAGCCCGACGGCACGCATACCGACACCGAGGCCTCGCCGGACAAACGGTCGATCATCCTCGTTTTTGTCGGGCTGATGATCACGATGCTTCTGGCTTCGCTCGACCAGATGATCTTCAGTACCGCTTTGCCCACCATCGTGGGCGAATTGAACGGCGTCAACCACATGGTCTGGGTGACGACGGCATACATCCTCGCCTCGACCGTCATGATGCCGGTGTACGGAAAACTCGGTGACCTGATCGGCCGCAAGGGCCTCTTCATCGGCGCCATCAGCATTTTCATCGTCGGTTCGGTGATCGGCGGTCTGTCCCACGACATGACCACACTCATCGCTGGTCGAGCCGTGCAGGGACTCGGCGGCGGCGGATTGATCCTGCTGTCCCAGGCGATCATCGCCGACGTCGTCCCCGCCAGGCAACGCGGCCGGTACATGGGTGCGATGGGCGGCGTGTTCGCACTGGCTTCGGTTGCCGGTCCCCTACTCGGCGGCTGGTTCACCGAAGGCATCGGTTGGCGTTGGGCCTTCTGGATCAACATCCCCCTAGGCCTACTCGCCATCGCGAGCGCGATGGCATTTCTGCACCTGCGGAAGCCGAACCTCGGCAAGCCTCGCATCGACTATCTGGGCATGGTTCTCGTCGCGACGGCAGCGACGTGTCTGATCCTGTTCACGACCTGGGGTGGAAACACCTACGCCTGGGGATCGGCCGTCATCATCGGGTTGATCGTCGGCTGCGTCGTGACGGCAGTGGCTTTTGTCTTCGTCGAGAAGCGTGCCGACGAACCGGTGATTCCGATGCACCTGTTCGCTCAGCGCAACTTCGTGTTGACCACCGTCGCCGGCCTGATCATCGGAATCGCCATGTTCGGTGCGCTCGCCTACCTGCCGACCTACATCCAAATGGTGACAGGCAAGAACGCCACCGAAGCTGGATTGATGATGATTCCCATGATGGCGGGCCTGCTCGTCGCCTCCATCGGGTCCGGCCAGCTGGTCAGCAAGACCGGCCGCTACAAGATCTTCCCCATCGTCGGAACATCCATCGTCGCTGTTGCTCTGGTCCTGCTCTCACGTCTGACGCCGTCGACCTCACTGCTGGTCTTCGGTTGCTACATCGCACTCATGGGTATCGGACTCGGCCTCGTCATGCAGATCTTGATCTTGATCGTGCAGAACACCTTCCCCGCGGCCGAAGTGGGAACGGCCACCGCGTCGAACAACTTCTTCCGCCAGATCGGTGCGTCGTTGGGCAGCGCGATCGTGGGCAGCCTGTTCGCCTCGCGTCTGACCAATCTCCTGGCCGAGCGACTCCCGGCGAATGGCGGCGCGGTCGGTGGTGACGAGAACTCCTTGACCCCGGGAATCCTCTGGAAGTTGCCGAGCCAGGTTCGCGAGATCATCGTCGGTGCATACAACGACGCGCTGGCGCCGATCTTCCTGTACCTCGTCCCCTTGGTCATCGCAGCGGTCGTGTTGTTGCTCTTCGTCAAGGAGAAGCCACTCGCGACGACGATCGATCGCTCTGCACCCCCGCTCGAGTAATTGACTATCGTGGCGTGATGTCGCACGCACCGAATACGCCCAGACGCACTCTCGCTGTTCTGGGCGTATTCGGCGTTGCGGTGGTCGTAGTTGTCGCCGGCGCACTGTGGTGGTTCGCGCGCGGCGACGACGCTCTTGCCGGCGAGAATCTCGATTCGTTCCCGGCCGTCGACCACAGCATTCTCAGCGCTCAGCAGAGTGCGCTACTGGGCGTCCTCGAGCAGGAATGGGAGTCAGGGAGTCCCGGCACCAAGTACGCCGAGGGTGTCGAAGAATCGTGGTGTGCCGATTTCGTGAGCTGGTCGATGAACCAGATCGGCACGCCGTTCTCGAACCCCAACTCAGGGTCGTGGCGCATCCCCGGGGTGTACACGCTGCAGGAGTATTACGAGTCCGTCGACGCGTTTGTCCCCTACGCTCAGGACTACCAACCCAAGGTCGGCGACACGATCCTGTACGGCGACTCGAGCCCCTTCGGCCAACACGTCAACGTCGTTCTGGTCAACGACGCCGGCACTCTGACGACCGTCGGCGGCAACGAGAACAACAAGGTCATGCTCCATCGCATCGTCCCGTCGGAAGTCCCGGGGATCGTCGGGTTCGGCGTCATCTGAGCCCGAGCCCCACCGTCGTTGCTTGATGGTTCTTGCGAAGTGCAGAGGTGAGGCTACAGATTCGGGGTTGCCGTTGGATGGCACTTGCTATCAACCAATATTCGGAAAATTTCCTGTTTCCGTCGTCGACAGATATTAGACATGTGTGAAGAAGTTTCCCTGCCAACTAGATTCGTATCCAGTTGTCCCCCACCCAGAACAGGAATCCGATGCGCCCTGGTGAGCTGACCACCCTCGCGCAGATACAGCTCATGGCCCGCGCGGCTGCTGCGCAGGCCATGAGTGCTCCGTCGATGCTCCGACTGCGGCTCGGCCGCTACCCCACTCGCACACCCGAGCTGCGCAAACGCCCACTCCCCGACACCAAGCTGTGCAGCGAAGCGCTCGATCACGCCAGAGGAACCCTGTCCCCCGCGGTCTTGAACCACAGCCTGCGCTGCTGGATCTGGGCCGACGCCTTCGCGCAGATCGATGCGATCGAGTACGACCCCGAAGATCTCTTCACTGCGTGCGCCCTTCACGATGTCGGACTGGGCGCAGAAGGATCGGCCGAGCACGGGTGTTTCACCTACATCAGTGCCGCAGACGCAGAAGAACTCGCGACCAGAGTGGGAACTTCGGAGAGGTCGGTACAGCGAATCGGCGAAGCGATCCGTCTGCACATGGATCTGACCGTCGACCGCGGCGCGGGCGCTGACGCGTACCTACTGCATGCCGCAGCGCATTTCGACGTTGCCGGTCGGCGTGCGCCCGAAATTCCGCGAGCAACTGTTGATGCAACAATCGCGGAGTACCCGCGAACAGGGTTCACCGACGAGTTCGCGCAGTCGATGCGGCGCGAGGTCGAGCTCCGTCCTCACTCTCGCGCGGCGACGCTCTGGAGATCGGGCATGGCACTGCCGCTCCGAACCAATCCCCTGGATTGGAAGAGCCGCTAGCTACGTCCAGTCCTCGAGCACCGCGGTTCGTGATCCTCCGACGTTCCCGGTATTCACCACGCCCACGGGTTCGATCAACATCACCTCCGCTTCCTCTTCGGCGATGGGACAATGCTCGACTCCGCGAGGCACAACGAACAATTCACCGGGCCCCAGCGAAACATCTCCGTCGCGCAGTTGGATTCGGATCTGCCCCTTTGTCACCAGAAACATTTCGTCGGTGTCGGTGTGGGAGTGCCAGACGAATTCACCTTTGATCTTGACGATCTTGATCTCGTAATCATTGAGGCCCGCAATCTTCTTGGGCGACCAGTGCTCGGTGAACTGACCGAACTTCTCGCGGAGCGATACCGCTGTTGCCGAACTGTTCATGTTGTTCCTCCCTCGGGCGCGCCACCACTGCGATGACGACCCCGCCACTCTTCGTCACCCGAGGCAGCTGCGTCTTGTACGTTTCTGACATGGACCCCCGCGGCGCACAGATCACCGCGTGGGCACCGAGCCTCGCGGGAATCACCGAGGTCTTCCATGCCGATTTCGTCGGACACGCCTATCCCAAACACACGCACGATCAGTGGTCCCTGATGCTCGTCGACCGCGGCACGATTGCATACGACCTCGATCATCGCGCTCATGGCGCAGCACCAGAGATCGTGACTCTGTTGCCGCCAGGCATTGCACACGACGGAGTTCCGGTCACCGAGGCCGGATTTCGTCAACGAATCCTCTACCTCGACACGTCAGTTCTCGGCGAGGTCCTCATAGGCCCGGCGGTGGACAGCCCCGAGATTCGAGACCCTCTGCTGCGCCATCGCATCGATCAACTGCACTCTGCACTCGGCCCGGACGGCGAATCACTCGAGGCCGAAAGTCGCCTGGGGTTCCTCGCTGAAAGATTGAACGAGATCCTCACACCGGCCACAGGTCGATCCCTTCACACGCCGACCGTTGACGAACGCGTTGCCGATCAACTTCGGGACCTGCTCGATGCGCGACTCACAACGGGAATCACGATGCGGGAAGCGTCGAACATCCTGCAGCGGAAGCCCACGTATCTGATCAAGAACTTCGCGAAGCATTTCGGGCTTCCGCCTCACAAGTACGTGACGGGACGTCGAATCGATCTGGCGCGACGCGCAATCCTCGCCGGGCGCGAATTGGCGGACGTGGCCGTCGACGTCGGATTCCACGATCAATCCCACCTGTCGCGGCACTTCGTCAAGCATGTCGGGGCGCCGCCCGGCAAATACTCACTGAACGTGGCCAGTGGAGCGCGCTAGTCGCAGCACCTGGCACCGGTTTCGTCGAGCAGACACTGGTTCCGGTCAGCTGGAGTCTGTGTCCACTGAATAAAAACGGTGTCAGGTCCCAACGATCAAGCAGCCGTCTCGAGGTCGACCAGGAGGAAGTCCTCGCGCCGCGGCCCGTATTCACGATCGGTCAGCTGATACGAGCGCAACGCACGAGGTGCACGGGCCAACTCGTAGAACCGCTCGGAGCCAGGCACGAATTGCCTCGTAGCCCAACCCCAGTTCGGGCCGTGCGGAAACTTCGGGTCGGGCAGCATGTCGGACTCCATCGACATGAGCCGCAGGCGCCGAACTACCCCGGTCGTGGCGGCATCCGCGCCGAAGTCTATCCACGCCTGACGCGCGTTTGGGTCGTCACGAGGAGTTCCGGCAAGTAGGTGCAATGCACCCGCGACTTCGGCAACCGCCCACCGGCGCGGGTTGTCGACATTCCAGGAGAGTCCCCACCGGACGGTCTCCCCCAATTCTGGAGGAACAAACCACCGAAAACGCAGACCGTCGATGACTACCGGCGTGATCATCGTGTCGAGGTTCGCCGACGCACCGACCATTCGACCGGCTCGACCGCATCGTCCAGCCCGAGAACCACGCGAGCTGCATTGCGCCCTTGATCGAACAGGGACTGGCGAACCGTTGTCAGGCCGGCGTCCGATGCGGCTGTTGTGTCGTCCCATCCGACGACTGCGACATCGTCGGGCAGCGCGAGGCCGAGTTCACGGATCGCGTCCAGAACCCCCAGAGCCAGTTCGTCACTCATCGCCAAGATGACATCGGGCCTTCGGCTCTCGGGAACGTCGAGCAGGGACCGAGCCATCCGCGCACCCTCGCTCCGCTCGTTGACAGTGACGACCCCTACCCGCACCGAGGGCCAATCGAGGCCCGCGTCGCGGACGGCGCGCTCGTAGCCCTCGAGCCGATGGCGGGACACCGGAAAGAACGCTTCACCTGGATCCACGTCCATCCGAATCTCGGACCGACGCTCACGATCCCACGGAAGGCTGATCACCGCGGGCCGCTGCGCCCCCGACAACCCGACTGCCGCGATCGCGACGGCGCCGGCAACATCGTCCATCCCGACGAGATCCACACCCTCGTGCAACGGACCACCCTGGATGCATGCGGGTTTTCCGGTGCCGACAATCGCGTCGAGGATGGGATCGTCGAAGACGGTGGTCCAGACGACAAAACCGTCTACTGCCGCCTCGCGAACTCTGTCGACGTCTCCCGGTTTCCCCGAGTTCGGCAGCATCATCAGCCCGGCGTTCGCATCCAGGCACGCTTCGGCGACTCCCGAGAGGAATCGCCGAGCTACTGCGTCTTCGAAGGCGTACGTCAGCTTCTCGCTGAAGACGACCGCGATGTTGTTGAATTTCCCGCTCCGCAAGGACTGCGCCGCCCGGTTCGGGCCCGCGTACTCGAGCTCTTCGGCGGCGGCGAACACCTTGGCCCGCGTTGATTCAGACACGCGCTCGGGCTGCGCGAAGGAGTACGACACCGACATCACCGACACGCCTGCGGCCTTGGCGACGTCGGCCATCGTCGGACGACTCGAACGCTGCGCACGTATGGCCATGAGCATCAGCATAGCGAGTGAAAAATATCCATTGCGCAGGTGTGTATCGATACATGTATCGTTACACAACATGAGTGCTCGACTGCCGAAGGCAACCACGTTACGGCTGATGACACTGGCCGGAGCAGCCTTCGCCTACGTGACGGCCGAAATGCTCCCCGTCGGACTGCTCAGCGAAATCTCGACGGACCTCGACGTCACCGAAGGGCGTGTCGGCCTACTGCTGACCTTCTACGCATACGGTGTCGCGGTCTTGACGCTTCCGCTGATCGGAGCGGTCAAAACCTGGCCGCGACGACGCGTCGTCGTTCTGACGGTGGCCACCCTCGCGGTGTCGCAACTGGTCGCAGCATTGGCCGTCAACTATCCGATGCTGGTGATCGGACGATTGCTCTGCGCTGCGACGCACGGAGTGTTCTGGGCTGTCGTTGCACCGGTCGCAGCCACCCTCGTTCCGCGCGGACAACAGGGCAAGGCCATCGCGATGGTGTATGCCGGAACGTCTATCGCTTTTGTTCTCGGAGGGCCACTGTCTTCGGCGATCGGCCAGTCCTGGGGTTGGCGGACCGCATCGGCGGCAATCGGTGTGGTGGCAGTGGTCATTGCTTTCTCACTGCATCGTGCGTTGCCCGAAATGCCGGTCGATCAATACCATCGGAGCAAGCGAGACAAACCGAAGCCGACACCGGCGATGAAACGGGCACTCGCCGTCATCTGCGCGGCAACGCTGTTTGCCGCCCTGGGGCAATTCGCTTCGTACACGTTCTTCACACTTCTGGTGGAGGAAAGCCTCGGCTCGTCCGGTGGCATCCGTACCGCGATGCTTCTGGTCTACGGCGCCGCCGGCGCCGTCGGAGTGTGGGTCGCCGGCAAGTACTACGACCGCCGACCGCGCCTCTTCACGCTCATCGCGATCGCGACGGTGGCAGGCGCGCTGGCCATCTTCTGGCTCTTGGCGCCGTCGATGGGAGCGTTCGCTGTCGTCGCCACGATCTTGTGGGGTGCGGCGTTCACCACCGTTCCGATCTGCCTCCAGTCCTCGGTTCTGCGCGCCGTCCCTATCGGGACCGACCGTGCCTCGGCCATCTACGTTGTCGTGTTCCAGATCGCGATTGCAACGGGCGCTCTGCTCGGTGCGGCCGTCGTCGACAGTGGCGGGCTCTCACATCTGGCGGGCATCGGGGTCGCTCTGATGATCGCTTCGTTGGCGATAGTCGGGTTCGGCCGACGCGCGTTTCCCCAGGAACCGGAACGGTCTACTCACTCCCCCACCGACGCGCCGGCCGGACTCTCGTCGTAGATCAGGGTGTATCGCCAGAACAGTCGTCTCCTGATCCGGCTACCTGGCAGACACAACGCGGCCGCGCGCCGGACGTCAGCCATCGACTCACCCGGTTCCGCGGTGGGACCTGTCATCGCCTTCAGTGGCTCGGAGGCAACCCGTCGATGCTTGACGACGCCGACGACCGGATTGCACACGGTCGCCAACACCGACAGGAGTGCGTCGGTGGCTGTGGTCGATCGAAAACACCCGACCACGACGAGCCGCCCGCCCGGTTCGAGCAGGCTACTCAGCTGCTTCATCGATTCTTCGAGTGGAAGATGATGCAACGCTGCGACGACTGTGATCGCGTCGTACTTCGCCTCGGATGCAAAGTCCTCGATCCGCTGCGCGTCGATGATCACGTTCCCGTCGTCGACAAACCTTGCGCGCACGGCGGCCGAGGTTGTCAGGTCGGGTTCCACACCGACCACCACGTCGAACCGCCGACGCAAGAGGTCGATCAGATTGCCGGTCCCGCTCCCCACGTCGAGAGCGCGACCGGACCTGACCCCGCGCAGATTACGTAGAACCCACCGGCCGTAGTGATCGTTGTGACTCCACGGATGGCGTCGATTGAAACCGTCCAAGCGAGCAATCACACCCATACCCGACGGTATCAATCCGAGCCCGCGCACCGGCCGTCACAACCGCGGGTCGACCGGCTCCGATTCGAGAGCCAGCACCGCGAACACGGCCTGGTGCGCTCGCCACAAAGGTTCACGGTCGACGAGCCTGGATACCGCCTCCATGCCGAGCGCGTACTCGCGCAGCGCCATCGACTGCTTGTGTCCGAGGTTGCGGTTACGCAATCTCGCAAGCGTCGACGGTTCGAGGTAGTCGGCACCGTAGATCAATCGCAGGTACTCCCGGCCGCGGACCTTGATCCCCGGCTGAACCTTCGCGTTGTACCCCCGCGGTCCGTGAATCTGATTCGCCAGCGGTTTGACGACCATCCCCTCACCACCGTCGCCGGTGAGCGACTCCCACCACTTCGTCGCTTCGAACACCGAGTCCTCGGAACCGAGATCGACCACCAGGCGACGTGTAGTGGTAAATCGACTCGGGTCGGCCGCGGCCAGGCGGTCCGAAATACCGAGGTGCCATTCGTGATCCCGTTCCCCGTACGACTGGCCCTCGGCCGCCAGAATCTGGAACGGCGCGATGGTGACGCCGTCCAGTCCGTTCGTCGGCCACACGTACCGTCGGTACGCCTCGCCGAAGCGCTCGATACTGGCGGCCCGAACAGTTGTCTGTTCGAACATCTCCGCCACGTCCAGGCCCCGCGACCCGGCCCGCGCCAGCACGGCCTCGCGAGCTGTGAGGTCTGATCGCCCGGCCGCCGCGACCGACGCGTACTGCGAGCGCAGCAGACCTTCCGCTTTGACGTTCCACGGCAACAGTTCGCAGTCGAGGAGCAGCCAGTCGGTGCCCAGCTCTTCCCACAACCCAGCGGAGGTGACTGCGGCGGCGATGTCGTCGATCAACTGCTGAGTCAGGTCGTCGTCGAAGAACTGGCGGCCGGTGCGGGTGTGCACCATCCCGGTGAGCGCATCCGGTGCATCGAAGCGGGACTGAGCAACCGATCGATCACGGCACACGAGCACCACTGCCCGCGAACCCATGTGCTTCTCTTCGCAGATCACTGTTCCGATTCCGCCGGCCCGGTATGCGTCGAACGCGGTCGACGGGTGTTCCAGATAGTCATCGGATTGGGCGCTCGCGCAGGGCGCCATGGTCGGCGGTAGGTACCGCAGCCATTGCGGCGCGACCGCGAATCGGCTCATCACTTCCAAGGCGCCGGCAGCGTTGTCGGTGCGAACGGACACTCGACCGCGCAGTTCGGTGTCGACGCCGGTCGTTTCGAGGACGTCGGCGAGATCGAGCACGTCCGGATCACGAGTCGGCGGTGCCAGCGGTACCACCGGCTCGTACCAAACCTGCTCCGCCGGAACCGACACGATCTCTCGTTCCGGGTATCGAAGAGCCGTGAGGGATCCACCGAACACACAGCCGGTGTCGAGGCACGCGGTGTTGTTGATCCATTCCACCTCGTGCACCGGCGTGTGACCGTAGAGGACCATGGCTGATCCTCGGTAGTCCTGCGCCCACGGGTATCGAACGGGTAAGCCGAATTCGTCCGTCTCACCGGTAGTTTCACCGTAGAGCGCAAAGCTCCGGACTCGGCCGGACGCCCTGTTGTGGTAGTCCTCCTTGAGACCGGCGTGCGCAACCACGAGTTTGCCGTCGTCCAGAACGAGGTGCGCGACGAGCCCGTCACAGAAGTCGACGACGCTGTCCCGGAACTCCGCCGACTCGGTGGCCATCTGCTCGAGGGTCTCGGCGAGTCCGTGACTGGCCGTGACCTTCTTACCGCGCAAGGCCTTGACGAGTTTGTTCTCGTGGTTACCCGGAACCGCTATCGCATGTCCCGCCGCGACCATCCCCATGACCAGACGCAGCACACCGACCGAATCCGGTCCTCGATCCACGTAGTCACCGAGGAAGACGGCAGTTCGCCCTTCCGGCGGCACCGCATCGACAGCTCTGCCGTCCGTCCCGTAGTCGACGGTGTAGCCGAGTTTCACGAGGAGCGTCTCGAGCTCACTTCGACATCCGTGGATGTCACCGATGACGTCGAACGGACCACGCTCGACACGCAGATCGCTGCGGAGCGGGTGGCGCAAGAATGTGGCTTCGGAAACCGCGTCCTCACCTCTGAGGATGTGAACCGAACGGAAACCTTCCTTACCCAGCCCGCGGAGCGAGCGAGTCAACTGTTGGTGCTGACGGCGAATCACGTCGCGTCCGAACGTCCGATCAGAGCGAGCGTCGTTTCGTGCAGAACAGACCGATTCCGGAACATCGAGCACGACTGCCACCGGCAGTATGTCGTGCTCGCGAGCCAACGCAACGAGTCGCTTGCGCGCGGCGGGCTGGACGTTGGTCGCGTCGACCACCGTGAGACGTCCGCGTCGCAAACGCTTGGCCGCAACGAACTCCAGCACTTCGAAAGCATCGGACGTCGACTCCTGTGAGTTCGGATCATCACTGATCCACCCTCTGAATGTGTCACTCGAGAGAGTTTCGAACTCACCGAAGTGACGCGCCGCGAAGGTCGACTTTCCCGAGCCACTGACGCCGATGAGTACTACCAGGGCGAGATCTGGAATCTCGTACACCGTCATGACGTTCGTGCCTCCTTCGTGAAGATTGCCATCTGTGTCGGCCCGCCAAGGACCGGATCAATTGCTCCGACAAATTCGAACTCCACGCAATAGCCGTGGACTCGGGCCGTTTCGGTTGCCCAGTCGCGGAATTGGGTTCGGGAGAACTCGAACCTGTGATCGGGGTGCCTGAACTCTCCCGCGGCCAATGCCGGATACAGCACGTTGTAGTCGGCATTCGGAGTAGTCAGCAGCACATACCGCGGTGCTGCGTCCACGAAGACCGATCTGACCAGCGCCGGCAGGCGCGCCGTGTCGACGTGCTCGACCACCTCCATCAGCACGGCTGCGTCGAAGCCTTTCAAGCGTGCGTCGCGGTACGTCGCGGAAGACTGCATCAAAGACACACGTTCACGTTGGGCGTCGGACATTTCGGTGAACTTCAATCTGCGTTGCGCCCGTGTCAGTTCGCGCGCGCTCACATCGACGCCGACAAGTTTGTCGAATTGAGCGTGCGGCATCAGCGCCTCGATCAGTTTGCCTTCGCCGCAACCGATGTCGACAATCGTTCTGACGTGCAGTCGCTGAAGCGTCGCCAAAACTGCGTCGACGCGAAGCCGTGCCAGCGGCGGATCCGGTCGCGGTAGTTCGATCTGCGCCTCTGCTTGGTCGGGAATCAGTCGATCGACTACCGATTCGACCAGGTCGCGTCGACGCGCCAGGTAGCGGGACATGATCAGCGCGGAATCCGGATGCGACGCCAACCACTCTCCAGCGACGCGGATCAACTTGTCTGCCTCGTCGGGTCCCACCCAGTAGTGCTTCACGTCGTCGAGGACCGGCAACAGCACGTAGAGGTGCCGAAGGGCACTCTGCACCGTGTGTTCCCCGGTGAGCGTCAACGACACGAAGTCGGAGTTTCCCCACGTCGGCAGGTGCGGATCAAGCTGCACCGGTATCGCGGTCACATCCCAGCCCAGCGGCTCGAACAACCGACGAGGCAATTCCGCATCGCCGCCGCACGGAACCACCGGAATCGAGACGGTCAACGCGAGTTCGGTTCCGACGAGTTCCGGGTGCGACTTGCACGTTCCCGTCAACGCGGTGCGAAACAGCTTCGACAGAGCAACCGAGAGTATGGACGACGCCGCATACGGCCGATCGTTGACATACTCACCCAGCGAAAAGTTGTCGCCACTCTTGCCGCGTCGATACCTACTCTGCACAAGTTCGATGGGGTCGACGTCCACAATCACTGCCACCGTGGTCTTTTCGGCCGAGGCCTCCGGGTACAGAACCGTGGCGGTGCCGATCGCCAAGTCGAAGCTTTGCACGCGGTCGGGATGTTTGTGCAGCAGGTAGCTCAACGCGGTCGCATCAGGAGTCTGCGGGGTCGGGGTGGACGTCAGTGTGAGTAGCACCAGGCGAATGTAGCCCGGCAAACGTCCGGGGCGCCTCCGATTTACGCGCCCGCGGCCGTCAGAACAAAGTGAGAGCTGCTCCCGCACCCACCAGTTGCCGGGGCGCCTCACGCGGCTCACTGCCAGCTGCACTGACGTCTCGATGCTCCGAACGACCACCCAACCCATGGCGCTCGACCAATGGCTCGACACGGCTTGCGAGCCAACGCTTGTATTCGGGAGTGACATACGCGCCCCGCCCGTACAGCTCGCGGTAGCGACGGATGAGCGCCGGATGTTCCTGAGCAAGCCAATTCATGAACCAACCCCGAGTACTCCCCCGCAGGTGCATCGGGAAGACCGTCACACTCGTCGCACCGGCTTCGGACAGTGCCTCGAACAGCCCGTCGAGATGACTGGTGGAATCGGTGAGGAACGGAATGACCGGCGCCACCATGACATTGCACGAGAATCCCGCGTCGGTGATGGCGCGGATCATCTCGAGACGCGCCCGCGGCGACGGGGTACCAGGCTCGATCTGCTTCTGAAGTGCAGCGTCGTTGATCGCCAACGACACACCGATTCCGACGTCGACCTGCGCTGCCGCCATTTTCAACAGCGGCAGGTCCCGTCGGAGCAGAGTTCCCTTCGTCAGGATCGAGAAGGGAGTTCCGGATTCGGTCAACGCGCGAATAATGCCGGGCATCAAGCGGTATCGGCCCTCGGCTCGCTGATAGGGATCGGTGTTGGTACCCAGTGCCACCGCCTCCCGTTTCCAGGACTTTCGCGCCAACTCTTTGCGGAGCACCGCGGCAATGTTCGTCTTCACGACCACTTGGGAATCGAAATCCGCGCCGGCGTCGAGGTCGAGATACTCGTGACTCGGTCTCGCGAAACAATATCGGCATGCGTGCGAACAACCACGAAAAGCGTTGACGGTGAAGCTGAACGGCAACGTCGACTCTTCGGGCATCTTGTTGAGCGCGCTCTTGCAGAGCACCTCGTGAAACGTGATTCCCTCGAACTCGGGAGTCTGCACGGAGCGAACCAACCCGGCCCGTTCGAGTCCGGGTAGCGCTCCGTCATCTGCATCCAATGCCTGACCCGACCACCTCATGGCCCCAAGTCGAACACTTGTTCTAAGGTATGTCAAGATGGAGCGAATACCCGACCGTGCCTCACCACGGCCGGGAAGTTGTTGGCAGAATTCGGTGCATGTCGAACAGAATCAATATTTCGTCCGGTTCCGAATGGGAACCCAAGATCGGTTACTCCCGTGCCGTGCGCATCGGTAACCAGATCGCAGTCTCCGGCACCACCGCTCCTGGTGAGACCCTCACAGATCAGACCCGCGCAGCGCTCGAAACTATCAAGGCAGCACTGGCCGAGGCCGGCGCCTCGCTCGACGACGTCATCCGCACTCGCATGTACCTGCGCGACATGACGCAGTGGGAGCAGGCCGCTCTCGCGCACGGTGAAGTGTTCGGCGAGATTCGTCCCGCCACGACGATCCTCGAGGTCAGCTCGCTGATCGACACCGCTCTGCTCATCGAGATCGAGGCCGACGCGGTCCTCAGCTGATCGCCAATCCGGACATTTGTGAAATGGGCGCCTAGTCTGAGCCGATGAAACCGATGCGACTGTATCCGTTGACGCTCGCGCTCGGCATCACCGCCGCTTTCCTCTCGCCCGGTTCTGCACTCGCAGATCCGGGCGAGAGTCTTTCGACGGCTTGCGGCAGCCAGTTGAGCAATGCCGAGGTGGGCCGGATTGCCGAACTCAGCGACGTCACGACCCTGAACGGTGCCGGACTGCCTCGGCTCGAGACCGCTGTCGAACGTCATCGTGAGATCACGTCGATCCTCGTCTCACACCACGATTGGCGAGGCTTGTTCTCCATCGGCCTCGACGCTGTCGAGCACGAGGCGGTGATGCCGCTGCAGCGAGACCCTGCGGCCTTCGCCGATGACGAGTGGGCCCATTCCGTCAGCTACGAATTGCTGCGCAGGTACCTGGTGAACGTCCATGCAGAGTTCACCGGTACTCCCACCGATCCGGCGTGGAGCAACTACTTCGCCCTGACACGTCAGTGCGACGCCAGTCCAGCACGGGTCGCCATGGCCGGCTACAACGCGCATCTCACCGTCGACCTCGCTCACGCCGTCGCCACGTCCGGAACCACTGCGGAGGATGTCCCCGATTTTTACAAGATCGTCGATTCCATTGCCGTCAAGGGTGGTTCGATCGTGACCCTCACCAAGGCCGAGTACGACGCCGATCTGGGGCCGCTCTGGCGGTTCTACTTCGTCGGCGAAGGACTCGACCGATTGGCCGGAAACTCGCAGCCCTCGGAATTGTTGCTCCGCGCCGCCGACAGCGGATACAACACCATCACGCTGGCCAACGGATTCGCCCTCCAGAATCCGCAGACACGTCCGGGCGCAGAACAGGAGATCGACGCACTCTGGCGTACTACAGATTCCGCTCTCGACGTACTCTCGCGACTCGGTGGTCTGTGACATCTCACCCTCCGCTGCCTGAACCGGACACACCTGCGACAATGACCCCATGACGGGGCACTCGACGGGGCAAGGCATGCAGAGTCCCGCCATGCGCCGGGTGCGAGACCTGTTGCGCGGGCCCGCAATTGTCTGCGATGGCCGAGCAACCATCCGCGAGGCCGCGAAGTTGATGACCGACGCGGGCCGCCGCGCTGTTGTGATCCCGACGGAGACAACCGGTTTCGGAATCTTCACCGAAGGTGACCTACGTGCTCGTGTGGTAGTCGGTGGTATCGACAGCAATCAGCCGGTATCAACGGTGATGACGCCGTCAGCAGTGACAGTCGATCCGGATCGATTGGGCGCCGACGCCGTGACCGACATGCTCGAGTACGGATTGCGCCATCTCCCGGTCGTGACCGAGGCAGGCGCACTGATGGGCGTGCTCGAACTCAGCGACCTCCTGACTTCGGCCACCAATCAGGGTTTCGAACTGCGCGCAGCGCTCGCCACAGCACAGGATGACGCCCACCTCGTCGAAACAGCCCGCGCGGTCCCTGTTCTGGTGACGGAATTGGTGGCGTCACGGGTCTCACCGCTCGACATCGGTGCGACGCTGGCGGTGCTGATCGACGTGACGGTCAGGCGCGCCATCGAATTGGTGGTGGACGGAGACGAGCGACCGGATTTCGCGTGGCTGTCGCTCGGCAGCGTCGCCAGACGTGAAGCGCTCCCCTCTTCGGATATCGACAGTGCGCTGGTGTGGGGCGGCGAATCTCATCACGAGGGAGCCGACGCCGCGAAGACGATCCACGACATCCTCGATCTCTGCGGGTTCCCTCGCGACACCAAGAACGCCGTCGCGACCCAGGCCAGGTTCGCTCGGACGCTCCCACAATGGCGCACTGCGCTGCGGAAATGGGTATCCAATCCGTACCAGGACCAGGCCCTGGTCATGTTGTCGATGCTGGCGGATGCCCGTGTCGTCGCGGGCGATCCGGCGTTGGATCCTCGCCCTGCGGCGTTGGATCAACTGCGACTGCACCCGGCCGTCATGCGACTGCTCCTTCGCGAAGCCGTCGGAGACAAGGCAAAGCTCCATTCGTTCAAGGACGTGATGACGCGTCGGACCGGAACCGTCGACCTCAAAGCCAGCGCCGTCCAACCGATCGTGAACATCGCTCGTTGGGCGGGGATTTCCGTGGGCGCCCGCACGAGTTCGACACTCGAACGCCTCAAGGCTGCAGCGGGAAGCGGTTTCCTACTCGACGACGACGCCCAGGTACTGATCGAATCTTTCGAGGTGTTGCAGCAGATTCGTGTCCGCCACCAGACCGATCAGTTCGCGGCAGGTCGGCCACCGACCGACGAAGTCGTGATCTCCGAACTCACTCCGCTCTCGCGGAGCTTGCTGAGCAATGCAGTGCGCGAGGTCGCAGGTGTGCAACGACGACTCGAATATGCCGCGTCCGCGTCGGCGCTACCCGACATCGATCCGTGAATCGCACTGCGCTCGAACAGGTTCTGGCGGCGGAGCGCCTCGAAGGCTGGGATCCGAGCGATGAACAGATCGCGGAACTCGAGGCCGTGATGATCGGGATGCTTTCTCGGCGTGAGTATTTCGAGCAGGAATTGGCGCGAGCCGTCGGCCTCTCGTCTGCGATTCCCCCGCGGATCCGCTGGCGAAGATCAGCGCCGTACGTCTATCGCGGTACATCGGTGCTCGCGAACAATTTCGACGTACGAGATCCCGCCGCACTGCAATCACTCGAGTTCGCGGCGACCGCGCTTCGTCTGGGTGAGGCGCATCTCGGCAGCGACCTCGTACCGCACACGCGAGACACAGCCGAACTTCTCCTACTTCACCAGCACGTTTTCCAAGATCTGTACCAGTGGGCCGGACACATCAGAACCGTCGACATCAGGAAAGGTGCGGCAACGTTTGCTCCGGTCTCGGCGATTCGGAACTACCTGTCCGAGGTCGAAGAGATCATCGCCGCCGTCGATTGGGTAGCGCTCGATCACGGCGCTGCGTCGTTCGCGCTCGCATCGGTGTACTCGACGCTCAATCATGCCCACCCGTTTCGGGAAGGAAACGGGCGAACCGGAACCCTCTTCCTGCACCGACTCGCCGCCGACACCCGGTATCAGCTCGACTTGTCGCGGGTGAGCAGAACCGAGTGGGTATCCGCGTCGAGGGATTCTGCGCCTTTCCGGCCCACCGGAACCCCGTCACCTCGCCCGTTCACCGATCTGTTCAATCGCGCGCTGACTCGCTGACGCAGACATCTGCAACCGTTCCAGGCGGACTGAACACCTTTACTACTGAGTGAGCACCGCTTCCGAC
Source organism: Rhodococcus sp. KB6 (assembly GCF_001445685.1). Lineage (NCBI taxonomy): Bacteria > Bacillati > Actinomycetota > Actinomycetes > Mycobacteriales > Nocardiaceae > Rhodococcus > Rhodococcus sp. KB6. Next base: position 567,696 of record NZ_LNAK01000134.1, on the reverse strand, counting down.
ACTCTGGAAGCGGTGCTCACTTGAGGAAAAGGGTGCTCACTCGACCATCAACCGGGCAGCGCGAACTCCCCTGCGTCGGACCAGCGCTGACGCTCGGCCCCGAACGCGACGGACTGCATCGCGCGAAACTCCTCGATCGAGCGCGAGTTCGACGCGAGGAACTCCTGATGCTCGGCCAGCGAGAAGCTGCCGTCCTCGATCTCGACGCCCCCGCCGCGGCCGGCGGCGGTGTCCGCGCGCAGATCCATCAACTCTTCCGGCTCGACGGGGTACCAGGAGATCCGGTCGAAGAATCGCAGCAACCACGGAGTGCCCTCCTCGAACGGCCCGGACTTCGCGGGGTGGCGGTGATTCCACACCTGCGTCGTACGTCCGACGAACTGGTACCCGCCTGGGCCTTCCATGCCGTAGATGCAGAGGTACGCCCCACCGATCCCGACGGCGTTTTCGGGGGTCCAGGTGCGGGCGGGGTTGTACTTGGTCGTGACCAGACGATGACGCGGATCGAGCGGCGTCGCGACCGGCGCTCCGAGGTAGACGTCACCGAGTCCGAGCACCATGTATTCGGCGCCGAAGACGGTGTCGAACACGTCGTTCACGGATTCGAGACCGTTCATCCGGCGGATGAACTCGATGTTCCACGGGCACCACGGCGCGTCGGCGCGAACCCCGTGCATGTACCGCTGGATCGCTTCGCGCGTAGCCGGGTCGTCCCACGACAGTGGCATCCGCACAGTGCGACTGGGCACAACGAGTTCGTTGGCCGCCGGCAAGGTGTCCTCCGCCTCGGCGAGCATTCCCATCAGCTTGCCGACGGGCAGCACGTCCGGGTCGACGCGGACCTGCAGGCTGCGGATTCCCGGGGTGAGATCGAGTAGTCCGGCCGGCTTCTCGGCGTCGAGTCGCTGATGCAGTGCATGAGCACGCGCACGTAACGCCAGGTCGAGATTCATGTCGCCGTATTCGACCAACACGTTGTCATCGCCTGAGCGCCGGTACGTGACCGCGGTGTCGCCGTCACGGCGGGCTATGACGCCGTCGTCGCCGTCACCACCGGAGGAATGAACAACCGAATTGGACGCTCGACGCGATACTCCGAGGTCACGCCGGGAGGCTGCCCGTTCGGCGCGGACCGGCACGAAGCGAATCTTGTTCCCGGGAGCCAACTGTCCGAGCTTCCAGCGATCAGCGGACACCACCGTGATCGGGCAGACGAAGCCGCCGAGGCTCGGTCCGTCGGGTCCGAGGAGGATGGGCGTGTCGCCGGTGAAGTCGAGTGCACCGATCGAATACGCGTTGTCGTGGATGTTCGAAGGGTGAAGTCCGGCTTCGCCGCCGGTGGTTCTGGCCCAGTCTGGTTTCGGACCTATCAACCGGACACCGGTGCGGTCGGAGTTGAAGTGGACCTCGTACTCGGTCGCGTACAGCGTGTCGATGTCGGAGCGGGTGAAGAACTCCGGCGCCCCGTGCGGGCCCTCGGTCACCGCAAGTTCCCAGCACGTGTGTATCGCCGGAACATGCTCGGCGGGAACAGCTCCCGCGACCCCGGTCGCCTGTCCGAGTTTGAGAACGTCTCCTGCCCGCAGAGTCCTACCTTCGTGTCCCCCGAACCTGCCCAGGGTGAAGGTCGACGCACTGCCGAGATAGTCGTCGGTCTCGATTCCGCCCTGTACGAGTACGTAGATGCGCAGTCCCGGGCCGCTGACCGTTCCGACGTCGAGCACCGATCCAGCGGGGACGAAAACTGGTCGCCACTGACCGTGTACGACGCCGTCGACGGTCACCGACACCGGGGCACCTGTGATGCAGACCGTGGTGTCTTCGTCGAACGTCATGGCAGGTCCGGCCATCGCGCATTCGATGCCGGGGGCGCCTTCGGGGTTTCCGAGTGCGGTGTTTCCCAACCGAAACGACAGGTCGTCCATCGGGCCCGATGGTGGGACTCCGATCTGCCAGTATCCGACGCGTCCTGGATAGTCCTGAACCGTCGTCAGCATTCCGGGACGCACGATGGTCAGTTTTGCGTTCATTCGTCTGCTCCCGGCCGTGTGACGATCATGCGGACGGCCGTGGGATCGAAGCCGTTGCACGGGTTGTTGATCTGCGGGCAGTTGGACACGAGGACGAGCACGTCACGTTCGGCACGCAACGCGAGCCGCTTGCCTGGTGCCGACAGTCCGTCGACGATTCCGAGTGTGCCGTCGGGGTCGACCGGGACGTTCATGAAGAAGTTGATGTTGGACACCAGGTCCCGCTTACCGAGCCCCCATTTTGCGCCCTCGACGAGGAAGTTCTCGACGCACGCGTGCTGATGCTTGGTGTGGTGGCCGTATCGCAGGGTGTTCGATTCCTGTGAGCACGCGCCGCCGACGGTGTCGTGGTTTCCGACCTCGTCTGCGACCAGGGTCATGAGTGGAGTTCCGTCGTCACTGCGGAGCACGGAGCCTGTGGACAGAAACAGGTTCTTCTGGGCTGTGACCGTCGCTGCTGCCGAGTACCGAACGCTGTGATCGTCACCGGCGTAGACGAGGGTGTCGACGGCTTGATTTCCGTGTAGATCGACGATGGTCAGAACGTCACCGGCACGGACAACTGCGGACCACGGCCCGAATGCGTCAGCAATCTCGTCGAGGATCACCGTTCCGGGAACGAGGGCGGGGACATCCAAGGTGGTGGTCATGCGATCTCCTCCAAGTTCGAAGCCGTCCAGGCATCTTCGGTATTGAGCACTGCGCGTTGGTATTCCGGCCCGAGATCGTCAAGGCTGCCGAGTTCGTCGGCGGCCTTCCACGCGAGCACTTCGAGGGACGTGGTGGGAAACTGCGGCGCCGGATCGAGTGGGTGCGCGGTGTTGGCGATCATCACGATGACCGGCAGGTGGATCAGAAGATCGACCGTCGCGCCTGAGCCGGCGGACCCCGTACTGGTGAGAGCGCCGTCCGCCTCGACGCGGACACCATGGAAGAAGGACAACGGAGGCGCGATGTCCTGCGGCCCGAGCCCGTTCTTCGCGGCAGCGACGGTGAACAGTTCACGACCGGCGGGTGAGGCACTGTGCAGCGAACCCTGCCCGTACTTCGCCTCGTTGGTGGCGCGTGACGTCGTTCCGCAGAACGCGTCGTGGTGACCCGACGTGTCTGCGACCACGGTCGCAAGTACTCGCCCCTGATCGGAGAGCAACGGGTGCCCGACGCCGAGATAGGCCTGCCATGGCACCTTGACGGTATCGGCGACGTTGAGACGCTCCCAGGGGGCGTCGGCGCGATAGAGCAAGATGTTTGCGCAGGCGCTGCCAGCGATGTCGCGAAGTCGCAATCGGGTTCCACGTGCGAGAACCTTGGTCGTGTACCGCCCACCCGGCACGGTCTCAGCCCAGGTCAGACGTTCGGGAGCGACGTCTTCGGGTGGGTTCGGCCAACGCGTTGCCGGCAATACGGGCATGGAATCGGTGATCGTTCCAGCTTGAGACCGGGCATGCTCGCGCGCTCCGGCGGTGGTCTGAGTACTCATGGTCAGGCTCCGATCGTGACGGGATTCGGGGTGGCGCGGCCACGTGGGAAGCAAGCGACTCCCAGCCCCACGACCAGCGCTACCGTGATGGGCGCGGCCCACTGCAGAATGGGGTACTCCCCGGTGGGGTTGAAGATCTCGGCTCGTGGCCAGGACAGGTTGATCACCATCAGCGCGCCGTACACAACCGCGGCGATGTTGACCGGAACTCCCCAGATGCCCAGGGAGAAAAGCTTTTTGCCTTCGGCGTCGAACTTGGGGCCGACTGCCGTGCGAGGCCATCCCTTGAGACGCTGAACCAGCAGCGGCACGGTCACCATGAGGTAGGCCAAGTAGATCAAGATGATGCATACGCTGGACAGGGTTGCAAAAATTGCCGAGTTGCCCACGTTGACGGCCAGGACGGCAATGCAGACCAGACCGATGAGGACGGACGGCGCGATAGGTGTTCCGGTGCGGGGGTTGACCTTTGCCAGTACCTGCGAGGCAGGAAGCCGCCCGTCGCGGGCCATCGAGAACATCAGCCGTGAAGCAGCAGTCTGAATGGCCAAGGTGCACACGAACACTGCGATCGAGACGTCGATCAACAAGACCGTGCCCCACGGGGAACTGAGAATCGATGTCAGTACGTACGGCAAACCTTCCGTGGCCAGGCGTCCGTCGGTGAGTGAGGGCGCTGCCATCAACGCGCCGAGGATCATCAAGCCGCCGCCGAGCGCAGAAGCGGACAGTGCAAGCCGGATCGTACGAGGTGCGACGCGTCGGGGGTTGCGGGTCTCCTCGGCCAGTTCGCCTGCCGAACCGAAGCCGACCATGACGTAAGCAGCCATCAGTCCGGACATGATCCACGCCCAGGCGTATCCGGGCTGACCGCCGGCACTGCCGGTGTCGAAGACGACGTCCGGTCCGCGCTGAGCGTGGGTGAAGAACATCCCAATCACTGCGATGACACCGACGATTTCGCAGGTCACGCCGATGTTGTTGATACGCGACATCCAATTGACGCCGATGCAGTTGATGAAGGTGGTCAGAACCAGAAGTACCGAACCGAGCAGTACGGCATTGGCAGCACCGCTCGAGGAGGTGAGTGCACTGTCCTCGCCGATGATCTGGAACCCGCTCCACACATTGGGGAGCACGACCTGCAAGGCGATCGCGGCGGCGGACGCGGTGACGATCTGAGCGAGAATCATGAACCAACCGGCGAACCAGCCGACGATTTCACCACCCATCCGCCGCGACCACTGGTAGATGGCGCCCGAAATCGGATATCTGGCAGCAAGTTCCGCGAAGTTGAGAGCAACCATGAACTGACCGATGAAGACGACGGGCCAGGTCCAGAAGAACGCCGGACCCGCGAAACCGAAACCGAGGCCGAACAATTGGAAGATCGTGGTCAGGATGGAGACGAAGGAGAAGCCCGCGGCGAAAGACGCGAACTTTCCCAGCGATCGATGCAGCTGCTGCTCGTAGCCGAACTCCGCGAGGTCACCGTCGTCGTGAGGCGAAGAGGCGAGTGCGGATGCGGTGGTGGGCTGCGCAGCCGGGGTGGTTGCACTCAACGGCGTACTCCTTCGGCGAAGCGATTCAGAGGCGAATAACTGTCGATTGATAGTTTTCGCGAAATCCACTCGCCGCAGGTGACGCCCGCGTATACGATTCGCCTGATTCTGTAACAGGCTCGTTGAGTACGTTTCGAGCACGTGACCGAATGCTCACAGCGGCGGCCATCCCGCACGTAAGGCCGCAGCCTGCCACTATGGAAGGCGTGACCAACGCCGGCCCCGGAAGACCCCGCCTGACCGCTCGCCGACGCCCGGGTGGCACTGCCCGGGCGGAGATCTTGGATGCAGCCGCTGAACTGTTCACCACCCGAGGCTTCGCCGCGACGTCCACACGCCACATCGCCGAAGCAGTCGGAATGCGTCAGGCGTCGCTGTACAACCATTTCGCCACCAAGGACGACATTCTGGTTGCACTGCTCGCCGACACCGTGACGCCGGCGCTCGACTTCGCGGAGAATCTCAGGCCACTCGACACCGCACCCGAGGTGAAGCTTTACGCACTTTCGTACATCGACGCGGCACAACTGATCACCGGACGGTGGAACCTCGGCGTCCTTTATCTCTTACCGGAACTGAGAAGTGACAGGTTCATGTCGTTCCGAGCCGATCGCGATCGGCTTCGCGAGCAATACCGGGCACTCGCCCAGGATGTGCTCGACGCGATTGACGATCCATCATCAACGCACCTGGCCGAGCTTCCGTTTCGCCTGGTAGAAAGTGTGATCAGCGCGCGAGCCGACGCGCTCGAAGGCACCCCGATTCCCGACGCAGCTGTCATCGCCGGGTCGGCGCTGCACATTCTTGGGTGGCGCCAGGATCTTGACCCCATCCATACGGAAGCGGCAACGCTCATTGCGAACGCAGAAACGCCGAAATTGTCCGGGGCTGCATCAGCTCCGGACAATTTCGACGCATTGAGGACCTAAACGGCCACGTGACTAGACCGAGAGGGACTGTCCCGGGAAGATCAGGTTGATGTTCGGAACCTGGCTGGCGAGGTTCTCGAGCGAGATGCCGTGTGCAGCAGCGATCTTCGACAGGGTGTCGCCTGCCTTGACCACGTAGTTGCCGCTTCCGGTGCTTGCTGCCGGAGCCGACTCGACGGAAGCCTCAGCGGTGACGGGGGCGGCTGCGGCCTCGTAGTTGCCTGCGGTGGTGCCGGTGGTCAGGTACTGACCGCAGACGGGCCATGCGCCGACGCCCTGGCCTGCGAGAACGTTCTCGGCGACACGGATCTGCTCGGCCTGGCTGGCGTTGGCAGCGTTGCCCGATCCACCGAATGCGTTCCAGGTGCTCTGCGTGAACTGCAGACCACCGTAGAAGCCGTTTCCGGTGTTGGCGGCCCAGTTACCGGAGGACTCGCAGTTTGCGACTCCGGACCAGTCGTGGCCGGCTGCCGAAGCGGTGCCGGTGCTCATGGCGAGCGGGATCGCGACGACTGCGCCTGCGGTTGCAACTGCGCCGAGGGCGCGCTTGAAGGTGATGCTGGTCATTGGGTAAATCCTCTCCGCTACCGCGGACGAGGTCGGCCCGGACGCTTTCACGTCTAGTCGATCGACTCGTCTGTTTCACTCCTGCCCCGCGAAGGTTTCGGGAGTACCGGACCCGCGGGGCAGAAGCACGCAGTTGCGGGTCGGTGTTTGCCCGGTAGTTTCGGGCTGTCAACGACCGTAGGTGATGGTCACGGATTGGTCACGGGGCAAGTTTCCGGCACTGCCGTACCAGATTCAGTCGAGTTTCAAGAAATAACCACAGGTCAACTAGTTGATTCGAGGTTCAACCATACCGATCGTTATCCGTCCGTTATGTGTCAACCGTCACTGCGATTTTGTGACCCACCGCACCGAAAAAGGCCGTGTCGGACCACGAAGGAGCCCCCTTCGGATGTTAAGAGATTCCTGGCAACGGGCAAAAACCAACCGCCCCAATCGTTATGGAGAATCAACTGGTGATCATCGCAGTAGAAGGACCCAGCGCCGCCGGCAAGACCACTTGGTGCCGAGCCCAGATGACGAATGAATCGGTCGTCGAGGAATTCGTGGCCGAATATCAGCCCACCGGGTTCGAACCGGATGGAACCAACCTCGAAGTGCAGGCAAGTTACTGGACAACGGTCAATTCGAAGCGATGGTCGCAAGCGGAAGATCTCGAAGCGAGAACCGGTATCGCGCTCTGCGACAGCGACCCGCTGAAACTGCACTACAGCTGGTGTCTCGCTGCGGTGGGCGCAGCACCTCGGGAGCGATTCGAGTACGAGCTCGCGGCAGTCGAGACAGCTTTCGAGCACCTCGAACTGGGTTTCGCGGATCTGACCGTCATCTCGATACCGTCACCGGGGCAGCTTCTACTTCAGCGCGAAGGAGACCCCAGCCGCCGACGACGGCATTTCGAGCTTCACGCGGCGCTCGCCGAGCCCCTCACCCACTGGTACTCGGCGGTGAACAGGGTAGATCCAGGTCGCGTTGTGTGGCGCTTTCCGACACAGCTCGATCTTTCGCGCTGTCCCCCGCCTCGATCGGATCGCAGCGATCCGGGCCTCCTTCGCGCGATGATCAACGAGCTGCCGCCTCTCCCCAGGTAGGGAGTGGCTGCTCGATCTCAGCGCGCTCGTTCGACCCTGGCCTCGTCCCACACCGGCGACTCGCTCTCGTACACGTTCCCATCCGATCCGAAGACGAGGAACCTGTCGAACCCGCGCGCGAACCAGCGATCGTGCGTGACCGAGATGACCGTGCCGGCAAACTGAGCAATGCCCTGCTCGAGCGCGTCAGCCGAATGAAGGTCAAGGTTGTCGGTCGGTTCGTCGAGCAACAACATCGTGGCGCCGGAGAGCTCGAGGAGCAGGATCTGCAATCGTGCCTGCTGACCGCCGGACAGGTCGTCGTACTTCTGTTCCGCAGCTTGGGACAATCCGTAACGGTCCAGCGCGCGGCTCGCCGCTTCGCGTCCCATTCCGCTGCGGTGTTCGTCGCCCATGTGCAGGATCTCGAGCAGCGTGTTTCCGGTCAGATCGGGCCTGGAGTGTGTCTGCGCAAACAATCCGGGACGTACCCGGGCACCCAGCGTCGCAGTACCCCCGTGCTCGACCGGCGCGATGTCGAGCGCCTCGACGGGCAGATGCTCGCTCCCCGGATCGGTCCCCCCACCCGCCAAGAGCCGAAGGAAATGCGACTTTCCGGATCCATTGGAGCCCAGCACGGCAACCCGATCTCCGTACCAGATCTCGGTGTCGAAAGGCTTCATCAATCCGGTCAGCTCGAGATCTTGACATACCAACGCGCGCTTGGCGGTTCGCCCGCCCGCCAGCCGAACCGTCACCTTCTGCTGAAGTGGAATCGCTTCGGGTGGCCCTGCCTCCTCGAACTTCGCCAACCTGGTTTGCGAGGCGTGATACCGCGCAGCGACGCCGTCGTTGAACTTGGCCTTTTCACGCAATCGCAGAACCAGGGCACGTAATTTCGCGTGCTCCTCGTCCCAGCGTCGGCGCAGTTCTTCGAATCGAGCGTTGCGATCCTCGCGGGCTTGGTGGTAGCTGGCCAGCCCAGCGCCGTGCGTCCACGACGTTGCGCCGCTGATTCCGGGCTCGAGCGTCACGATGTGGGTGGCCGCGTTGGCGATCAGTTCGCGGTCGTGGCTGACGAACAAAACCACTTTCGACGATTCCGAGATCGTCTTTTCCAGCCATCGCTTGCCCGGAACATCGAGGTAGTTGTCCGGCTCGTCCAGTAGGAGTGCGTCGTCGGGCCCAGCGAACAGTGCTTCGAGAACCAACCGTTTCTGCTCGCCACCACTGAGGGAGTTGGCCGCGCGCCACTTCGCACGGTCATAGGGAACACCGAGAGCCGCGGTAGTGACCTTGTCCCAGAAGTCTTCGGTCTCGTAGCCGCCCACGTCGGCCCAATCGGCCAGCGCATGCGAATACTTCATTTGAGTTGATTCCTCGTCGCGCTCGATCATCGCGTTTTCTGCCGTATCGAGCGCCAGTGCTGCGTCCCGGATCCGTGCCGGCGAGACGGACAACAGAAGATCGCGCACGGTGGACTCGTCGCGAACCTGGCCGACGAATTGCCGCATCACGCCCAGTGTTCCGGATCGAGTGACAGCGCCCTCGTCGGCGACGACGTCTCCGGCGACAATGCGGAGCAACGTCGTCTTACCAGTCCCGTTGGGGCCTATCAGTGCAGTTTTTGCACCGTTGCCGACCCGAAAGCTGACACCGCTGAGCAGTTGCCGACCATCAGGGAGAAAGTAGTCGACGTCGGCGATGTTGAGGTGGGTCACGCTGTCAAGAGAACCCTACCCACGGCGATCTGCCAAACCATTATTCCTGCCTTCGGTCTCGAGCTCACTACCGTCGCGGGATCGTCCGACCGCATCGAGCGCCGCCAGATATCCGAAAACCATTGCGGGACCGATAGTTGCACCTGGACCGGCATAGGTATGACCCATCACCGGTGAGCTGGTGTTACCTGCTGCATAGAGCCCGTCGATGACCGAACCGTCGGCGCGCAACGCTCGCGCGCGAGCGTCCGTGTTGATGCCGCCTTTGGTCCCCAGGTCTCCAGGCACCATCTTCGCGGCATAGAACGGACCCTTCGTGAGTTCTCCGAGGCTGGAGTTGGGCCTGTTGGTGCAGTCGCCGTAGTAGTGGTCGTATCTGCTTGTCCCACGGCCGAAGTCGCGATCGACTCCGTCGCGCGCGTGACTGTTGAATCGTGTGATGGTCGCGGACAGCGCATCGCCCGGCACTCCGATCTCGGCAGCGAGTTCGGCAATCGATCCAGCTCGCACGATCGCACCCGATTCGATCCACGACCGAGGTATCGGCCTGCGCGCCGGAACCCCCGCGAACAGGTAACGGTCACGGTACGTCTGATCGAAGATCAGCCAAGCCGGGATGTTCTCAGCGGGTCCTTCACCTCGGCCGTACTTTCCGCCGAACATGGCGTGTGCCGCTTCGACATAGGGAAGTGACTCGTTCATGAAGCGCTGACCGCTGGCGTTGACCATGAGGCTGCGAGGCAACGAGCGTTCCGCCAAGGCGAACCACGGGCCTTTGGGCAGTGGAATCGACGGGGCCCACCACGCGTCGTCCATGTACGAAATTGCGGCGTCGACGCGTAGAGCTGCACGGATGCCATCCCCGGTATTGGTCGGTGCCCCGAGAGTCCACTGCGCGCTACTCGGCCGTCGCTGGTACTCGCCTCGCATGTCGTCGTTGTTGTCGAACCCGCCACACGCGAGGATGACACCGCATCGAGCGTGCATGGTGGTCTGCACTCCCCCGGACTCGAGTCGCACACCCACGACACGATCACTGTCGGTCACCAAATCCACAAGCCTCGTCCCGAGCTCCACCGTCACTCCGGCGTCCCGAACTCCGAGCATCAGTTCGGCCATGAGCGCCGGCCCGAGCCCGATCAGCTTCTTCTTCCGAGCTCTTGCGGCCAGGGATCTCATTCCTACCCGAAGCATCCGCACCGGACCCCGCCAATGCCGGATCCCCGTGCTCAGCCAACGGTAATCAGATTGTTGGACAACCATGTTGAGCGGAACCTTCATGTACGGCGGATGAAGTGTCGCAAGATCGTCGCCCAGAGCTCGCGCGTCGAACGGGCGCGGCTCGCACGAGCGGCCGCTTGCACGTCCGCCAGGTGCCTCGGGAAAGTAGTCGGAGTAACCCTTCACCCATTCGAGCTCGAGTGCAGAGTGACGAATCAGGAAATCGAGGGCTTCCGGACCTCGATCGAGATACGTGTCGATTCGGTCGCTGTCTGCATCCTCTCCGACAATGCTCTTCAGATATGTTCGCGCAGAGTCGATATCATCTTTCGGTGCCTCGCGGCGAAGTATCGAGTTTCCCGGAATCCACACGCCGCCCCCGGACCGGGACGACGAACCGCCCCAGTATTCGGACTTCTCCACGAGTATCGTCGAGAGTCCGTTGCGGGCTGCGGTGATGGCTGCGGACATGCCGGCAGCCCCCGATCCGACAACAACGACATCCACTACGGGCGGCGCGGCGCCCTGAGAGTTCTCGTCCATCACTGGTCACGACCTTTCGTGTCATCTTCGTCCTGCGTGTGCCACCGGGATCCCCGAACTGCGTCGAGCGCCCCCTCGACGCACACGGGAAGTGATGCCCCGCGCTTGTGAGGGTTACGTATCCATTGCCGATAACCGAACTCCGCCGCTGCCAACATCAAATGAACGAGAAGTCCTGGGCGGCTGTCATTTTCCGGATCGAGGTACATCCGTTGTGCCACCAACTCGACCAACCGATCACGATGCTCGGGCGCGATCAGGGCGACTCGATCCATCAGGTGCGGCGCGGTGCGGAACGCTGCTCGCCACTGATCGATCTCCGAGGACTCGAAAGCATTGGAGCGTTCCAGGATTGCCCGCGAGATCGCAAGATCAGCCGACTCGGATGCCGGGCGATCCTCGAGCAGCGTCACGATTCCGGCGCCGCCCTGCCTGACCGGATCCAACAGCAGATCCTCCTTGTTACGAACGTGCCGGAAGTACGTACTCGCCGATACCCCCGCTGCCGCCGCAATCTGCTCGGTGGTCACATCCTCGAAACCGTCACGCGCGAACAGATCGAATGCCGCACGTTGAATGTCTGCTCGCACCTGCAACCGCTGTCTCTCCCGTAGTGACATCAGCAACGTCCTCCCGCCTCGGCCGAGATCCGGCCATTCTCGATAATGCGAGTCTCACCTATTGTGACAGTCACTGTCAATATCCAATTCTCTGTCAGATATCAGCAGACCCGGGCACATCGTTGACAGGGCATTCGATGCCACGACAAGCTTCGAAGATGAAGCGATGGGGACCGAATCGAGACGTTTCTCCAACAATTTGTCGATGCGGGGCTTCAAGGCGCGGTCACCGAAGCGTATTTCGGTGGTCCACTCTGGCGCATGACCCTGCTCGCCCGTTTCGACGACCGAGCCCTTGGCCCCGACGGCGCCGTCATCTATCGAAATCGAACAGTGCTTCTCGTTCGGACCAAGTGGGAAAGATCATCGAGCAAGAGGACTACTACGAGGACACCGCCAGAATCGGTGACTTCGACAGGCGGCTCCGCGAAATCGAAGCCGGACGAGCCTGTGGCACAGTCGTGGAATGACAGACGTCAGGATTGACCGCCACCGAAAGCTGTCGGCGTTCCTGTCTTCCCAGAACGATGTCGAACTGGCCCGACTGGTCGACACCGTTCAAATCTCGAGTGTCGGCGTAGGTGGCGCCGCAGGAGTGATCAGGGTCTATGACAACAGGCTCAACGGCGTTCCGGTATTCACCAAACGCATCCCACTGAGCGTGCGGGAAATCGCCGAGGTGGGCTCTACTTCCAACCATTTCGATCTGCCGACGTTCTGCCAGTACGGCATTGGTGGCCCAAGCTTCAACGCCTGGCGAGAACTGGCCGCGAACATCGTGGTCACCGATGCCGTTCTGGCCGGCGAAACACAGTCGTTCCCAATGCTTTACCACTGGCGGATACTTCCCGGACGTTCGCCCGTTGCGGCCGAACACGCCGACATCGATTCCGTTCACACCGCCGGCGCCAGCCGTGAAGTGCGGACCCGTCTCGAAGCGCTTGCCGCTGCGCCGTGCAGCCTCGTACTGTTCTGCGAGTACATCGAACACCCGATCTCGAATTGGCTGGAAGACAACCCGTCCGCCAAAGCTGCCGAAGTCGAGCGACAGTTTTCGGAGATCGTGGCATTCTTGCGCGATCGACAGTTGCTGCACATGGACGGACATTTCGGCAACATGCGCACCGACATGGAGCGGATCTATCTCACCGACTTCGGACTGGCCACATCCCCACACTTCGACCTGTCGACTGCCGAGCACGACTTCGTCCGGCGCCACGCCACTCATGACGCCGACTACGCCGCCATGCTTCTGGTCAACTGGCTGGTGACCGAGGTCTGCGGGGTACCGAGGCCGACGAGCGGCGGACCAGTCGCCCGCAACCAGTACGTACGACGATGCGCCACAGGTCATATTCCAGGTGATGTGACACCAGAGGTGGCCGCGATCGTGACACGGCACGCGCCCGTCGCTGCGAGGATGAACGACTTCTACTGGCGATTGTTCGACGGCGACTTCGATGCGCCCTACCCGCATGCCGCGCCAGTTCCGACTTCCGGTCGAGCACAGGGTTTTCCCTGAACTGCCGTATTCACATCTCAGGGTTCATGTCATCCTCGGGACCGATGTGCTGGTCAGTGCCGGTAGGGCACAGTTCTCCTCATGATTGAACTGAGGGGATTGACCAAGGTTTACGGACCGACGAAAGCGGTGGACGACTTGTCGTTCACGGTCAAGCCGGGCATCGTGACGGGCTTCCTGGGCCCGAACGGTGCAGGCAAGTCGACGACGATGCGGATGATCCTGGGTTTGGATCAGCCGACGTCGGGTGCGGCGTTGATCGAGGGCAAGCCGTACCGCGAGCTCAAGACGCCGTTGCGGACGGTGGGTGCGTTGCTGGATGCGAAGTGGGTGCACCCCAATCGCAGCGCGCGTGCACATCTGCAGTGGATGGCTGCTTCGAACGGGATCCCGAAGTCCCGCGTCGACGAGGTGCTCGGGTTGGTCGGATTGTCCGAGGTGGCGGGCAAGAAGGCCGGCGGGTTCTCGCTCGGTATGTCGCAGCGTCTGGGGTTGGCGGGTGCGCTGTTGGGGGATCCGAAGGTGTTGTTGTTCGACGAGCCGGTCAACGGTCTCGATCCGGAGGGCATCGTCTGGATTCGTAAGTTCATGCAGCGGTTGGCGGCCGAGGGCCGCACGGTGCTCGTGTCGAGTCACCTCCTGTCGGAGATGGCGCTCACGGCGGAGCAGTTGGTGGTGATCGGTCGGGGTCGGTTGATTTCGGATTCGACGGTCGCGGAGTTCGTGGATCGTTCGTCGGAGTCGACGGTGCGCGTGCGCAGCCCACAATTGGACGCTCTCCATGCCGCATTGACTGCCCAGGGACTGACTGTCCGCGAGGAACATTCAGGATCGGAGCCGGTGTTGGTGGTCGTGGATTCGACCACCGATGTGATCGGTGGTTTGGCTGGTTCGCAGGGAATCGTGTTGCACGAGTTGGCTTCTGTGCAGGGATCGCTCGAGGATGCGTTCATGAAGTTGACCGGGGACGATGTCCAGTACCACGCATCCGGTATCGATCCGGGCGCCGGAGCCCACCACGCAAACACACAGCACGCTATGGGAGGTGCACTGTAATGGCTGTTCTCAGTGCTGAACGTATCAAGATCACCACGACCAAGTCGCCGCTGTGGTGCACGATCACAATCATCGTCCTAGGGTTGGGCGTCGCCTGGATGATCGGGCGTTCGTCGAGTTCGAGCATTCAGGCGTACAACGACGAAGCCGCATCAGGAACTCCTGATTTCGAGAAATTCCTCCCCACGTTCAACGACGCGGGGCTAGGAGTATCCGGATTCGGCGTCATGGTCCTGATGATCATGGCGGCGCTCGCGATCACCAGCGAGTACCGCTTCGGCATCATCCGTACCACCTTCCAGGCCATCCCGAGTCGGGCTTCGGTTCTGATCGCCAAAGCCTGCCTGATCGGGGCTTTCGGCGCGGTGCTGTCCTTCGTTCTCATGCTCGGCGCGGTATTCATCACCAAAGCTGCGGCAGGCTCTGAAGGTTCCACCAATCTGGCACTGGACAACGCCGACGCCTGGCGCGCCGTTTACGGCGTACCGATCTTCGCGTTCCTCTGCGTTGCCCTTGCCATCGCCGTCGGAGCACTCCTTCGTCAGTCCGCAGGCGCCATTGCACTACTGCTGCTGTGGCCACTGCTCATCGAGAGCCTGTTCGGCATGTTCGGATCCTTCGGCAGAAACGTCACACCGTTCCTCCCGTTCGCCAACGCCGACCACTTCCTCTCTTCGGGTTCGAGCACCAATTTCCATTGGGGCCCTTGGGGAAGCTTGTTCTACTTCGCAGCGTTTGTGCTGGTGATATTCGGAATCAGCATCGCCGTCGTCAACAAGCGCGACGCCTGACCGAGTCGCAAACCGACCAAGACCAAAACTGGCCGCACCGGAGCCCTTCCGGTGCGGCCAGTTTCGCGTTGACAGAACCCGCAGCGCTTGTCGATCACGCCAAGGAACAGGGCACGCGCGGGTTCGCGTCACTCTGCCCCGCGGACGCGGCACCTCGAAATAAGACCTGGTCGAGTTCCTGGCAGACTGACCTTACGCGTCAGCGTTCCAGTTGCGCGGCAAGCTCTTTCATCCAATCGAGGAATGCCTGCGGGCCGTCGAACTGGACGCCGTCGACAGCAGCCACTTCCGGTGCGATGTCGTCGCCCTTGACCACCAACGCTTCTCCACCCGAGGCAAGGACAACGGCAAAGGCCGGTAGGTCACCCCGGTCGTCGCCCGCGTACGCGACGACGTCGACCCCTGCGGCCGCGATCGCGCGAAGGAGGCCTGTCCCCTTGTCCTCCTCAACGGGTGGACGCAATTCCTCGACCAACTTGCCGGGCTCACGCCGCAACCCGGTCCGGCTCGCGATTTCTGTCGTCGCTGCTTCCACCAGGCGCTGCGCGACCGCACGATCCGCGGCCCGACGCCAATGCACGGCCACCGCAAGGCCTTTGCTCTCGACATGGATGCCAGCAACTGCCGGAGAGTCGAACAAGCGTCGCAATTCGGCTTCTGCTTCGGCGACAGCATCACTGAACGCCGCGACGGCCGGAAGCACGTGGATTCCGTCGTCCGTCCAGGTCTCGACGCCGTAGGAACCCATGAGCACAACGGAATTCAAGCTGAGCCGCTCTCGCAAGAACGACACAGGCCGTCCCGAGAGCAAGCCGACAACACCGAGATGCTCGGCCAGGGTCGCAAGCACGTCTTCGGCGCCGGGCAGTAGCGCACTCGCCGACGGATCGTCGACGATGGGTGCAAGCACGCCGTCGAAATCCATCACCAGTCCACAGCGAGCTGGATCGGACGTGAGTCGGAGGATGACGTCCGAAGCGGTTCGCATGGTTCGAGTGTGCCAAATCGATCGCACTCGTAATACCAACACCGGAGCCGAATGTAATCTCTGCCACTTCGTCCAGGTTGTCCGGAACCGCTGAGTAGGTCGCGTCGTCTCCCTGTAAGGGCCCACAGTGGTCCGCTAAAGTTCTCACGACGCTTACCAACTGGGGGGTAATGATGAGCGAATTGACTGTCGCCACTGACGGCATCCGAAAGTACGGCTCGACGTCGACCGAAGCGGCAGGACGCATCGCGCAGGCCGCCGCCGTCGATCTGGGTGCAAACATCGCAGCAGTCGCACCGGCCGTGGGCCCCGTCGGGATCGAATTTCTCGAAGCATTCGCGCGCGCTCAGGCCACACACACCAAAGATGTTGCAGCACTCGCCACGTTCTACGCCGGCAACGCCGCGACGGCCGGTGCAGCCGCGCAGGCCTACGACACCACAGATCATGCAATCGCAACAGATCTGACCGCTGCGGCCGGATCGACGGGCGCGACCGCGTGAGCACCGAAGACGACTCGACAACCGTCATCGAATTCCTTCACGGTGGCGCTCCTGCCCCGGTACTGCCGAACAATGTGGTCGAATCGATGCTCGCCGGCATACCGGTACCGGCACTCCCCGGAATCGAAGATCTGTTCGCGCCCTTGATCGAACTCGGGAAGAGTCTCGGCACAGGCACTTTTGCGGGCATCGATCCCGTCGGCATCTTCGATCAGGCGTCCACTCTCATCGACCACGCCATGGGACTGTCCCGAAGCGCGGTCGCCGACGTGGGCCAGACCTGGAACAGCACCGGCAGTGACGCCGCGACCGAACTGTCGCGATCCGCCCAGAACAGCGGCGCAGAATTGAGCGAACGCGGAACCGCGATATCGAAAACTGCTGCCGCCGCCGCGGAATCGGTGCAGCGAGGCAACGCGAATCTCGCGGCAATCGCGCAGTCCTTCGCCACCACGGTTGCAGCTGCCGCGCCCATCGCGTGGACACCACCAGGACAGGCGATGTTGCTTGCCTCGGCAGCTGAACACATGCAGGCAGCCGTCGCGGCGGTGACTCGGACGCGTGGGGAGATGCTCGGGCACACCGCAGCCATGAACGCCCTTGCCGGACCGATCCCCGTGCCGACCCCACCGACCAGTGAGGCACTCTCCAACCTGGTCACTGCGGAGGCAATCAACAACGCCGCCCGTCAGATCGCCCAACCTCTTTCTGCCTCAACCGATGCCAGTGATGCACCGTACTCCACCCACCCGGACTCCACTCAGCCAGGCACAGAGGCTGTTCGAACTTCGGCTGCACGGGCCGGCGCCGGGCTTCCGACCGGCGTCGACAAGCTGTGGGGCGCAGGCAATCCGTCGACGTCACTCGCAGCCGGCGCGTCGCCGTCACCCAGTGCGACGGCAAGCTCTGGCGGAGCATGGGTGAGCGGAAGCGGTGGCACTACCGGCGGAATGGTGAGGGGTGCAGCGGGAGTTGCTGCAGTTCAACCGGTTCCGGTAGCAACGCCCGGCCTGGGTGCACCATCGTCGACAGTCGGCAGTAGCGGCATGTCGCCGGGCGGCATGCTGGGCGGTGGACCCCGCGGATCTCGGGACGACGAGTCGTCACGCACTACCCCGAGGTATCTCGTCACTGCCGGCGACGAGAATTCGATGGTCGACGATCTGCCGATGGTGTCGCCGCCCGTGCTCGGGGCTGACGATCCCGATCAGTACCTGTTCCGAGATCTCTGATCAAGACAAACCTCAGACGAAGCCCAACTCCCGCACCGCCGCACGCTC
The DNA here is from genome assembly GCF_001445685.1 of Rhodococcus sp. KB6. Taxonomy (NCBI): domain Bacteria; kingdom Bacillati; phylum Actinomycetota; class Actinomycetes; order Mycobacteriales; family Nocardiaceae; genus Rhodococcus; species Rhodococcus sp. KB6. The sequence continues at coordinate 549,816 of NZ_LNAK01000134.1, read as the reverse complement.
CTGCTCCAGTTCGCTGACGGACAGGTCGATCCGTTCGCGCGAGAAGTCGTCGATCGCGAGGTCGGGCACGATAGCGAACTCGCCATCGGCACAGGTCACAGGGAAGGACGAGATCAATCCTTCGGGCACCCCGTAGGAACCGTCCGAACAGACGGCCATGGATACCCAGTCGTCCTCGGCGGTACCGATCACCCAGTCGCGGACGTGGTCGATCGACGCGCTGGCCGCACTCGCCGCAGAGGACGATCCACGCGCAGCGATGATGGCGGTGCCTCGCACCTGCACAGTCGGGATGAAATCGTTCTCCACCCAGTCGCGGTCGTCGATCACCGCGAGTGCAGGCTCACCTGCGACAGTCGCGTGGGACAGGTCCGGGTACTGCGTCGCCGAATGGTTTCCCCAGACGGACACCTTGCGCACCGACGACGCACGAACCCCGGTCTTCTTCACCACCTGCGCGATCGCTCGGTTGTGGTCGAGACGCGTCAGTGCACTGAACCGAGTATCGGGCACATCCGGTGCATTGTTCATCGCGATGAGCGCGTTGGTGTTGGCCGGATTTCCCACGACCAGCACCTTGACGTCCGAGGCTGCGTTGTTGTTGATCGCCTTCCCGTGGGCTGTGAATATCGCGCCGTTCGCACTCAGCAAGTCGGCACGCTCCATCCCCTTGCTCCGCGGACGTGCGCCGACCAGCATCCCGACGTTCGCGCCGGAGAAGGCGACATCGGGATCGTCGGTGATGTCGATGGAGCTCAGCAACGGAAATGCGCCGTCTTCGAGTTCCATCGCAACGCCTTCGGCAGCGGACACGGCGGCAGGAATCTCGAGCAGTCGAAGTTTGATCGGGACGTCAGCGCCGAGCATCTCCCCCGCAGCTATGCGGAAAAGCATTCCGTATGCGATCTGACCCGACGCTCCGGTTACCGTGACGGTTACGGGCGCAATACTCATTGCCGACTCCTCACCTGCCGTTTTCACGACTGTCCGTTCTACAACGCTGTAAGAACGGTTTCCACGCTAGTCGAGTAAACCGGCCACTTCGTGGTCTGTCAGTGTGGTTCTCGGCACTCGTCCCTCCGCCGTCACGAGTTCGACGGCGCGGTAGAGCGGACGCTCGGCGAGTCCGGCGCCGCGGGCTTCGGCACGCAACTGTTCGATCAGCACCGAGGACAACGCGGCAGCCGGTACCAACTCGCTGGCCGCCAGCGCGTCGGCGAGCTTGCGGAGTGCAAGGATCTCCAACTCGCGCCCACCCCCCGCGGTATACAGCGCGAGCGGGATCCGCACGGTGGACCGTCCGTCGCCGAGCGTCAAGCTGACTTCGCTGATCCGGCCGGATCGCACCGTCAATGCCGCCGTGAGTACCTCGGCCACGTCGACGTCGTTGGTTCGAAAACCAGCTTGCGCACGAACTCTGTTGCCGTACAACGTGATATGTCGGCGCAGCGTCATCAGGATCGCCAGTGACGTCGGCACCGCGATGACGGCACCGACGATCACTCCAACGGTCGCCGTCGAGAACACACTGACGATCAACCCGACGACCACACCGAACACCACGACAACAACGGCGAACTTCTTCAGCCGCGGCGCGATCAACGCCACGGGAACCAGATCGAGCGAAACCGGTTCGGCCTCAGTGCTCAACGAGTTCCCCGAGCTTGTCGACAACCTGGTCGAGCGCCACTGTCTCCTGCTCACCTGTTGCCAACTGTTTGACAACGACAACGCCCTCTTCGAGTTCACGCTCGCCGAGAACCAAAGCGATCGCGGCACCCGAACGATCAGCTGCCTTCATCGAGCCCTTCACGCCACGGTTTCCGTACGCCAGGTCGACGCGAATCCCATTGGCACGCAACTGATGTGCGATCTTCACCAGTGCAGCCTTCGCCTCGGCACCCATCGGTACACAGAAGACGTCGACACGCGCCGGTGGCGCAACGGACTTGCCCTCGGCCTCGAGCGCGAGAACCGTGCGGTCGACGCCGATTCCGAACCCGATGCCCGAGAGCGGCTGTCCACCCAGCTGTTCCATCAGACCGTCGTAACGACCACCACCACCGATTCCGGACTGCGCACCCAGTCCGTCGTGCACGAATTCGAAGGTTGTCTTGGTGTAGTAGTCGAGGCCGCGGACCATGCGCGGGTTGACGACGTACGGAACGCCCAATGCGTCCAGGTGCGCTAGCACCTCGTCGAAGTGCGCCTTGCAGCTCTCGGACAGGTGATCGAGCATGAGCGGTGCGCCGGCCGTCATCTCGCGTACATCTGGGCGCTTGTCGTCGAGCACGCGGAGCGGGTTGATCTCGGCGCGTCGACGCGTGTCTTCGTCGAGTGGGAGTGCAAAGAGAAACTCCTGCAGCAGTTCGCGATACTGCGGCCGGCAGGTGTCGTCACCGAGAGAGGTGATTTCGAGGCGGAAGCCGTCGAGCCCCAACGACCGGAATCCGGCGTCGGCGATCGCGATGACCTCAGCGTCGAGCGCGGGGTCGTCGATCCCGATGGCTTCGACGCCGACCTGCTGCAACTGGCGGTAGCGACCGGCCTGCGGGCGCTCGTAGCGGAAGAACGGGCCCGCGTAGCTGACCTTGACCGGCAACTGTCCACGATCGAGGCTGTGCTCGATGACCGCACGCATGACTCCGGCGGTTCCCTCGGGACGCAACGTCACCGAACGGTCACCGCGGTCGGCGAATGTGTACATCTCTTTGCTGACGACGTCGGTCGACTCACCGACACCGCGAGCGAACAGGCCGGTGTCCTCGAAGATCGGCAATTCGATGTGGCCGTATCCGGCCAATCTCGCGGCGCGCGTCAAACCGTCACGAACGGCGACGAATTCGGCTGACTGCGGCGGAACGTAGTCCGGAATGCCCTTGGGTGCAGAGAAGGTGCTGGCTTTACTCACGAGAGGTACTTTTCCTTATTCTTGTGCGCTGAGTCCAACGAGAAACGGATTCGAGCTTCGCTCGGCGCCGATCGAACTGTTTCCGCCATGCCCGGGCAGGACCACTGTCTCGTCACCGAGTACCAATAGCTTGCGGGCGATCGAAGCGAGCAACTGCTCGTGATTTCCGCCGGGCAGGTCGCTGCGCCCGATGGAACCCTGGAACAGAGTGTCACCGGTGAACGCCAAATCCACGGGCCCGCTCTCGGTGTTCGCCTGGGTGCGGAACACCACCGATCCCTGCGTGTGCCCGGGTGTGTGGTCCACGACGAACGTCATTCCGGCCTCGGTGATCTTGTCTCCGTCGGCCAGTTCGATCACCTCGTCCGGCTCCACGAACGTCATGCCTTGAATGAATTCCTTCATCGTCGGGCCGATCCCCCGTGCCGGATCGCTGAGCATGTAGCGATCCTCGGGATGGATGTACGCGGGTACGGAATACCGCTCACAGACCTCGCGGGCCGACCACACGTGATCGAGATGACCGTGCGTCAGGAGGACCGCCGTGACCGACATGTCCTTGGAGTCCAGATATTCGAAGAGCGGCTCAGCTGCATCCTGACCCGGATCTACGACTACGCACTCGCACGCGTCGTCCTGAGCGAGTATGTAGCAGTTGGTTTGGAACATCCCGGCCGGAAAACCAGTGACGAGCACGGGGGCAACTCCTCTTCGAAGGGTGGAAACAAACAACACGCTGTCGGTTACAGCCTAAGCTGCTGCCCCGCCAGTAAGTTCTCAGGTTGCAATGGGAGACTCTGACGACGAGTAGAGCCGCTTGCCGAAGCCGACCCCCAGGGTGTCGCTCGGCCGGCCGACCACGATCCACCCGCGATACGGAGGACTACAGCAGTGCCGAGTAACGAGCAACGCCGCGAGGCGGCGAAACGCAAGCTCGAGCGTCAGCTCGAACGTCGCGCAGAACGTGCCCGCAAGCGCAAGCAGATGACGATAGCCGGAACTGCGCTCGGCGTGGTCGTCGTAGTCGGCGTCGTCGGTGGACTCATCTGGCTGAGCAATCGCAGTGACGACGACGCGAACACCACCAACACTGCTGCCGACGACTCGAGCCTCACGCCACAGACCGCGGGTGCAATGCCGGCCGGTCTGTCGACGCCACTGGCCGACACGGTTTCCTGCTCGTATCCAGCCGACGGCGCTACCGCGTCCAAGGCCAACAACCCTCCTCGTACCGACGGGATTCCCACCACCGCGCCGGACGCGACGCCGAGCATCAGCGTCGAGACCTCGCAGGGAAACATCGGGCTCACACTCGACGGAACGAAGTCTCCGTGCACGGTCAACAGCTTCGTGAGCTTGGCGCAGCAGGACTACTTCAACGACACCACCTGCCACCGCATGACGACGAGCCCCTCGCTCCAGGTGCTGCAGTGCGGTGACCCGTCCGGCACCGGCACCGGCGGACCGGGCTACGGCTTCGACAACGAATTCCCCACCACGGCGTATTCCACCACCGACCCGGCAGCGCAGGAGCCCGTCACCTACGCGCGCGGCACGGTTGCGATGGCCAACACCGGGGCACCCGGTAGCAACGGCAGCCAGTTCTTCCTCGTCTACGGCGACTCACAACTCCCCCCGCAGTACACGGTTTTCGGCACGATCGACGAAACCGGGCTCGCCACTTTGGACAAGGTCGCGGCCGGCGGATCGACGCCAGAGGGTGACGGCAAGCCGAATCTGACCACCGACATCAAGACAGTAAGGCTCGACTGATGCGACGTAAACCTGTGATGCGCTTTCCTGTAGTTATTGCCGCCGCAAGCGCCGCGGCGCTGCTTCTGGCTGGTTGTTCCAGTGATTCCGGTAGCTCGGACTCGCCGTCCAGCACCTCCAAGGC